>NZ_MPBM01000051.1:0-72975 GCF_001907715.1 Pseudomonas sp. BTN1 | reverse complement strand
GGCTCACTTTTGAAAAGCGCAAAAGTAAAACGCTCTTGCCCCACCACTCGGCACCTCGCCTGGGCTCGGTGTGCCCGTAATCCGCCAGTGATTTGGGGGGCCGCCGCCACGCGCCATCCATGGCGCGGGGCGGCTAAACCGGCATCCCTGCCGGTTTACCCCCCAAATCCCTGTCGAATTCCGGCCAGCGTGGTTTGACGGGGCGCTTAAGATCAAAATCAAAAGCAGATCAAGAGCAGATCAAGAGCGACTCGCTTCGCATCGTGGTTACCGTCGGTTGCTACCGCCTATGCGGTGCTGTCGAGCCCCGTGCTGCGATAGGCCCGCATAAACAACTGCACCACGTCCTGCACATGCTCTTCAGCCTCTTGCGCGCTCAATTGTCCGCCGCAGCCATACAACAAGCGAAAGTTCGCCGTGCCCTTGAGCAAGCAAAAGAAGTGCTCCGCGGCTTTGAACGGTGTGTCGATGCTCAGCGCGCCGCCCTGGTCAATCTTGCCGAGCAAGCGCTCCATGCCTTGCAGCATGCGCATGGGGCCGGCGTTGAAGAAGATCTGGGAGAGTTTCACGTCCTGATTGCCGGTGGTCATCATCAGGCGATGCAGGTTTACCGACTCCTCGCTGTTGATCAGCCGATGAAAGCCGCGTGCGATGTTGAGCAACACCGTCTCGACGGGCATGCCTTCGGGAAGCTCGAAGTACATCACCGGCAATTGCTCTTCACATTTGGCCACTACCGCCGCGGTGAACAGCGTCTCCTTGTCGGTGAAGTGGCTGTAGACCGTGAGTTTCGATACGCCGGCCGCCAGGGCGACGGCGTCCATGCTGGTGTTTGCATAGCCCTTATCCAGGAACAGCGATTTTGCCGATTCGAGGATTGCCTGGCGTTTTGCCATGTCCTTGGGGCGCCCTGGGCTTGCGGTGTTCAGAGGATTGTCGGACATTTTCACCTTTAATACTGGACTGGTGAGTTTGGTATTAATAACATACCGGCCAGTATAATTATTCCAAGCTCTATTTGCGAAAGGTCCTTCAGCATGCGCAGCGCTTTCCTGCCCCTTGCTTTGCCTGTCAGCCTGATCTTCCTGTTGGCCGCTTGCGGCCATGAAGAAGCGGCCCAGACCACCGTGCGCCCGGCCATGGTGGTGCAACCGCAGCCGTCGGCGCAGGCAATGGACAGCTACCCCGGTGAGGTGCGTGCCCGTTATGAGCCGGACCTGGCCTTTCGCATCGGCGGCAAAGTCAGCAAGCGCCTGGTGGAGGAGGGCGAACGGGTCAAGGCCAACCAGCCGCTGGCCGAACTCGACCCTCAGGACGTGCGCCTGCAATTGGAAGCCACCCGTGCCCAAGTGGCCGCCGCCGAGGCCAATCTGAGCTTGGTACGTGCGGAGCGGGATCGCTACAAGACCTTGATGGATCGTCAGATGGTCAGTCGGTCGCAGTACGACAATTCCGAAAACCTCTACCGAGCCGGTGAAGCACGCCTGAAGCAGATCAAGGCCGAGTTCGATGTGTCCAGCAATCAGGCCGGCTACGCCGTGCTGCGTGCGCCTCAGGATGGGGTAGTCGCCAAGCGTGCCGTCGAGGTGGGGCAAGTGGTTTCCGCTGGCCAGACGGTGTTCACCCTGGCCACCGATGGCGAGCGTGAAGTCTTGATCAGCCTGCCCGAGCAGGGCTTTGGCCGCTTCAAGATCGGCCAGCCGGTGTCGGTGGAGTTGTGGAGCCAGCCAGAGCAACGCTTCGCCGGGCGCATTCGTGAACTGTCTCCTGCCGCCGACCCCAAGTCTCGCACCTTCGCCGCGCGCGTAGCCTTCACCGGCGGCAAAGTGCCCGCCGAACTGGGCCAAAGCGCACGGGTTTTCATCCAGGTCGACGGTGTCATTCCTCTATCGGTACCGCTGTCTGCCCTGAGTGCCGAGAACGGTGCGTCCTACGTTTGGCGTGTAAAACCGGACAACACCCTTGAACGCACCCCTGTACGCATTGGTGCGTTTGGCGAAAACACCGTGCCGGTACTCGAAGGCTTGGCCGCCACCGATTGGGTGGTGGCCGCAGGCGTGCATGTGCTCCATGAGGGCCAACCCGTGCGCCCGGTGGATCGCTCCAACCGTGTAGTGAATCTGGCGGCCAAGGAGTAGTCCCCATGGGTTTCAACCTTTCCGAATGGGCGTTGCGTAATCGCCAGATCGTACTGTTCCTGATGATCCTGCTGGCCGTGGTTGGCACCTTGTCCTACACCAAGTTGGGACAAAGCGAAGACCCGCCCTTTACCTTCAAGGCCATGGTGATCAAGACCAACTGGCCTGGAGCCACGGCCCAGGAGGTTTCGCGCCAGGTCACTGAGCGAATCGAGAAAAAACTCATGGAGACCGGTGAGTATGAACGCATCGTGTCGTTCTCCCGTCCTGGTGAATCCCAGGTCACCTTTATTGCCCGTGACTCGATGCGTTCGGCGCAGATTCCTGAGTTGTGGTACCAGGTGCGCAAGAAAATCAGCGACATCCGCCACACCTTGCCGCCGGATATCCAGGGGCCGTTTTTCAACGACGAGTTCGGCACCACCTTCGGCAATATCTACGCCCTGACCGGCGACGGCTTTGACTATGCGGTGCTCAAGGACTACGCCGACCGCATCCAGATCCAGCTGCAACGCGTCCCGGATGTGGGCAAGGTCGAGCTGCTCGGCCTGCAGGACGAGAAGATCTGGATCGAGCTGTCCAACCTCAAGCTCGCCACCCTCGGCTTGCCTCTGGCTGCTGTACAACAGGCGTTGCAGGAGCAAAATGCGGTGTCCACCGCCGGCTTCTTTGAAACCCCCACCGAGCGCGTGCAACTGCGCGTTTCGGGCAACTTCAAGACAGTAGAGGAGATCCGCAACTTTCCGATACGCGTGGGGGATCGCACCTTCCGCATCGGTGACGTGGCTGACATCCATCGAGGCTTCAACGACCCACCGGCACCGCGCATACGCTACATGGGCGCAGATGCCATCGGCCTGGCCGTGGCCATGCGCGACGGTGGCGACATCCTCGTACTGGGCAAGGCCCTTGAAGCGCAATTCGCACGCCTGCAAAAGAACCTTCCGGCAGGGATGGAGCTGCGCAAAGTGTCGGACCAGCCGGCAGCCGTGAAGACCAGCGTCGGCGAATTCGTCCAGGTATTGGCTGAAGCGCTGGCGATTGTTTTGCTGGTGAGCTTTTTCTCCCTCGGCGTGCGCACCGGCATGGTCGTCGCCCTGGCGATTCCGCTGGTACTGGCGATGACCTTTGCCACCATGTATTACTTGGGCATCGGCCTGCACAAGATTTCCCTGGGCGCCTTGGTCTTGGCCCTGGGCTTGCTGGTGGATGACGCGATCATCGCCGTGGAAATGATGGCGATCAAAATGGAACAGGGCTACGACCGCCTCAAAGCCGCGAGTTTCGCCTGGACCAGCACCGCATTCCCCATGCTCACCGGCACCCTGATCACGGCCGCAGGCTTCTTGCCGATTGCCACCGCGCAATCGAGCACTGGTGAATACACCCGTTCGATCTTCCAGGTGGTGACCATTGCACTGCTGGCCTCCTGGGTGGCGGCCGTGGTGTTTGTGCCCTACCTGGGGGAAAAACTCCTGCCCGACCTGGCGAAGATTCATGCGGCCAAACACGGCACCGACGGCCCGGACCCTTACGGCACACCCTTCTATCAGCGTGTAAGGCGTCTGGTGGAGTGGTGCGTGCAGCGGCGTAAAACCGTGATCGTGCTGACCCTGCTGCTGTTTATCGGCTCGGTTGCACTGTTTCGCTTCGTGCCGCAACAGTTCTTCCCGGCTTCCGGTCGCTTGGAGTTGATGGTCGACCTGAAACTGGCCGAAGGCGCTTCCCTGAGCAACACCGCCGAACAGGTCAAGCGCCTGGAGGCGTTGCTCAAGGAGCATGCCGGCATCAATAACTATGTCGCCTACGCGGGCACCGGTTCGCCACGGTTTTACCTGCCACTGGACCAGCAATTGCCCGCTGCCAGCTTCGCCCAGTTTGTGGTGCTGGCTAACACCATCGAGGAGCGAGAAAGCCTGCGCACCTGGCTGATCGAAACCCTCAACGAGCAATTCCCCGCCCTGCGTTCGCGGGTCACGCGCCTGGAGAACGGCCCGCCCGTAGGCTACCCCGTGCAGTTTCGTGTGACTGGCGAGCACATCGAAGAAGTCCGTTCGCTGGCGCGCAAAGTGGCGGCCAAGGTTCGCGAAAATACCCATGTGGTGAATGTGCATCTGGACTGGGAAGAGCCGAGCAAAATCGTATACCTGAATATCGACCAGGACCGTGCCCGTGCCCTGGGTGTGAGCACTGCCAACCTGTCGAAATTCCTGCAGAGTTCCCTGACCGGCGCCAGCGTCAGCCAGTATCGGGAGGACAACGAATTGATCGAGATCCTCCTGCGCGGCACGGTGCATGAGCGTAGCGAGCTGTCGCGCCTGCCGAGCCTGGCCGTGCCCACCGACAATGGTAAAAGCGTGGCGCTGTCGCAAATTGCCACCCTCGAATATGGATTCGAAGAAGGCATCATCTGGCATCGCAACCGTCTGCCCACGGTGACCGTACGGGCCGATATCTATGGCAAGGAACAGCCGGCGACCCTCGTGCAGCAGATCTTGCCGACGCTCGCCGATGTGCGAGCCGAGCTGCCGGACGGCTATCTGTTGGAGGTGGGCGGTACGGTTGAAGACTCTGCGCGGGGGCAAAACTCGGTGAAGGCCGGCGTGCCGCTGTTTATCGTGGTGGTGCTGACCTTGCTGATGCTGCAACTGCGCAGCTTTTCGCGCACGGCCATGGTCTTTCTCACCGCACCGTTGGGGCTGATCGGCGTGACCCTGTTCCTGTTGGTGTTCCGCCAACCCTTCGGTTTCGTCGCCATGCTCGGCACCATCGCGCTGTCGGGCATGATCATGCGTAATTCGGTGATTCTGGTGGACCAGATAGAACAAGACATCAAGGCCGGCCTGGCACCCTGGCAGGCAATTATCGAAGCCACCGTCCGACGCTTTCGCCCGATTGTGCTGACGGCGCTGGCAGCGGTGCTGGCGATGATTCCGTTGTCGCGCAGTGTGTTCTTCGGGCCCATGGCTGTGGCGATCATGGGGGGGTTGATCGTGGCGACGGCGTTGACGCTGTTGTTCTTGCCGGCGTTGTACGCGGCTTGGTTCAGGATCAGGAAGGACGTGGAGTAAATCTGTGACTGTTTTTGGGTGGGCCCAATGGGAACCTTTTTTTCAGGCTTGCCACAGATAGTTACCTGTTCGCAGGTACTTTATTCGGTGGTTTTTATCACGTGGATAAAATTTCCAGAACGTTCATAGAGGCGAAATAGATATGCTCCTACAAGCAGTGGGAAACTTTTACTCGGCGATTGGCATGATGCTGGGCGGCGGTCAGGTGGGCGGCGCTTGCGCCAAACATTCACATAATGACTCCGTCAGTCGGCGTGAGCTTTCAGACGCGCTCAAATCGTTCAAATACGGTCATTCCCAGCCCACCACTAATTTGACGATCAACAACAGCGTTTCCAACGCGAACAGCAATGCGAATACCAACGCTCAAATCGGCCGTTGAATGCGCTGAGTTCTGATATTCAGCCATTGCAAACACTCTGCACCCGCAGAGTGTTTGCCGCGTTACGTCCCAGTACAAGTCGCTGGCGAAGGCTTAAAGTGCCCCAAACACCTTCTTGGCCAAGCTGGTGGCTGCCGCCGCCGGGTTCTTGCGAATGGTTTCTTCCTGCTGCGCAATCATCTTGAACAAACCATCCAGCGCCTGCTCGGTCACGTAGTTTTCGACGTTGGCGCTCTTGGCATCCACGGCGCCAAAGGCTGCGGCCTTGCCGGCCAGAGCGTTGTACTGCTGAGCCACGCCGACTTTGTCGGTGGCGGCCTTGACGATGGGCAGGAACTTGGCGCGAATTTCTTCACGGCTGCTTTTGTTCAGGTATTGGGTGGCGGAGTCCTGGCCTCCACTGAGAATGCCCTTGGCGTCGGTCACGCTCATGTTCTTCACGGCGTTGACCAGAATTGGCTGGGCCTGGGTCACGGCGGTTTCTGCGGCCTTGTTCATGCTGGTTTCCAGTTGCGTGACCTGGTCACCCATACCAAACATTTTAAGCTTGTCGGCGACTTTGCCGAGTTTGCCCGGCAGGCCGATCTTCACGTCCGGGTTGTTGCTGAAACCACCGGGTGTCCCGAGTTGTTTCACAGCAATCTGTGCACCTTGGGTCAAGGCATCCTTGAGGCCGCCGCTGGCGTCACCCTGGGACAGGCTGCCCAGATCCAGGGCCATGGCGTTGGCGCCGAACAGCAAGCCAGCACACAGGGCGGTGAGGCGAAGAGATTTGCGGAGCATGGGCGCTTCCTTATGAAGTGGGAATGATCAATGTGCGGCCGCATCTACCCGCAGGCGCAGCGGTTGTGGGTCCTGGCCGTTTAGTTGCACGGTGTGCCGCTCGGTGGTGATAAACAGTAGCTTGCCGTCCAGCTCAATGCGAGCGCTGACCGAATAGGTGTGGCCCGGTTTGACCTGAGCCGGGTCATAGCTCAGGTGAAACGGCAGCGGCACCTGGCCTTTGACCGGGCCTTTCTGTTCGGCGAGGGTCACGGCCGGGGCGTCCATCAGGGACACGTCCTGCAGGCTGACACTCAAGGTGGCGGCCGGCGGCAGGGCGATGCGTTGCAGGTAGAACACTTCGCCGTCCAGACTGGCCTTCGGGGTTGGGGTCATCGAGTGGCAGGCTCCGAGCAGGGCGGTCAGGCCCAGGAGGATGAGTTTTTTCACGGTGCAACTCCTTTTCAACGGCGCCGGAATCCGCCCGACGCCTCGTTCAATTTAGCGGTTTTCTTCAGGAGGGGCGGCAACCGGTTCAGGCGCGGTCTCGGTTGCGCCGTCCACGCGGTGCAAGGCCACCTGGCGGATCGACAGGCGAATATCCGCCGGCAACACGCGTTTGGCCGCACCTTCTGCCAGTTCGCCGAGCAGGTCGTGATAGCCCAGCTTGCCGGCTTCATCGCGGCGTAGCACATCTTGCTCCAGCAACGTCTGGATGAAATGTCGGAAAAGGCTCTTGTCGAAGAATTCCGGAGCATTGAGGCCGTGCAGGATTGACAGGCGCTGGGCCATGATCGTGCACAGGTCTTCCAGCTCTTCGGCGCTGATACTGTTCTGGCCGCTGTTGAGCAGCAACGAGATCGCCATGTAGAAGCGTTGCAGGGTCTGGGCGATGCTCTTGGACAGCAGCGTCAGCAGCACAAAGTGCCGCGAACTCGGCGCCGGGCGCAGGTACACGGCGTTTTCGAAACGCAGCAGGCCTTGTTCGACAAACGCGTCCAGCCATTGATCGACCACGTTGTCCAAGTCGTCCAAGGACCAACGAATAAACAGTTCCGATTGCAGGTACGGGTAAAGCGCGTGGGTGTAGCGCAGGATCTGTTCGCGACTCATCCGCGAGCTGCTCTGGAAGAAGCTCGCCAGCAACGCCGGCAGGGCGAAGATGTGCAGCACGTTGTTGCGGTAGTAGGTCATCAGGACGGCATTCTGCTCATCCAGATAAACGATTTTGCCCAGGGCGTCACTCTGCTCGGACAACAGGTTCATGTCCTTGACGTGCTTGATCAGCGCCAGGCCATCGCCTTCCGGCAGGGTGGTGTGGGGCGAGTAGGGCACACGACGCAACAGCGCGAGGTACAGGTCCAGCTGGCGGGCCATGGCCTGTTCATCCAGCGCCAGGCGGGTGGTGGACAGCAGGGCCAGCGCCACCAGGTTCACCGGGTTCACCGCAGCGGCTTCGTTCAAATGACGCGCCACCTGTTCGCCGAGGCGATTGGTGGTTTCGTTGAGCCAGGCCGGTTTGTAGTTCGGCCCCAGTTCCTGGGCGCGCCAGTCCGGTTGCTCGGCGTCGAGGAACTCTGCCAGCTTGATCGGTTCGCCAAAGTTGACTGCCACTTGGCCGAAGCGCTGCTTGAGCGCGCCGACCACTTTGAAGATATCGAAGATCGACTCTTTCTTCTTGCTGGCGCCACGCAGTTCGCCCAGGTAAGTGCGGCCTTCGAGGACACGCTCATAGCCGATATACACCGGCACGAACACGATAGGCATGCGCGAGGAGCGCAAGAAGCTGCGCAGGGTGATCGCCAACATCCCGGTTTTCGGTTGTAGCATGCGCCCGGTGCGCGAGCGGCCGCCTTCGACGAAGTACTCCACCGGGAAGCCCTTGGTAAACAGGGTGTGCAGGTATTCGTTGAACACCGAGGTGTACAACGGGTTGCCCTTGAAGGTGCGGCGCATGAAAAACGCACCGCCACGGCGCAGCAGGCTGCCGATCACCGGCATGTTGAGGTTGATGCCGGCGGCGATATGCGGTGGGGTCAGGCCGTTCTTGAACAGCAGGTAGGACAGCAGCAGGTAGTCGATATGGCTGCGGTGGCAAGGCACGTAGATCACCTCGTAGCCTTGGGCCACCTTTTGCACGCCTTCGATGTTATTGACCTTGATGCCGTCGTAGATCTTGTTCCAGAACCAGCTCAAGACCACTTCCAGGAAGCGGATCGCGGTGTAGGTGTAGTCCGAGGCAATTTCGTTGCCATAGCGCAGGGCCAGGGCCTTGGCTTTTTCCGGCGAGATTTTTTCGCGTTCGGCCTCATCAGAAATGGCCTGGCGCACTAGCGGCATATTGACCAGGCCCTTCACCAGATTACGGCGGTGGGACAGGTCAGGGCCGATCACCGCCGTCTTCAGGTTACGAAAGTGCACACGCAAGATGCGCTGGGCCATGCGCACGGTGCGTTCGTGGCCTTTATTGTGCTCGATCAATTCGCGCAGGTTGATAGGCGCGGAGAATTGCACACGGGTCTTGCGCCCCAGGATCAGGATGCTCAACAACCGGCGTAGACGCCCGGTGACCGCCCAGCTGTCGGCGAATAAAAGCTTCCAGGGGCTGGACTCGCTTTCGGGGGATTGGCCCCAGAACACACTGACCGGAATGATTTGTGCATTCTCTTCGGCGTGTTCGGTGAGGGTATTGACCAGCCGCGTCAGGGTGGGTGGTGCGCCACGCTTGTCCTGGCGCCCAAGCCAATCCGGATCCGGCGTGAGGTAGAAGAACGCCGCAGGCTCCATCAACGGCCCCACTGACACTGGCAGCACCGGGCGTGGCAGGCCGGCCTTGGTGCACTCGGCGTCGACCACTGCCAACTCGGTGAGGGAGGGTGATTGCAGGACGTAGAAAACCGGCCGGCTGCGGTCCAGGTTAAGGGTGAGGGACGACTGGTTGATCGTCTCTGAGCGAACCCAGAGGTACAACAGTCGGCGCAAGGTGCCAAACACCAGACGGCGGAACGGGGAGCGGGTCATAGGCGAACTGCTTCAAGTGGAAAAAACCGAGCAGGCGCTCGGGCGGGTAGTGTGCCGTATTCGCCGAAAATCGGCAAAAAAGCAGCGATGTAAAGTTGAGTTGATGGTTTTTGAGCCTGTCTTATACTCGGCAGTTCAATGCGAGCGACTCAACAATAAAAAAACCAGTGGGAGTGAACAGATGACAACGCGTGAAACCGGCAATGTGAAGTGGTTCAACGATGCAAAGGGCTACGGCTTTATCCAGCGTGAAGATGGCAAGGATGTGTTTGTGCACTACCGCGCCATTCGCGGTGAAGGCCACCGCTCGTTGGCCGAAGGCCAGCAGGTGGAATACGCCGTGGTGACCGGCGAGAAGGGCTTGCAGGCGGAGGATGTGGTCGGCCTGTAACAACTTGGTCTTGATAACCCAATCAACTGTGGGAGCTGGCTTGCCTGCGATAGCATCACTGTGGTCTGACTGATAGACCAAGGTGTCTGCATCGCAGGCAAGCCAGCTCCCCCATTGATTGGGTTGGCAATGGGCTGTCAGGCGGTTTTCCAAGTGATCTGTTCTTCACCGTCTACGCTGATGCGAATCCAGGTGTCGGCACTTTCCTCACCCTCTTCTTCAACCCAGGTGCCCGGCGCGCAGCGCACTTCGACGTTCAGTGCGGCAAACGCGGCGCGGGCGCAGGCGATGTCGTCGTCCCACGGGGTCTGGTCGCTTTCCAGGTACAGGCTGTTCCATTTGCCCACCGCCTTGGGCAGCCAGGTCACCGGCACGCTGCCGGCCTTGCACTTGTAGGTCTGGCCTTTCTGGACCCAGTCGGTGCACGGGCCCAGGGCGGCACCCAGCCAGGCGGCGATGGCCTTGTGATCGACGTCGGCGTCCTTCAGGTAAATCTCAATATCGGGTTGGCGCATGGATGTTCCTCGTTGCGGGATTCGAAAATCCATTCGCGGGTGGGTGAACGTCAGTCATTGAAGCACGAAATAATCGTAACGCATCGACACCGTGACCTGCAGCGGCTCGGCCGCCTCGATCACCTCGTGGCGGCGCTCGGCACTGGCTCGCCAGCCGTGGGGCGTCATCGCCAGCAGGTTGGCGCGGTCCTGGGCTTCGGCCAGGCTCAGGGTGAATTCCAGTGTTTCACTGTGTGCCAGGTGCATGCCATCCGGCACCAGGGCCAGGTGTTTATCGTCGGTATACTCGCGTACCTCGTCGTAAAGACGCTCGCGCAGTTCCATCAAGTGGCCGCTGGTCGGGCCGACCTTCATCAAACCGCCGCCGGGACTGAGCAGGCGCTTGGCCTCTTGCCAATCCAACGGGCTGAACACGCTGGCGAGGAACTGGCAGCTGGCATCGGCCAATGGCACGCGGGCCATGCTGGCGATCAACCAGGTCAGCGCCGGGTTGCGTCTGCACGCGCGCTTGACCGCTTCCTTGGAGATATCCAGGGCATAGCCATCGGCGTGGGGTAGGGCCTGGGCAATTTGCGCGGTGTAGTAACCCTCGCCACACCCAATGTCGACCCAGCGCTGCGGTGCACGCTCGGCGGCCAGTTCGGCCAGGCGCTTGGCCACCGGGGCGTAGTGCCCGGCGTTGAGGAAGTCGCGGCGCGCCTCGACCATGGCCAGGTTATCGCCTGGGTCGCGGCTGTTCTTGTGCTGCACCGGCAACAGGTTCAGGTAACCCTGGCGCGCGCGATCGAAACGGTGCCCGGCCGGGCACGCCACGCCATTGTCCACCGCATTGAGCGGTGCGCTGCAAATGGGGCAGGCAAGCATCAGGCGAGCAACTTGATCAGGGTCTGGTAGTAGATTTCGGTCAGCACATCGAGGTCGCTGGCCAGGATGCGTTCGTTGACCTGGTGGATCGTCGCGTTGACCGGGCCCAGCTCGACCACCTGGGTGCCCAGCGTGGCGATAAAGCGCCCATCGGAGGTACCGCCGCTGGTGGATGCCTTGGTCTCACGCCCGGTGATCGCCTTGATACTGGCAGATACCGCATCCAGCAGCGCACCCGGCTCGGTGAGGAACGGCAGGCCCGATAGCGCCCACTCCACATGCCAGTCCAGGCCATGTTTATCCAGGATCGCCGCGACCCGCTGTTGCAGGCCCTCGACGGTGGACTCGGTAGAGAAGCGGAAGTTGAATACCGCCGTCAGGTCGCCGGGGATCACGTTGGTGGCGCCGGTACCCGAATTGAGGTTGGAAATCTGGAAACTGGTCGGCGGGAAGAAGGCGTTGCCGTCATCCCAATGCTCGGCAGCCAATTCAGCCAGGGCCGCCGCAGCCAGGTGGATCGGGTTCTTCGCCAGATGCGGGTAAGCCACATGGCCCTGTACACCGCGCACGGTCAAGGTGGCACCGAGGGAGCCACGACGGCCGTTCTTGACCACATCGCCCACCAGGGTCGTGCTCGACGGTTCGCCGACGATGCACCAGTCCAGGCGTTCCTTGCGCGCGGCCAGACGTTCGATCACCGCCTTGGTGCCATGGTGCGCCGGGCCTTCTTCGTCGCTGGTGATCAGGAAGGCGACCGAACCCTTGTGGTCCGGGTAGTCGGTGACGAAACGTTCCGCTGCCACCAGCATCGCCGCCAGGCTGCCTTTCATGTCAGCCGCGCCACGGCCACAGAGCATGCCGTTTTCATCGATCAACGCGTCGAACGGGTCGTTCTGCCAGGCCTGTACCGGACCGGTCGGCACCACGTCGGTGTGACCGGCAAAGCACAGCACCGGACCTTCATGCTTGCCATGGGTGGCCCAGAAATTGTCCACATCTTCGATGCGCATCGGTTCAAGCGCAAAACCGGCGTCGCCCAGGCGCTGCATCATCAGCTTCTGGCAATCGGCATCGATCGGCGTGACCGACGGGCGACGGATCAGGTCGATGGCCAGTTGAAGGGTCGGCGAAAGGTCGGCATGGGCCGTCATGGGGGGAACTCCGGAAAGCGTGTGATGGGGCGCAGGACGAATGTGGAAATACAGAGCCTGGAGCGACGCAACTCCAATGTGGGAGCTGGCTTGCCTGCGATAGCATCGCTGCGGTGTGCCTGTCAGACCGCGGCGTCTGTATCGCAGGCAAGCCAGCTCCCACATAGAATTGGGCCAGGCCAAGTCTCACAAAAGGGCCGTTATCTTATAGCAAAACGGCGGCCAAGGGCCGCCGTTTAGTGCATTGCGTCACTTTTTACGCCGCCGGTGCGGGCTCGGGCGCCGCCGAAGGTTTGGGCAGCGACGATAAGAACGCCATGATCAGCGCCGCCACATAGGGCAGCGACTGCACCAGCAACATCACCACCCAGAAGCGAATGTCGTTGCTCGGCAGGCCTTGCACCAGGTAGATCCCCAGCGCCGCGCCCCACAGCAGCAGCATGATGAACATTTCTTCGCGGGCTTCGGAAATGGCCACCCAGAAGCCGTGGTTATCGGCGTTTTTCGGCGTGCGAAAGAACGGAATGCTGGTGGTGAAGAAACCATACAGCACCGCCTTGGCGATGGTATGGGACAACGCCAAACCGGCCAGGGCCGCGCAGAACGCATCTTTCAAGTTCACGCCTACCGCACGACGGTAGAGGAAGATGATCTTGCCGACCTTGAACACGAACAACGCCAACGGCGGGATCGCGAAAATCAGCAATGGCGGGTCGACCCGAGTCGGCACGATGATCATCGCCGCAGACCACAACAGGGCGCCGACGGTAAAGAAGATGTTCATACCATCGGCCACCCACGGCAACCAGCCCGCGAGGAAGTGGTAGCGCTGACCGCGGGTCAGCTCGGTGTCTTTGCCCCGTATCAGGCTGGCGGTGTGGCGCTTGATGATCTGGATCGCGCCATAGGCCCAGCGGAAACGCTGTTTCTTGAAGTCGATAAAGGTATCCGGCATCAAACCCTTGCCGTAGCTGTCGTGGTAGTACGCCGCCGACAAGCCTTTCTCGAACACGCGCAGGCCCAGCTCGGCGTCTTCACAGATGCACCAGTCGGCCCAGCCCAGCTCTTCGAGCACCGAGCGGCGGGTCATGGTCATGGTGCCGTGCTGGATGATCGCGTCGCGGTCGTTACGGGTGACCATACCGATATGGAAGAAGCCCTTGTATTCGGCGTAGCAGAGCTTCTTGAAGGTGCTTTCGTTCTGGTCGCGGTAATCCTGGGGCGACTGCACCACGGCGATTTTCGGGTCGGCGAAGTGCGGCACCATGTGCTTGAGCCAGTTGGGCGATACGCAGTAGTCCGAGTCGATCACCGCGATCACTTCGGCATCCTTGGCGGTGTGCGGGATCAGGTAGTTCAGCGCGCCGCCCTTGAAACCGGCCAGGGGCGCGACGTGGAAGAACTTGAAGCGCGGGCCCAGGGTTTCGCAGTAATCGCGCACCGGCTCCCACACCGCCGGGTCCTTGGTGTTGTTGTCGATGATCAGGACTTCGTAGTCCGGATAGTCGAGGGCGGCCAGGGCGTCGAGGGTCTGTTTGACCATTTCCGGCGGCTCGTTGTAGCACGGCACGTGGATCGACACTTTCGGGCGGTAGTCCGAGTCGCCTTCCACGGGCAGGAATTCACGCCGACGCTTGTGGGTCCAGACTGCTTCTGCCAGCTCATGGGCTTCGGTCAGCAACACAATGAACACGCCCAGGGCGCCGAGTGCCAGCAACACACCGACCGTCACGCTGAACCAGGTGCTGTATTGCTGGCTGTAGTCGTAGCCGATCCAGACCAGCACCGACCCGCACAGGAACGCAATAAAGGTCAGGAAGGTACGGCCACGCTGGCGCAGGGCCGAGCCATCGATCATCAACAGGGTCAGGGACAGCAGCGCAAGCACCACTGAACCGATGGCCAGTACCCGCCATTGCGGAATCGCCACCACCGGGCCGTCAAAATTGAATTTCTGCTGGCGCGCGGCGTTGAATACACCCCAATACGCACCCGCCGAACCTTCATCGCTGACCTTCCACGGCTGGTCGAAGGCCTCGATCACGAAGTAGTTGTAACCCTGGCGATTGAGCTTGTTGACCAGTGTGCGCAGGTAAATCGCCTGGTCTGCCGGCGACGATTCATTGCCGCCGCGCATACGGCCGTTGCTCGGCCAGCCCACTTCCGACAGCAGCAGTGGCTTTTTCGGGAAGGCTTTCTTCAGGTCCTTGGCGCGGTCCAGGACGTACTGGCCGGCCTTGTCCATTGGGATGTATTCCCAGAATGGCAGGATGTGCGCGGCGATCAGGTCGACGTGCTTGGCCAGTTGCGGGTTCTTTTCCCAGATGTGCCATTGCTCGGAGGTGGTCACCGGGACTTTCACGGCGGCGCGCACGCGGTCGAGCAGCACGATCAGGGCTTCGGGGGTGATTTCTTCCCGGAACAACGCTTCGTTGCCCACCACTACGCGCACGACACTGCGCGAGGTGTTGGCGATCTCGATAGCGCGCTGGATCTCCCGCTCGTTACGCTCAAGGTCCGGGCTGATCCAGATCCCCAGGGTCACGCGCAGGCCAAACTCTTCGGCCAGCTTCGGAATATCGCCCAGGGGGCCGTCCACCGAGTAGGTACGGATGTTGTCCGTCAGCTTGCTCATGATCGCAAGGTCCTGACGCATCTGTTCGTCGGTAGGGTACTGGCCTTTCTGCGGGTACTGGCCTTGCTGGAACGGCGAGTAGGAAAAACCGGAGATCTGATCGGGCCAGTTGGGAGCGGTGACCGGGCGGTTGATCAGCGCCCAGAAACCGGTGAACAGCGCGGCAATTGCCAGCACCACCACCAGGTTGAGTCCAAATTTACGCGATGCCATGGTTATGTCGGGTTCCAAAGGGTGCGGAACGAAAGAGGTGTCGGCCTGCGCCGAACGGCGCGCATCCTACACCGGCCCTTCCCTGAGCGTACAGCAGACAGAGAAAAGCCGGACGTTAGTCTGCGAAACTCCATCTAAGTTCTTCACTTGTAACTTGTAGCTTAAAACTTGCTGCTGCGTAGCCCTATAATGCGCGCCGGTTTTTGGGGTAATGATGATGAGTACAGAAGATCCGCGGTTTGCAGGCGTTGCCCGCTTGTACGGCCTTGAGGGCCTGGAACGCTTGAAAGCGGCCCATGTGGCGATTGTCGGCGTCGGCGGCGTGGGTTCCTGGGCGGCAGAAGCGATTGCCCGCTGCGGGGTGGGTGAGATTTCGCTGTTTGACCTGGACGATGTCTGCGTCAGCAACAGCAACCGCCAGTTGCATGCCCTGGACAGCACCGTGGGCAAGCCCAAGGTCGAAGTGATGGCTGAGCGCCTGCGCGGCATCAACCCCGATTGCACCGTGCACGCGGTGGCAGACTTCGTCACCCGCGATACCATGGCCGAGTACATCACGCCGACTATCGACTGTGTGATCGACTGCATCGACGCGGTCAACGCCAAGGCGGCGCTGATTGCCTGGTGCAAGCGCCGCAAGATCCAGATCATCACCACCGGCGGCGCCGGTGGGCAGATTGACCCCACGCTGATCCAGGTGTGTGACCTGAACCGCACCTTCAATGACCCGTTGGCCTCGAAAGTGCGCTCTACCTTGCGCCGCGATTATGGCTTCTCGCGCACGGTGACCCGTCATTACAGCGTGCCGTGCGTGTTTTCCACCGAGCAACTGCGCTACCCCAAGCCCGATGGCAGCATCTGCCTGCAGAAGAGTTTTGTCGGTGATGGCGTGAAGCTGGACTGCGCGGGCGGGTTTGGCGCGGTGATGATGGTCACAGCCACGTTCGGCATGGTGGCGGCCACCAAGGCGGTAGACAAGATCGTGGCGGGAGTGCGCAGGCCGTCGGAGCGCATCAAACCCAGCTAAATCTCATTGCCGAACATAGATCCAAATTGTGGGAGCTGGCTTGCCTGCGATAGCGGTGTGTCAGCCACTGAAAATACTGACTGATTCGCCGCTATCGCAGGCAAGCCAGCTCCCACATTATTTCTATGTACGCGTCAGGTCTCGCATGCGTTGCAGTACGGCATTCAAGCCATTGCTGCGCGACGGCGATAACTGGCGCGACAAGCCCAGTTGATTGAACCAGTCAGGCAGGTCAACCGCTTGCAGTTCATCAGCCGACAGCCCATTGACCCGCGCCAGCAGCAACGCCACCAACCCACGAATCATCCGCGCCTCGCTGCTCGCCGTAAACTGCCAATGGCCGTCCTGCAAACGCCCCACCAGCCACACCAGGCTTTCGCAACCTTGCACCAGGTTGGCGTCGACCTTTTCATCATCGGCCAGGGCGGGCAAGCGTTCACCCCATTGCATCAGCACCCGGGCGCGCTGCTCCCAACTGCCAATGGCCTGGAAGGCTTGCAGTGCGGCGTGTGCCTCCAGCGGCAAGCTCATCGCAGCATGTCCAGCGCCTGGTCCAACGCTTCAAAAAAGCGCTCCAGGTCGTCGGAATCGTTGTAGAGCGCCAGTGAAACGCGGATGGCGCCTGACAGATTCATCGCCTTCAACAGCGGCATTGCGCAGTGGTGACCGGCACGCACAGCAATGCCTTGCTCGGTCAGCAGGTGGGCGAGGTCGGCGTTGTGCACGCCCGCCACCACAAAACTCACCAGCGCCACCTGCGGCGATCCCAGCACGCGTACGCCATTGCGGGCCTTAAGCCCACGCAGCAGGTAGTCATGCAGGGCGGCTTCGTGGGCGATCACCGCCGAGGGATCCAGTGAACTCAGGTAATCCAGGCTCGCGCCCAGGCCGATCACACTGGCAATCGGAGGAGTGCCGGCCTCGAAACCCAGCGGCGCGGGGCGAAAGCTGGCGCTGTGGTAGTCGGCCTGTTGCACCATCTCGCCGCCGAACTGCCAGTGGCGCAGGTGGTGCAGGGCCTCATTACGGCCATACAGCACACCCACGCCGTCCGGGCCGTAGAGTTTGTGGCTGGAAAATACGTAGAAGTCGCAGCCCAGGGCCTGCACGTCGTGACGGCCATGGACGATGCCTTGGGCGCCGTCCACCACCGTGAGGGCGCCGTGTGCCTGGGCCATCGTCAGCAAGGCTGGCAGCGGCTGCCAGGCACCGAGCACGTTGGATAACTGGCTCACCGCCAGCAAGCGTGTGCGTGGGCCAATCAAGCTGGCCGCGGCGTCCAGGTCGATGACGCCGTCATCGTCCAGAGGCAAGACCACCAGTGTGAGTGCGCGGCGTTTGGCCAATTGCTGCCAGGGCAACAGGTTGGCGTGGTGTTCCAGGGCGCTGATGGCAATCTCATCGCCCGCATTGAATAAGTGCTCCAGGCCATAGGCCAGGAGGTTCAGCGCAGAGGTTGCGCCGTGGGTAAACACGACCTGCCCGCTGTCACCTGCGTTCAACCACTGCGCGACCTTGCTGCGGCTGTCT
Source organism: Pseudomonas sp. BTN1 (assembly GCF_001907715.1). Classification (NCBI taxonomy): domain Bacteria; kingdom Pseudomonadati; phylum Pseudomonadota; class Gammaproteobacteria; order Pseudomonadales; family Pseudomonadaceae; genus Pseudomonas; species Pseudomonas sp. BTN1. Next base: position 55,275 of record NZ_MPBM01000051.1, on the reverse strand, counting down.
TCGAACGCCTGGGTCGCATGGGCTCCGGGCAAATGCTGAGCACGGTGCACATTGGCTGCGCCATTGGCGTAGTAATGACTGATGGCATCCAGCAGGGCTTGGGGTTTTTGCGTGGTCGCGGCGCTGTCCAGATAGGTCTGGTCTTGCCGTTGCAGGGTGGCGATGGCCGGGAAATCGGCGCGCCAGGGGGAGGGCACAAGCATGGTGATCAAGACTCGTATAAGCGAGCCGCCCCCGAAGGTGCGGCCGCTAGTGGCATCGAGTGGCTGCTTAGTTGTGAGCGTGCAGCGCTTCGTTCAGTTCGATGGCCGATTTGTGGGTTTTGCACTCCACGGCACCGGTCTCGGAGTTACGACGGAACAGCAGGTCTGGCTGGCCAGCCAACTCACGCGCCTTGACCACCTTGACCAGTTGGTTCTGCTCATCCAGCAGGGCAACCTTGGTGCCGGCGGTGATGTAAAGGCCCGACTCCACGGTGTTGCGGTCGCCCAATGGGATACCGGTACCGGCGTTGGCGCCGATCAGGCAGCCTTCGCCCACCTTGATCACGATATTGCCGCCGCCCGACAGGGTGCCCATGGTGGAGCAACCGCCGCCCAGGTCCGAGCCCTTGCCGACGAATACGCCCGCCGATACGCGGCCTTCGATCATGCCCGGGCCTTCGGTGCCCGCGTTGAAGTTGACGAAGCCTTCGTGCATCACGGTGGTGCCTTCGCCTACGTACGCGCCCAGGCGGATACGTGCAGCGTCAGCGATACGCACGCCAGCCGGTACGACGTAGTCGGTCATTTTCGGGAACTTGTCCACCGAGAACACTTCCAGCAGGTCGCCACGCAGGCGCGCTTCCAGTTGGCGCTCGGCCAGTTCGTTGATGTCGATGGCGCCCTGGCTGGTCCAGGCCACGTTCGGCAACTGCGGGAACACCCCGGCCAGGCTCAGGCCGTGGGGCTTGACCAAACGATGGGACAGCAGGTGCAGCTTGAGGTAGGCCTCAGGCGTGGAGGTCAGCGCTGCGTCTTCGGCCAGCAAGGTCGCGACCAGCGGCGTGTGGCTTTCGGCCAGGCGGCTGAGCAGGGCGGCCTGGGTAGCATCGACGCCTTTGAGCGCGTCGGCCAGTTGCAGGGCCTGGCTCACGGTGAAGGTGATCGCCTGGTTGCCTTCGGTGTAACCGAGGATCGGTGCGATGGCGGCAACGATTTCAGCCGACGGGTTGAGCAAGGGTTGTGCGTAAAACACTTCCAGCCAAGCACCTTGGCGGTTCTGAGTGCCGACGCCGAAGCCCAGGCTGAACAGGGAATTGGACATGCTGTTACCTCTACAAAAATGGAAGGCTGGCCTACTTGAGGGCCGCCGAATAACTATCTGGCTTGAAGCCAATCAGGGTTCTGTCACCGAGATCGAGCACCGGGCGCTTGATCATCGAGGGTTGTGCGAGCATCAATTCAATGGCTTTCGACTGATCGAGATCGGCTTTGCGTTCGTCTTCGAGTTTGCGAAAGGTGGTGCCCGCACGGTTCAAAACCACCTGCCAACCGTGCTCATTGCACCATTGGGTCAAGTGTTCACGGTCGATACCGGCCGTTTTGTAGTCATGGAACTCATAGCTCACCCCGTGCTCATCGAGCCAGGTGCGCGCCTTTTTCATGGTGTCGCAGGCTTTGATGCCGAAAAGGTGCAAGGTTTTGCTTGAAGCACTCAAGGAATTGCCCCCCTTTGGACGTATGAAAATGAAAGATCGCCGATTATGCCACGACCAGCGGGTTTCGGCGCCGCTCGTCAACAGCGTGCGACTTTTGCGCAAAGTGCCAGTGCGCAGCATAGGCGAGTAACATAGCCAGGTAACATAGCCGGGTAATATGGCACTTCAACGGCCAGTTGTTGCCTGATGTGTCTTTGCAAGCCGATTGTCCGGGAAACCCGCGTTATGCAAACCGCCTACACCGTCCTTATCCTGCTGATGCTGGTCAGCCTTTCGCGCCTGGTCGGGCGCATCATCCCAATGCCGTTGCCCCTGGTGCAGATCGCCGCCGGCGCCTTGCTGGCCTGGCCCACGTTGGGGCTGCATGTGGCGCTGGACCCGGAGCTGTTCCTGTTTCTGTTCCTGCCGCCACTGTTGTTTTCCGATGGTTGGCGCATGCCCAAGCGCGAGTTGTGGCGCCTGCGTGGTCCGATCCTGACGTTGGCGGTGGGGCTGGTGCTGTTCACCGTGGTGGGCGCTGGTTACTTTATTCATTGGTTGCTGCCCTCGATCCCCTTGCCGGTGGCCTTTGCCCTGGCAGCGGTTTTATCCCCGACGGACGCCGTGGCGGTATCGGCCATTTCCCAGAACCGTTTGCCCAAGCCGCTGATGCACATGCTCCAGGGCGAGGCCTTGATGAATGACGCGTCGGGCCTGGTGACTTTCAAGTTCGCCCTGGCCGCGGCGTTGACCGGGGTCTTTTCCCTGGCGGATGCCAGCCTGACGTTTGTACTGGTGGCAGTGGGTGGGTTGGCGATCGGCGTGGCGCTGAGCTGGCTGGTCGGCCGCCTGCGCGCCTGGATGATCGCGCGCGGTTGGGATGACCCGGCGACCCATGTGGTGTTCATGTTGCTGCTGCCCTTTGCTGCGTACGTACTGGCTGAACGCCTGGGCGCGTCCGGCATTCTCTCGGCGGTGGCGGCGGGCATGATGCAAAGCTGGCTCGACCTGCTGCCGCGCCAGACCAGCACGCGTTTGCTCAACCGCAGCGTCTGGTCGCTGCTGGAGTTTGCCTTCAATGGCCTGATTTTCCTGCTGCTCGGCCTGCAATTGCCGGACATCATCAAGGCTGTGGTCAGTCATGAAACCACGCTGTGGCCCACCTTGATGTATCGCTGCCTGGATGTGGTGGCGATCTTCCTGGTGCTGGTGGTATTGCGCTTTATCTGGGTGCAGAGCATCTGGCGGCTGTCGGGGTTGCTGCGCAGGCTGCGTGGCAAAAGCGCGCTGACCCTGGTGCCGACGGCCCGCTCCTGCTGGTTACTGACCGTCGGCGGTGTTCGCGGAGCGGTGACCCTGGCGGGCGTCATGTCGGTGCCCTTGTTGCTGGCGCCGGGCCAGGATTTCCCTGAGCGTGACCTGCTGATCTTTATCGCTGCCGGGGTGATCCTGCTGTCGCTGGTCGCTGCCTGCATCGCGCTGCCGTTACTGCTGCGTGGTGTCGAAAAAGGCCCGGATGAGAAGCGCCACAACGAAGTGCGCGAAGCCTGGAAGAAGACCGCCGTGGCGGCGATCCATGCGCTGGAGGCCCAGGAACCCGCCGAAGCCGAAACCCCGGATGCCGCTCAAGCTGCGCTGGCCACCGAGCTCAAGGCGCGGCTGATGGCGGAGTATCGTCATCAGTTGGATGTGTTTAATGATTCGGCTGAAGCCCAGGCGCTGGCGCTGCAGATGGACCAATTGGAGCGCAAGCTGCGGCTCAAGGCCCTACGCGCGCAACGGTTGGAGTTGTACAGCTTGAGCCGTCATCACCAGATTGGTGATGACGTGTTGAGGGAGGTGTTGGCGGAGTTGGATATGAGCGAGGCGAATTTGGGTCACATGAAGTGACCGGTAGGCCCTTAACGGCGACGCTGGATAAAGTCGCGAATCCGCTCAGCCGCTTCCACGCATTCGGCTAACGGCGCAACCAATGCCAGGCGCACACGCCCCGCGCCAGGGTTAAAGCCGTCCACTTCGCGCGACAGGTAAGAGCCCGGCACCACCGTCACATGTTCTTCCACGAACAAATCGCGGCAGAAAGTGGCGTCGTCACCCTCTACATTCGGCCACAGGTAAAAGCCGCCGTCCGGGCTTTGCACGTCCAGCACCGGCTTGAGGATCGCCAGCACCGCGTCGAACTTCTCGCGGTACAGGTCACGGTTGGCCAGTACGTGGGCTTCGTCCTGCCAGGCCGCAATGCTTGCAAGCTGGGTTTGCACGGGCATCGCGCAGCCGTGGTAGGTGCGGTACAGCAAAAAGGCTTTGAGGATCTCGGCGTCGCCGGCCACGAAGCCTGAGCGCAGGCCTGGCAGGTTGGAGCGCTTGGACAGGCTGTGGAACACCACGCAACGCTTGAAGTCCTGGCGCCCCAGCTCGACGCAGGCGCTGAGCAGGCCCGGCGGTGGGGTTTGCTCGTTAAAGTACAACTCGCTGTAGCACTCGTCGGCGGCGATGACGAAGTCATATTCGTCGGCCAGGGCGATGAGTTTTTTCAGGGTGTCGACCGGGATCAGCGCGCCGGTCGGGTTGCCTGGGGAGCACAGGAACAGGATCTGGCAACGTTTCCAGATGTCGGGGGAGACGGCGTCGAAGTCCGGGTTGAAGCCATTGCTGTCCAGGCACGGCAGGTAATGCGGCTTGGCCCCGGCCAGGAACGCGGCGCCTTCGTAGATCTGGTAGAACGGGTTGGGGCTCACCACCAGCGCGTCGTCGCCACGGTTGACCACGGTCTGGGTGAAGGCAAACAGCGCCTCGCGCGTACCGTTGACCGGCAGGATGTTGCGTGCCGGGTCCAGCCAGCCCTTGGGCACGTTGAAGCGACGTTCGCACCAGGCGCCGATGGCTTCGCGCAGGGCCGGAATACCCAAGGTGGTGGGGTACACCGCCATTTGATCGAGGTTATTGCTCAAGGCCTCGGCAACGAAGGCCGGTGAGGTGTGCTTGGGCTCGCCGATGGATAGCGCAATCGGGCGCTTGTCCGGGTTCGGCGTCACGCTGCCGAGCAGAGCGCGCAGTTTCTCGAAGGGGTAGGGCTGCAACTGGTTAAGGGCGTTGTTCATATAAGCCTCTGTCACGGTGAGCGCGGATCCTGTGGGAGCTGGCTTGCCTGCGATGGCCTCACTGCGGTCGACCTGACGCACCGAGGTGTCTGCATCGCAGGCAAGCCAGCTCCCACATGACTCCTGTTCACAAAGTTAAAAATTCAAATGGTCAGGCGTGTCAGCTCGACGCCGGGTTCCTGGCTCACGCTCAATTGCTCCACGATCGCCGCTTGCAAACGCAGGCACAGCTGCGGGTCGGACAGCGGCTGGTTATCGGCATCGGTGATAAAGAACACGTCTTCCACACGCTCGCCCAGGGTCGCAATCTTGGCGTTCTGCAACGACAGGTCGAACTCCAGGAAAATCCCGCCGATGCGTGCCAGCAGGCCCGGGCGATCCGGTGCGCTGAGCTCCAGCACCGTCACCGGTCGCTGTGCGTCGTTGGAGATGGTCACCTGGGGCGCAAAGGCAAAGTGCTTGAGCTGGCGCGGCACCCGGCGCTGGATGATGGTGGGGTAGTCGTCGGGGTTGCGCAGGGCTTCGGTAAGACCTTCGCGGATCTTTTTCACCCGCGCCGGGTTATCGCCAATCGAGTCGCCGTCGGTGTCGAGCACGATGTAGGTGTCGAGGGTGAACTGGCTGCTGGAGGTGATGACCCGGGCGTCATGGATGTTCAGGTTGAGCTGGTCCATGGCCGCCACGGTCACGGCAAAGAAATCGTGCTGGTCGGGGGCGTAGATGAAGATCTGCGTGCCGCCTTCGAATTCGCGCTGGGTGGTTTCTTTGATCAAGACCAACGGGCCACCATCGGCGGGTTGCTGCAGGATCGCGTCGCTGTGCCAGGCCACGTCGCCGGCGGTGTGGCGCAGGAAGTAATCGTCACCCAGTTGCGACCAGAGTTGCTCGACGTCGTCCGGGTCGTTACCGCCGCGCACCAGGATATCCAGGGCTGCGCTTTGGGTGCGGCGGATCTGCTCTTCGCGGTCCACCGGGTTCTCCAGGCCACGGCGCAGGGCGCGCTTGGTCTCGGTGTATAGCTGGCGCAACAGGCTGGCGCGCCAGGAGTTCCACAGCGTCGGGTTGGTGGCGTTGATGTCGGAGACGGTCAGCACATACAGGTAATCCAGGCGGGTTTCATCGCCGACGATGCCGGCAAAGTCGTGGATCACCTGCGGGTCGGACAAGTCCTTGCGCTGGGCCGTGGTCGACATCACCAGGTGGTTCTGCACCAGCCAGACAATCAGGCGGCTGTCCCACACCGGCAACTGGTGGCGCTGGCAGAAGGCTTCGGCATCGACCGCGCCGATCTCCGAGTGGTCGCCATGCCTGCCCTTGCCGATGTCGTGGTACAAGCCGGCCAGGTAAATCAACTCGGGCTTGGGCAGCTTGGCCATCAGCTTACTGGCCAGCGGGAATTTCTCTGACACCTGGGTGTACTGCAACTTACGCAGATGCTTGATCAGGTTCAGGGTGTGGGCATCGACGGTATAGATATGGAACAGGTCGTGTTGCATCTGCCCGACGATAAAGCCGAACTCCGGCAGGTAGCGCCCGAGAATGCCGTAGCGGTTCATGCGCCGCAGGTTGCGATGGATGCCGATGCGGCACTTGAACAGCTCGATAAACAGGCTGGTGTTGCGGATATCGTTGCGAAAGTCGTCGTCGATCAGGTGACGGTTTTCCCGCAGCAAGCGGATGGTGTCAGCGCGCACGCCTTTGATCTCCGGCTGCTGGGCCATCAACACAAAGATTTCCAGCATGGCGAACGGTGTGCGGCGGAACACGTTGTCGTTACGCGCTTCGATATAGCCGTCATGCAGTTGGAAACGCGCGTTGATCGGCTGCGGCGGCGCTTCATCTTCGGGAGCCAGGATCACTTCTTCGAAGTGCTGGATAATCAAGTCGCTGAGCTGAGCAATGCTCATGACCACCCGGTAGTACTGCTGCATGAAGCTTTCAATGCTGGTCTTCGCATCTTCGCCTTCAAAGCCCAGAAGGGTAGCGATAGAGCGCTGGTGGTCGAAGAGCAGGCGGTCTTCGGAACGACCAGCCAGCATGTGCAGGGCGTAGCGCACCTTCCACAGGAATTCCTGGGACGAGGCCAGCAGAGTGTTTTCGCTCTCCACCAGAAAGCCTTCGCCAGCCAGGGCGCGCAGGTTCAGCGTGCCGTATTGGCGGCGCGCTACCCACAAAATCGTCTGGATATCCCGCAGCCCGCCCGGTGAGCCTTTGACGTTGGGTTCCAGGTTGTATTCGGTGTCGTTGTACTTGTGGTGCCGGGCTTTTTGTTCGGCGCGCTTGGCCAGGAAAAAGTCTTTGCTTGGCCACATGTGCGCGGTGCTGGTGACTTCGAGCATGCGCTGGCGCAGGCGCTCGGGGCCACAGATGGTGCGGCTTTCCATCAGGTTGGTGACCACCGTCAGGTCCGCACGGGCCTCTTCCGCGCATTCGTCCACCGAGCGTACGCTCTGGCCGACTTCCAGGCCGATGTCCCACAGCAACGTCAGAAAGCGCTCGATGGAATCGCGAAAGGTCTCGTGATCGGCTTTGTCCAGCAGGATCAGCAGGTCAATGTCGGAGTAGGGGTGCAGTTCGCCGCGACCGTAGCCGCCGACCGCCACCAGGGCGATATCGGCGTCGAAACTCCAATTGAACTGCTCCCAGGCCTTTTGCAGGATGTTATCGACGAACCAGGCGCGGTCTTCGATCAGGCGGCGAATATCCCGGCCACTGCGAAAGCGCGCATCGAGCACCTCGCGGGCTTGGCGGATGGCCTTCTTGAAGGCGGCGATGGGGCTTGCCTTCAATGCCAGCTCGGCCTGGAACTGGCCACGGTCGAAGAGTTCGGGATCCACCTGGGGCATCGATCGGCTTTCCTTTCTATCTATCAGTCAGTCACAACACGCTGTGGGAAAACCTGGGCAGCCTTCAGGCCGAAACGCGTGGGATGGTGTCGTCGGCGCGCAGGGTGAAGATCTCATAACCGGTGTCGGTGACCAGCAGGGTGTGTTCCCACTGGGCCGAGAGCTTGCGGTCCTTGGTGATGGCGGTCCAACCGTCGCCCAACACCTTGGTGTCGGCCTTGCCCTGGTTGATCATCGGTTCGATGGTGAAGGTCATGCCGGCCTTGAGTTCCATGCCGGTGCCCGCACGGCCGTAGTGCAGAATCTGCGGCTCTTCGTGGAACACTTTGCCGATACCATGGCCGCAGAATTCGCGCACCACCGAGAAGCCGTTCTTTTCCGCGTGCTTCTGGATCACTTCGCCAATGTCACCCAAGCGGCAGCCGGGTTTGACGATCTCGATGGCCTTGTACATGCATTCCTGGGTGACCTGGGACAGGCGCTCGGCCCACACCGGCACGTTACCGACGTGGAACATGCGGCTGGTATCGCCGTGGTAACCATCCTTGATCACCGTGACGTCGATGTTCAGGGTGTCGCCGTCTTTCAGTGGTTTGTCGCCCGGAATGCCGTGGCAGACCACGTGGTTGATCGAGGTGCAGATCGACTTGGGGAAACCTTTGTAATTCAGCGGGGCAGGGATGGCTTTTTGCACGTCGACTATATAGTCGTGGCAGATACGGTCCAGCGCTTCGGTGGTGACGCCGGGCTTGACGTGTTCGGCGATCATTTCCAGCACGTCGGCAGCCAGTTTGCCGGCAACGCGCATGCCTGCGATGTCTTCGGCGGTTTTCAAGGTAACGGTCATACAGGCTCTCTCTAGCGCGACGCGCTGAAATCAATACGGTTCACGGGGGCGCGACAAAGGGTTACAACATTCGCGCAAGTCCCAAAAAACGCGATTCTAACAGACGATGCTGGCAAATCATGCGCGTCTGGTGATCGCTTCTCTCTATGAGGTAGAGGCATGTTGGCTGTATTCAAGGGCTTACGCAAAGGCGGCGACCGGCAAATGTGATTGCGGGTTTCGTTTTTGCCGATGCTGTGGTATAAAATGCGCCGCTTTCCGGGGATACCCCGCAAAGCTTAAATCCACACACGTGTCGACACGATGACCTGGGTGCCGGAGGCCTTGATGCCGCTGGTTGGTCATTGGGATACGTGGAGGCCAAACCCGACTTATTAAGGAACTATCATGTCCCAAGTCAACATGCGCGATATGCTGAAGGCCGGTGTGCACTTCGGTCACCAGACCCGTTACTGGAACCCGAAAATGGGTAAGTACATTTTCGGCGCGCGTAACAAGATTCACATTATCAACCTTGAAAAAACCCTGCCAATGTTCAACGAAGCGCTGACTTTCGTAGAGCGTCTGGCGCAGGGCAAAAACAAGATCCTGTTCGTCGGCACCAAGCGTTCCGCTGGCAAGATCGTTGCTGAAGAAGCAGCACGTTGCGGTTCGCCGTACGTCGATCACCGCTGGTTGGGCGGCATGCTGACCAACTTCAAAACCATCCGTGCTTCCATCAAGCGTCTGCGTGACCTTGAAGTACAAGCCGAAGACGGTACTTTCGCCAAGCTGACCAAGAAAGAAGCGCTGATGCGCTCCCGTGATCTGGAAAAGCTCGATCGTTCCCTGGGTGGTATCAAGGACATGGGCGGTCTGCCTGACGCACTGTTCGTGATCGACGTTGATCACGAGCGCATCGCGATCACCGAAGCCAACAAGCTGGGCATCCCGGTTATCGGCGTAGTCGATACCAACAGCAGCCCGGAAGGCGTTGACTACATCATCCCAGGCAACGATGACGCAATCCGCGCTATCCAGCTGTACATGGGTTCGATGGCTGACGCTGTAATCCGTGGCCGCAACCACGTTGCTGGCGGTACCGAGCAGTTCGTTGAAGAAGCTCCGGTAGCTGCCGCTGAGTAACTGACGCCCTGGCGTTGACTCAGTAAGCAAAAAGGGGGCTTGGCCCCCTTTTTGCCACCTCGAAAACCATTTGTCGGCAGCGCAGCTACATTGTTTGTAACGTGCAGCGGCCTACAACGGAGATTCGGGAAGAATTGATCGCCCGTTTGATCGGGTGGAATGGTTGAAAACCTATCCAAGAGGATTTTGAAATGGCAGAGATTACTGCGGCGTTGGTTAAAGAACTGCGTGAGCGTACCGGCGAAGGCATGATGGATTGCAAAAAGGCCTTGACCAAGGCCGGCGGCGACATCGAAAAAGCCATTGATGACATGCGTGCTTCCGGCGCCATCAAGGCTGCCAAGAAAGCAGGCAACGTGGCTGCTGAAGGCGCTATCGCTCTGAAAGAAGACGGCAAATCCGCCGTTCTGCTGGAAGTGAACTCCCAGACCGACTTCCTGGCTCTGCAGGATGACTTCAAGGCATTCGTTGCTGCCAGCGTTGAAAAAGCGTTCGCCGAGAAAATGACTGACGCCGCTCCACTGATCGAAGCTCAAGAAGCTGATCGCCTGGTACTGGTCGGCAAGGTTGGCGAAAACGTCAACATCCGTCGCCTGGTTCGCGTTGAAGGTGATGTTGTTGGTGGTTACCTGCACGGCAACAAGATCGGTGTTGCAGTTGTTCTGAAAGGCGGCGACGTTGAGCTGGCTAAAGACATCGCAATGCACGTTGCTGCAAGCAACCCTGAGTTCCTGCTGCCTTCGGAAGTGTCTGCCGACGCAATCGAACGTGAAAAAGCAGTGTTCCTGAGCCTTAACGCCGACAAGATCGCCGGCAAGCCAGAGAACATCGTTGAAAACATGATTAAAGGCCGCATCAGCAAGTTCCTGGCTGAAGCAAGCCTGGTTGAGCAGGCGTTCGTCAAGAACCCTGAAATCAAGGTTGGCGAACTGGCCAAGAAAGCCGGTGCTGAAATCGTTTCCTTCACTTACTTCAAAGTAGGCGAAGGCATCGAGAAGCCGGTCGACAACTTCGCTGAAGAAGTTGCTGCCCAGCTGGCTGCCGCCAAGCAATAAGACAGTTCCAAACTGTCGCCGAAAGAGGCTGCCCGCTCACGCGCGCAGCCTCTTTTCAAATGGGAAGGCCAATTTTATTTGGTTTCCTCTCGGAACTGGCTTACAAAGCCGTGTTCCGATGGCGCTGTGACAGCGTCCAGCTAGAGTGAACGCAAGCCGTAAAACGGCTCGCCAAGAATTTTTAAAAAATACGCCGCAGGAGAGATTCGCAATGGCTCAGCAGGGCAGTGGTTATCAGGCTCGCTATAAACGCATTCTACTCAAGCTCAGCGGCGAGGCCCTGATGGGCTCGGAAGAGTTCGGGATCGACCCCAAGGTGCTTGACCGCATGGCGCTGGAAGTCGGCCAATTGGTCGGTATCGGTGTGCAGGTCGGCCTGGTGATTGGTGGTGGCAACCTGTTCCGCGGTGCGGCACTCAGTGCTGCCGGTATGGACCGGGTTACCGGCGACCACATGGGCATGCTGGCCACTGTGATGAACGCCCTGGCCATGCGCGACGCCTTGGAGCGCGCCAATATCTCGGCCATTGTGATGTCGGCTATTTCCATGGTTGGCGTGACCGATCATTATGATCGCCGCAAAGCCATGCGCCACCTGAACTCCAAGGAAGTGGTGATCTTTGCCGCTGGCACAGGTAACCCGTTCTTCACCACCGACTCGGCCGCATGCCTGCGTGCTATCGAAATCGATGCCGACGTGGTGTTGAAAGCGACCAAGGTGGATGGCGTTTACACTGCAGACCCATTCAAAGACCCGCATGCCGAGAAGTTCGATCATCTGACCTACGATGAAGTACTGGATCGCAAGCTGGGTGTCATGGACCTGACCGCTATCTGCCTGTGCCGCGACCACAAGATGCCGCTGCGCGTATTTAACATGAACAAGCCCGGCGCCCTGCTGAATATCGTACACGGCGGCGCAGAAGGGACTCTGATCGAGGAAGGCCAACAATGATCAACGAAATCAAGAAAGACGCCCAGGCGCGTATGCAGAAATCCCTGGAATCCTTGAGCCACGCCTTTGGCCAGATCCGTACTGGCAAGGCGCACCCAAGCATCCTGGGCAGCGTGATGGTGCCTTACTACGGTTCCGACACCCCGCTGAGCGGTGTAGCCAACGTGACCGTGAAGGATTCGCGCACCCTGCAAGTTGTGGCCTTCGAGCGCAACATGCTCGCGGCTGTCGACAAGGCTATCCAGAGTGCCGGCCTGAACCTCAACCCGACCAACCTGGGCGAGTTGCTGCTGATCTCCATGCCAGCCCTGACCGAAGAAACCCGAAAGGGCTTCACCAAGCAGGCGCGCAGTGCTGCTGAAGATGCGCGCGTTGCCGTGCGTAACATCCGCCGCGATGCGCTGGGCGACCTGAAGAAACTGGTCAAGGATAAGGAAATCAGCGAAGACGAAGAGCGCCGTGCCGTCGCTGATATCGACAAGCTGACCAAGGACGCCGAAGCCCAGATTACCAAGGCGACCGAAGAAAAAGAAAAGGACCTGATGGCCGTATAAGGGGTCAGGACGCCTTCATGGAAAAGACCAAGCAGACTGTGCCCTCCGTGGTGCCGCGCCATGTCGCGATCATCATGGATGGGAATAATCGCTGGGCGAAAAAACGCTTTATGCCGGGTGTTGCCGGGCATAAAGCGGGTGTTGACGCGGTAAGGGCGGTGATTGAAGTGTGCGCCGAGGCCAAGGTCGAAGTGCTGACCTTGTTCGCGTTCTCCAGTGAGAACTGGCAGCGGCCCGCCGATGAGGTCAGCGCCTTGATGGACCTGTTCTTCAAGGCCTTGCGTCGTGAGGCCAAGCGCCTCAATGACAACAACATCAGTCTGCGCATCATTGGTGATCGTTCGCGGTTCCATCCGGAGCTGCAAACGGCCATGCGCGAAGCCGAGGCCATCACTGCCGGCAGTAACCGTTTTGTACTGCAGATCGCAGCCAACTACGGTGGCCAGTGGGATATCGCCCAGGCTGCACAGCGGCTGGCCCGCGAAGTGCAGGCCGGCCATCTGCGCCCGGACGACATCACGCCCGAACTGTTGCAAACCTGCCTGGTGACCGGCGACCTACCGTTGCCGGACTTGTGCATTCGTACCGGTGGCGAGCATCGCATCAGCAATTTCCTGCTGTGGCAGCTAGCCTACACCGAGCTGTACTTCTCCGACCTGTTCTGGCCGGACTTCAAACACGATGCCATGCGTAATGCACTGGCCGATTTCGCTTCCCGTCAGCGTCGTTTCGGTAAAACGAGCGAGCAGATCGAAGCTGGAGCCCGGGTTTAAATGCTTAAACAACGAATCATCACGGCGCTGATCCTGCTGCCGATTGCCTTGTGCGGTTTTTTCCTGCTCGACGGTTCCGGCTTTGCGCTGTTCATCGGCTTGGTCGTGACCCTTGGGGCGTGGGAATGGGCGCGCCTGGCAGGTTTCGTCAACCAGTTGCCGCGTGTGGCCTACGCCGCCGTGGTCGCGCTGTTGTTGTTCTTCATGTACATCCTGCCGGACATCGCGCCCTGGGTGCTGGGAGCAGCAGTGTTGTGGTGGGCGTTGGCGACGTTCCTGGTACTCACCTATCCACGCACCAGTGGCCAATGGTCCAGCGTGGCCTGCAAGCTGGTGATCGGCCTGGCGATCCTGTTGCCGGCCTGGCAAGGGCTGGTGGAAATCAAGCGTTACCCGCTGGGCAACGAATTGATCCTGGCTGTAATGGTGTTGGTATGGGGTGCTGACATTGGTGCCTACTTCTCGGGTAGAGCCTTTGGCAAACGCAAGCTGGCCCCGGCCGTAAGCCCCGGCAAGAGCTGGGAAGGCGTATACGGCGGCCTGGCCTTGACGCTGCTGATCACCTTGGTGGTCGGTGTGGTGCGTGACTGGTCGGTAAAGGAAGTGCTTCTGGCCTTGCTGGGGACGGCTATTGTCGTCTTCATCTCGGTGGTGGGCGACCTTACCGAGAGCATGTTCAAACGCCAGGCGGGCATCAAGGACAGCAGTAACCTGCTGCCAGGCCATGGCGGTGTGCTTGACCGTATCGACAGTCTCACCGCTGCGCTGCCTATTTTTGCCGTGCTGTTGTGGATGATCGCTTCGTGAGCCGCCTGCAGCAGGTTACGGTGCTGGGCGCGACCGGCTCGGTCGGGCTCAGTACCCTTGATGTCATAGCGCGTCACCCCGATCGCTATCAAGTTTTCGCCCTGACCGGCTTCACGCGTTTGCGCGAGTTGCTGGCCTTGTGCGTGCGTCACTCGCCGCGCTTTGCCGTGGTGCCTGAGGCGGCTGCGGCTCGTAATCTGCAAGAGGATCTGCGGGCTGCCGGGCTGGCTACTCAGGTATTGGTCGGCGAGGCAGGGTTGTGCCAGGTCTCGGCCGATGCGGACGTGGATACCGTCGTGGCGGCGATTGTCGGTGCAGCCGGTTTGCGCCCGACCTTGGCGGCAGTCGATGCTGGCAAGAAAATCCTGCTGGCCAACAAAGAAGCCTTGGTCATGTCCGGCGCACTCTTTATGCAAGCGGTGCGTAAGAGCGGCGCGGTGCTGCTGCCTCTGGACAGCGAGCACAACGCCATCTTCCAGTGCATGCCCGGTGATTTTGCCCGCGGCTTGAGCCAGGTCGGCGTGCGCCGGATTTTGCTGACGGCATCGGGTGGCCCATTCCGCCAGACTCCGTCGGCCGAGCTGGACCATGTGTCTCCCGATCAGGCATGCGCTCACCCGAACTGGTCCATGGGGCGCAAAATCTCCGTGGATTCGGCGAGCATGATGAACAAGGGCCTGGAGTTGATCGAGGCATGCTGGCTGTTCGATGCGCGGCCTGACCAGGTTGAGGTGGTCATTCATCCACAAAGTGTGATCCATTCCCTGGTCGATTACGTGGATGGCTCGGTGTTGGCGCAGTTGGGTAACCCGGACATGCGCACACCGATCGCCAACGCCTTGGCGTGGCCTGAGCGGATTGATTCCGGCGTAGCACCGTTGGACCTGTTTGCAATTGCGCGCCTGGACTTCGAAGCTCCAGACGAGCAGCGTTTCCCTTGTTTGCGCCTGGCGCGGCAAGCGGCCGAGGCGGGTAACAGTGCCCCGGCGATGCTTAACGCGGCCAACGAAGTGGCCGTGGCGGCGTTTCTTGAACGGCGCATCCGCTTTCCGCAGATCGCGAGTATCATCGAGGACGTCCTGGCGCGTGAGCCGGTAGTGGCAGTGAATGACCTGGAGGCGGTGTTCGAGGCTGACACCAAGGCCCGAGCCCTGGCTGGGCAATGGTTGGATCGCAATGCGGGTTAGGCCGTGGGCAGGTTTGAGTCTTCAGGCATTGGATTGAGATGCGGAGAAATTAGATGAGTGCGCTCTACATGATTGTCGGCACCCTGGTTGCTCTGGGTGTGTTGGTGACCTTCCACGAATTCGGCCACTTCTGGGTCGCGCGTCGTTGCGGCGTCAAGGTATTGCGCTTTTCCGTCGGTTTCGGCATGCCGTTGTTGCGCTGGCATGACCGCCGCGGCACTGAGTTTGTCATTGCTGCTATCCCGTTGGGCGGCTACGTCAAGATGCTCGATGAGCGCGAAGGCGAAGTGCCTGCAGACCAGTTGGACCAATCCTTCAATCGCAAGACCGTTCGTCAGCGTATCGCGATTGTCGCGGCGGGGCCGATTGCCAACTTCCTGTTGGCGATGGTGTTCTTCTGGGTTTTGGCCATGCTGGGCAGCCAGCAGGTGCGCCCGGTCATTGGCGCGGTCGAAGCCGACAGCATCGCGGCCAAGGCGGGCCTGACGGCAGGGCAGGAAATTGTATCGATTGATGGCGAACCCACCACAGGGTGGGGCGCGGTCAATTTGCAGTTGGTGCGTCGCCTGGGTGAAAGCGGCACCGTCAATGTGGTGGTGCGTGATCAGGACTCCAGCGCCGAAACCCCGCGGGCATTGGCGCTGGACCATTGGCTCAAGGGCGCCGATGAGCCCGATCCGATCAAATCCCTGGGGATCCGCCCTTGGCGTCCGGCCTTGCCGCCGGTGCTGGCCGAACTCGATCCAAAGGGGCCGGCCCAGGCTGCTGGCCTGAAAACCGGTGATCGCCTGTTGGCCCTTGATGGCCAGGCGCTGGGTGACTGGCAGCAGGTGGTCGACCTTGTGCGTGTGCGTCCTGATACCAAAATTGTGCTGAAAGTTGAGCGCGAGGGTGCTCAAATCGACGTCCCCGTGACCTTGTCGGTGCGAGGGGAAGCCAAGGCGGCCGGGGGATACCTGGGTGCCGGGGTCAAAGGTGTCGAATGGCCGCCATCGATGGTGCGAGAGGTCAGTTTCGGGCCTTTGGCCGCGATTGGCGAGGGTGCGAAACGCACCTGGACCATGAGCGTGCTGACCCTCGAATCCCTCAAGAAAATGTTGTTCGGTGAGCTCTCGGTAAAAAACTTGAGTGGACCGATAACCATTGCTAAAGTGGCGGGCGCTTCTGCCCAGTCGGGTGTCGCGGATTTCCTGAATTTCCTGGCTTATCTGAGTATTAGCCTTGGGGTTCTGAATTTGCTGCCCATTCCAGTATTGGATGGGGGGCATCTGCTGTTTTATCTGGTCGAGTGGGTGCGTGGTCGCCCCTTGTCGGATCGGGTGCAGGGTTGGGGGATACAGATTGGTATCAGTTTGGTGGTCGGGGTGATGTTGTTAGCCCTGGTCAACGATCTGGGACGTCTGTAACGCTTCGCTGAATTGCGAATCTGCCGCATTTTGCGGCAGTTTGTTTATTGCCAGTTGGAATAAGAAAGGACTTCATGAAACGTCTGCTGCTAACTGCGGTTCTCACCGTATTGATGATCGCCGAAGTTCACGCCGAGTCCTTCACCATCTCCGATATTCGCGTCAACGGCCTCCAGCGGGTTTCCGCGGGTAGCGTCTTTGGTGCCTTGCCGTTGAACGTCGGGGAACAGGCGGATGATCGTCGCCTGGTGGAATCCACTCGTGCGCTGTTCAAAACCGGGTTCTTTCAAGATATCCAACTGGGTCGCGAAGGTAACGTCCTGGTCATCACGGTCGTCGAGCGACCTTCCGTCGCGAGTATCGCGATCGAAGGTAACAAGGCCATCTCCACTGAAGACCTGATGAAGGGCCTGAAGCAATCGGGCCTGGCCGAGGGCGAGATCTTCCAGCGCGCAACCCTTGAGGGTGTGCGTAACGAGTTGCAACGCCAGTACGTCGCCCAGGGCCGCTACTCCGCGACCGTGGAAACCGAAGTGATCCCCCAGCCTCGTAACCGTGTGGGCCTGAAGGTCAACATCAACGAAGGCACCGTGGCCGCCATCCAGCACATCAACGTCGTGGGCAACACCAAGTTCCCTGATGAAGACCTGGTCGACCTGTTCGAACTCAAGACCACCAACTGGTTGTCGTTCTTCAAGAACGATGACAAGTACGCCCGTGAAAAACTCTCCGGTGACCTGGAACGCCTGCGCTCCTACTACCTGGACCGTGGCTACATCAACATGGACATCGCTTCGACCCAGGTGTCCATCACCCCGGACAAGAAGCACGTCTACATTACCGTCAACGTCAACGAAGGTGAGAAGTACAAGGTTCGTGACGTCAAGCTCAGCGGTGACCTGAAAGTGCCTGAAGACCAGGTCAAGTCCCTGTTGCTGGTGCAGAAGGACCAGGTGTTCTCGCGCAAGCTGATGACCACTACCTCTGAGCTGATCACCCGCCGCCTGGGTAACGAAGGCTATACCTTCGCCAACGTCAACGGCGTGCCGACCCCGAATGATGAAGACCACACCGTGGACATCACCTTCGTCGTCGATCCGGGCAAGCGTGCCTACGTCAACCGCATCAACTTCCGAGGCAACACCAAGTCTGCGGACGAAGTGCTGCGTCGTGAAATGCGTCAGATGGAAGGTGGCTGGGCTTCGACCTACCTGATCGACCAATCCAAGACCCGTCTTGAGCGCCTGGGCTTCTTCAAGGAAGTCAACGTCGAAACCCCGGCCGTACCGGGTGTGGATGACCAGGTTGACGTGAACTACGCCGTTGAAGAACAAGCCTCGGGTTCGATCACTGCCAGTGTCGGTTTCGCCCAGAGCGCCGGTTTGATCCTGGGTGGTTCCATCACGCAGAACAACTTCCTGGGTACCGGTAACCGTGTGTCCATCGGCCTGACCCGCAGCGAATACCAGAGCCGATACAACTTCGGCTACACCGACCCCTACTGGACTGCAGACGGTGTGAGCCTGGGCTACAACGCCTTCTACCGCACCACCGACTACAAAGACCTCGATGTTGACGTTGCAAGCTATGCGATCGACAGCCTGGGTGCTGGTGTCAACGTGGGTTACCCGATCAGCGAAACCTCGCGCCTGACCTTTGGCCTTACCGCCCAGCAGGATGAGATCAAGACCGGTGTGTACACCGTGGACGAAATCTTCGACTTCACCCGTCGTGAAGGCGACAAGTTCCTGAACTTCAAGGCGTCTGCCGGTTGGTCCGAGTCGACCCTGAACAAAGGCGTACTGGCAACCCGCGGCCACTCCCAGAGCCTGACTGCGGAAGTCACCACGCCGGGCAGCGACCTGTCGTTCTTCAAGCTCGACTACCGCGGCCAGTTGTTCCAGCCGTTGAGCGATAACTACACCATGCGCCTGCACACAGAGCTGGGCTATGGCGACGGTTATGGTTCGACCGATGGCTTGCCGTTCTATGAAAACTACTATGCAGGTGGTTTCAATTCGGTACGTGGTTTCAAGGACAGCACCTTGGGTCCGCGTGGTACGCCAAGCCGCGGTGTTGACCGGACTGGTAACCAGGGCACTGTCGCTGACTCGGACAACGACCCGCTGCCATTCGGTGGTAACGTGTTGATCCAGGGTGGTGCGGAGATTCTGTTCCCGCTGCCGTTCGTCAAGGACCAGCGTTCCCTGCGTACTTCGGTCTTCTGGGACGTGGGTAACGTGTTCGACTCCAAGTGCGAACAGATCAAGAACCCAAGTGGCTTGAAGTCCAACACTCAGTGCAACGACGTAAGCCTCAGCAACCTGGCGAGCTCCGTGGGCGTGGGTGTGACCTGGGTGACTGCGCTGGGCCCGTTGAGCTTTGCTCTGGCCATGCCGATCAAGAAACCGGATAACGCTGAAACCCAGATTTTCCAATTCTCCCTCGGCCAGACGTTCTAAGCGTCTGACCTAAGATAACGACAACGGATTCTGTAGGAGTACATCGTGCGTAAGTTGACTCAATTGGTCTTGCTGGCCACTGTGCTGGTCACCACCCCGGCCTTCGCCGAAATGAAAATCGCGGTCCTGAACTATCAGATGGCCCTGCTGGAGTCCGATGCGGCCAAGCGATACGCCGTGGATGCCGAGAAGAAATTCGGTCCGCAACTGACCAAGCTCAAGACGCTGGAAAGCAGCGCCAAGGGTATCCAGGACCGCCTGGTAGCCGGTGGCGACAAGATGCAGCAAGGTGAGCGCGAGCGTCTGGAGCTTGAATTCAAGCAAAAGGCCCGTGACTACCAGTTCCAATCCAAGGAGCTGAACGAAGCCAAGGCTGTGGCCGACCGCGAAATGCTCAAGCAGCTCAAGCCTAAATTGGACAGCGCTGTGGAAGAAGTCATCAAGAAGGGTGCCTTTGACCTGGTGTTCGAGCGTGGCGCCGTGATCGACGTCAAGCCTCAATACGACATCACCCGCCAGGTGATCGAGCGCATGAACCAGCTGAAGTAAACCATGACAGCGACTATCAAGCTCGGCGAGTTGGCCGAGTTCCTGGGGGCCACCTTACGTGGCTCCAAGGAGAAAGAAATCACTGGGCTAGCCACCTTGCAGGAGGCTGGCCCAGCTCAGTTGAGCTTCCTCGCAAATCCTCAATACCGTAAATACCTGGTCGACTGCCAGGCCGCAGCCGTGTTGCTGAAGGCCGCTGACGCCGAAGGGTTTACCGGGGATGCGCTGGTGGTGGCCGACCCGTACCTGTCGTACGCCAAGGCGTCGCACCTGTTCGATCCCAAGCCGAAGGCGGCTGGCGGTATTCACCCGTCTGCCGTGATCGCCGAGGATGCCCAGGTTGACCCTGCCGCCAGCATCGGTGCGTTTGCCGTGATCGAGAGCGGGGTGCGTATTGGTGCTGGTGTCACCGTGGGTGCCCACTGCTTTATCGGTGCACGCTGTGAAATTGGTGCCGATGGTTGGCTAGCCCCCCGCGTGACTCTCTACCACGATGTGCGTATTGGTCAACGTGTGGTCATACAGTCCGGTGCTGTTATCGGCGGCGAAGGCTTTGGCTTTGCCAACTCCAAAGGTGTCTGGCACAAGATTGCCCAGGTCGGTGGCGTACTGATCGGCGACGATGTGGAGATCGGTGTGAACACTGCTGTGGATCGCGGAGCCTTGGCCGATACCGTGATCGGTAACGGTGTGAAGCTCGATAACCAGATCCAGATCGCTCACAACGTACAGATTGGCGATCACACCGCCATGGCCGCCTGCGTGGGTATTTCCGGCAGCACCAAGATCGGCAAGCATTGCATGCTCGCCGGTGGCGTGGGGCTGGTGGGGCATATCGACATTTGCGACAACGTCTTCATCACCGGCATGACCATGGTGACCCACTCGATCACAGAGCCAGGGGCCTATTCATCCGGTACCGCGATGCAACCTGCGGCCGAATGGCGCAAGAGTGCCGCGCGTTTGAGGAAGATCGACGACATGGCACGACGTATCAAACAGCTTGAAAAGCGTGTCGGGGACGTGACCCCTGGCGGTAATGCTTCATCAGAAGGCTGATACCATTTCCATATCAAGTGTGCGCGGCCGCTAGACGGCCTCCTTGATTTGCTAGCGGGGCGTGCGCCTGGTGCGCCCGCCCCCAATCTTTATTACAGGCTTCCCCCCGAAATGATGGACATCAACGAGATTCGCGAATACCTGCCTCACCGTTACCCGTTCCTGCTGGTGGACCGCGTAGTGGACCTCAACGTCGAGGAAAAGCGCATTCGTGCCTACAAGAATGTCAGCATCAACGAACCATTCTTCAATGGTCACTTTCCTGCGCATCCAATCATGCCAGGTGTGTTGATCATCGAAGCCATGGCCCAGGCTGCCGGTATCCTTGGTTTCAAAATGCTCGACCTCAAGCCTGCCGACGGCACGCTTTACTATTTCGTGGGTTCGGACAAGCTGCGTTTTCGCAACCCGGTCACCCCGGGTGACCAGTTGATCCTGGAAGCCAAGTTCATCAGTTGCAAACGCCAGATCTGGAAGTTTGAATGCCAGGCCTCGGTAGATGGCAAGCCGGTGTGCTCTGCCGAGATCATCTGTGCGGAACGCAAACTATGAGTTTGATTGACCCTCGCGCAATCATCGATCCGTCGGCCGTACTGGCCGCCGACGTTGAGGTCGGCCCTTGGTCGATCGTCGGCGCAGGTGTGGAAATCGGCGAGGGGACTGTCATCGGGCCGCACGTGATCCTCAAGGGTCCCACCCGAATTGGCAAACACAATCGTATCTACCAGTTTTCCTCGGTAGGCGAAGACACCCCGGACATGAAGTACAAGGGTGAAGAAACACGCCTGGTCATCGGTGACCACAACATCATTCGTGAAGGCGTCACCATTCACCGCGGCACCGTGCAGGATCGCGCCGAAACCACCTTGGGTGATCACAATCTGGTCATGGCCTATGCGCACATCGGCCATGACAGCGTGATCGGCAACCATTGTATTCTGGTCAACAACACTGCGTTGGCAGGCCATGTGCACGTTGATGACTGGGCGATCCTCTCCGGTTTTACCCTGGTGCATCAGTATTGCCATATCGGCGCCCACAGCTTTTCCGGCATGGGCACCGCCATCGGCAAGGATGTCCCGGCGTTCGTGACGGTATTCGGCAACCCTGCCGAAGCCCGTAGCATGAATTTTGAAGGCATGCGTCGTCGCGGTTTCAGTGAAGAGGCCATCCACGCCTTGCGCCGTGCCTACAAGACGGTTTACCGCCAAGGGTTGACCGTGGAACAGGCCTTGGCCGAGTTGGCCGAGCCTGCCACGCAGTTCTCGGAAGTCGCGGTGTTCCGTGACTCCATCCAGACCTCGACTCGCGGCATCACTCGCTGATCATGGCCACTCTGCGTATTGCGCTCGTGGCCGGTGAAGCTTCCGGCGATATCCTGGGTGCCGGCTTGATGCGGGCGCTCAAGGCCCAGCATCCGGCGGTGGAATTTATCGGGGTCGGTGGCCCGTTGATGCAGGCCGAAGGCCTGACCTCCTACTTCCCCATGGAGCGCCTGTCGGTCATGGGGCTGGTGGAAGTCTTGGGGCGCCTGCGTGAGCTGCTGGCTCGCCGCAAGCTGTTGATCAAGACACTGATCGAAGAACAGCCTGACGTCTTTATCGGCATCGATGCGCCGGATTTCACGCTCAATATCGAACTCAAGTTGCGCCAGGCCGGGATCAAGACCGTGCACTACGTCAGCCCATCCGTGTGGGCGTGGCGCCAGAAGCGTGTGTTGAAAATCCGCGAAGGCTGCGACCTGATGCTGACCTTGCTGCCATTCGAAGCCCGGTTCTACGAAGAGAAGGGCGTGCCGGTGCGGTTTGTCGGCCACACCCTGGCTGACGCCATTCCCTTGCAAGCTGATCGTGCGGCTGCGCGTGCCGAGCTGGGCTTGCCCGATGGCCCCTTGGTTGCGTTGATGCCAGGGAGCCGTGGCGGCGAGGTAGGACGTTTGGGAGCGCTGTTTTTTGATGCCGCCGAACGTCTCCAGGCGCAAAAGCCGGGGATCCGCTTTGTACTGCCCTGTGCCAGCCCACAACGCCGTGCCCAGATCGAAACCCTGCTGGAAGGTCGCAGCCTGCCGTTGACGCTGCTCGATGGCCAGTCCCACCTGGCCCTGGCAGCCTGCGATGCGGTGTTGATCGCCTCGGGCACCGCCACGCTTGAGGCCTTGCTGTACAAGCGGCCGATGGTCGTGGCCTATCGCCTGGCGCCACTGACCTTCTGGATTCTCAAGCGCATGGTCAAGAGCCCTTACATTTCCTTGCCCAACCTGTTGGCCCAGCGCCTGCTGGTGCCGGAGTTGTTGCAGGACGATGCAACGCCCGACGCGCTTGCGCAAACCCTACTACCCTTGATCGACGGCGGCGAAGAGCAGACCCGTGGTTTCGACGATATTCACCGCACGTTACGCCGTGATGCCTCGAACCAGGCGGCCGACGCCGTGTTGACCTTGATCGGCCATAAACAGGAAGCCTTATGACCATGCAAATGGGCCTGGATTTCAGCCTCGTTGCCCAGGCCCACGAACTGGTGGCGGGTGTTGACGAAGTCGGGCGCGGTCCGCTCTGTGGCGCAGTGGTTACGGCGGCGGTGATCCTTGATCCGAACCGCCCGATCCTGGGGCTCAACGATTCGAAGAAGCTCACCGAAGCCCGTCGCGAAAAACTCTATGACGAAATCTGTGAAAAAGCCCTGAGCTGGCATATCGCCCGGGCTGAAGTCGAAGAAATCGACGAGCTGAATATCCTGCACGCCACCATGCTGGCGATGCAGCGTGCTGTGGAAGGGCTGCACATCACCCCGAAAATGGCGATGATCGACGGTAACCGCTGCCCTAAACTGACAATGCCGTCCGAAGCGGTGGTCAAGGGCGATAGCAAGGTTCCGGCCATTGCGGCTGCCTCGATCCTGGCCAAGGTCAGCCGCGACCGTGAAATGGCCGCGTTCGAATTGATCTATCCCGGCTACGGCATTGGTGGCCATAAAGGCTACCCGACCCCCGTTCATCTGGAAGCTCTGGCTCGGCTCGGCCCCACCCCGATCCATCGCCGCTCGTTTGCCCCGGTGCGCCAGGCTTATGAGGCCCGTGAAAGCCTGATCGAGGTTTAGCAGCAAGGCTGATGTTTTTACCCAGGCCCGGTACAATCCGGGCCTTGTTGTTTTCATGTATCAAGACAGGATCACTATGCCGGCTTCATTCGTTCATCTACGCCTGCACACTGAGTACTCCCTGGTCGACGGCCTGGTACGGATCAAACCGCTGGTCAAAACCCTGGTGGGCATGAACATGCCTGCGGTCGCGGTTACCGACCAGAACAACATGTGTTCCCTGGTCAAGTTCTACAAGAACGCCATGGGCGCCGGCATCAAGCCGATCTGCGGCGCCGACCTCTGGCTGTCCAACAAAGACCCGGATAACCCCCTGAGCCGCATCAGCCTGCTGGCGATGAACGGCGTGGGTTATCGCAACCTCACCGAACTGATCTCCCGTGGCTTTATCGATGGCCAGCGTAACGGCTCAATCATCATCGAGCGCGAGTGGGTGGCCGAAGCCAGCGAAGGCCTGATCATGCTCTCGGCGGCCAAAGAGGGCGAAATCGGTATCGCGCTGCTGGGCGGCAACCCTCAGGAAGCCGAAGTGCTGGCGCGTGAGTGGATGCAGGTGTTCCCAGGCCGGTTCTACCTGGAAGTCCAGCGCACCAACCGTCCCAACGATGAAGAGCATCTGCACGCTGCCGTCGCCCTGGCCGATAAGCTGGGTGCGCCGCTGGTGGCGACCAACGATGTGCGCTTTATCAAGAAAGAAGACTTCGAAGCCCACGAAACCCGCGTGTGCATCGGTGAAGGCCGGGCCCTGGATGACCCGCGCCGCTCGAAGAACTACAGCGAAGAGCAGTACCTCAAAAGCGCCGAGGAAATGGCGGAGCTGTTCAGCGACTTGCCCGAGGCCCTGGAAAACTCCGTCGAGATCGCCAAGCGCTGCAATATTGAAGTGAAGCTGGGCAAGCACTTTTTGCCCAACTTCCCGATACCCGATGGCATGACCATCGATGAGTATTTCCGCAAAGTGTCGTTCGATGGTCTGGAAGAACGCCTTAGTGTTCTGCTGCCCAAGGACACCACCGAGGACTACGAAGCCAAGCGCCAGGTGTATGTCGATCGGTTGAATTTCGAGCTGGATATCATTATCCAGATGGGATTCCCCGGTTACTTCCTGATCGTAATGGACTTTATCCAGTGGGCAAAAAACAACGGTGTACCGGTAGGCCCTGGCCGGGGGTCAGGTGCTGGCTCGCTGGTGGCCTACGTACAGAAGATCACCGACCTTGACCCGCTTGAATATGACCTGCTGTTCGAACGGTTCCTGAACCCGGAACGGGTTTCCATGCCCGACTTCGACGTCGACTTCTGCATGGATGGCCGTGACCGCGTGATTGAGTACGTGGCCGAAAAATATGGCCGCAACGCGGTGAGTCAGATCATCACCTTCGGCTCCATGGCCGCCAAAGCGGTAATCCGCGACGTGGCGCGGGTGCAGGGCAAGTCCTACGGTTTGGCGGACCGCCTGTCGAAGATGATCCCGTTCGAAGTCGGCATGACCCTGGAAAAAGCCTACGAGCAGGAAGAAATCCTGCGCGACTTCATCAAGGTCGATGAAGAAGCCGCCGAAATCTGGGACATGGCGCGCAAGCTCGAAGGCGTGGTGCGTAACGTCGGTAAACACGCTGGTGGCGTGGTTATTGCGCCGACCAAGCTCACCGACTTTTCGCCGATCTATTGCGATGAAGAAGGCGACGGCC
This sequence comes from Pseudomonas sp. BTN1, assembly GCF_001907715.1. Taxonomy (NCBI): domain Bacteria; kingdom Pseudomonadati; phylum Pseudomonadota; class Gammaproteobacteria; order Pseudomonadales; family Pseudomonadaceae; genus Pseudomonas; species Pseudomonas sp. BTN1. The sequence goes on along the minus strand of NZ_MPBM01000051.1, from coordinate 30,084 downwards.
TGGTCACCCAGTTCGACAAGGACGACGTGGAGGCCGCCGGCCTGGTGAAGTTCGACTTCCTCGGCCTGCGGACCCTGACGATCATCGACTGGGCACTCAAGACCATCAACCGCGACCGTGCCAAGGTCGGCGAAGAACCGCTGGATATCGCGTTTATCCCGCTGGACGACAAACCGACCTATAGCCTGCTGCAAAAAGCCGAAACCACGGCGGTGTTCCAGCTTGAATCCCGGGGCATGAAGGAGCTGATCAAAAAGCTCAAGCCCGACTGCCTGGAAGACTTGATCGCACTGGTGGCCCTGTTCCGTCCGGGCCCGCTGCAATCGGGCATGGTGGATGACTTCATCAACCGTAAACACGGCCGCGCCGAGCTGGCTTACCCGCACTCCGACTACCAGTACGAGGGCCTCAAGCCCGTACTGGCGCCGACCTACGGCATCATCCTGTACCAAGAACAGGTGATGCAGATCGCCCAGGTGATGGCCGGCTACACCCTCGGCGGTGCGGACATGCTGCGTCGCGCCATGGGTAAGAAAAAGCCCGAGGAAATGGCCAAGCAGCGCGGCGGTTTCATTGAAGGTTGCGCCACCAACAACATCGATGCCGACCTGGCCGGTAACATCTTCGACCTGGTAGAAAAATTCGCCGGTTATGGCTTCAACAAATCCCACTCCGCCGCCTATGGCCTGGTGTCGTACCAGACCGCCTGGTTGAAAGCCCACTACCCGGCACCGTTCATGGCGGCGGTACTCTCGGCGGATATGCACAACACCGACAAGGTCGTGACCTTGATCGAGGAAGTGCGCACCATGAAGCTGCGCCTCGACGCGCCGGACGTGAACGCTTCGGAGTTCAAGTTCACGGTGAACGACGAAGGCCGCATCATCTATGGCCTCGGCGCGATCAAAGGCGTGGGCGAGGGCCCGGTGGAGGCCATTACCGAAGCGCGTCAGGACGGGCCGTTCAAGGACCTGTTCGATTTCTGCGCGCGGGTGGATCTCAAGCGCATCAACAAACGTACCCTCGATGGCCTGATCCGCAGCGGCGCACTCGACCGTCTTGGCCCGTATTTTCATGATGAGCCCAAGGCTTACCAGGCCAATATCGATCGTAACCGGGCGGTGCTGCTGACCGCCATGGAAGAGGCGATCAAGGCCGCCGAGCAGACCGCTCGTACCCATGACAGCGGCCACGCCGACCTGTTTGGCGGGCTGTTCGTCGAAGAGGATGCGGATGTCTACGCGAATCACCGCAAGGCCAAGGAGCTGACTCTGAAGGAACGCCTCAAGGGTGAAAAAGACACCTTGGGCCTGTACCTCACCGGTCACCCGATTGACGAGTACGAAGGCGAAATCCGCCGTTTTGCCCGTCAGCGCATCATCGACCTCAAACCGGCGCGGGATACCCAGACCGTCGCCGGTATGATCATCGCCCTGCGGGTGATGAAAAATAAGAAGGGCGACAAGATGGGCTTCATCACCCTCGATGACCGCTCGGGCCGCATCGAAGCGTCATTGTTTGCCGACGCGTTTCACTCCGCCCAATCGCTGTTGCAGACCGACGCCATGGTGGTGGTGGAAGGGGAGGTCAGCAATGATGACTTCTCCGGTGGCCTGCGCCTGCGCATCAAGCGCGTGATGAGCATGGAAGACGCTCGCACCAACCTGGCCGAAAGCCTGCGCCTGAAGGTCAAAACCGAAGCGCTTAAAGGCGATCAGCTACGCTGGTTGGGTGATCTGCTAAAACGCCATCGTGGCGCATGCCCGGTGACCATGGAGTACACCGGCAGCGATGCCAAGGCCATGTTGCAGTTTGGTGAGACGTGGCGAATTGATCCCGCTGATGGCTTGATTCAAGCTTTGCGTGACCAGTTCGGGCGAGACAACGTCTTCCTCCAATACCGTTGACGGTCAGATAGATCTGATCTCGACTAAACATTTAATCTCGACCTAAACGCGCCTCTCCCTTAAGGTAGGGCGCGAATAGACAACCGGCTGGCCAGGCACCCCTTGGCCGTCGACCCAAGACGGACGCTTATGAACCCGAATTTTCTTGATTTCGAACAGCCGATCGCTGACCTGCAAGCCAAGATCGAAGAGCTGCGCCTGGTCGGCAATGACAATTCGCTGAACATCGGTGATGAAATCGCTCGCCTGCAAGACAAGAGCAGCACGCTCACCGAAGACATCTTCGGCAAGCTGACCAGCTGGCAGATCGCGCGCCTGGCTCGCCACCCGCGCCGTCCCTACACCCTGGACTACATCGAACACATCTTCACCGAGTTCGACGAGTTGCACGGCGACCGTCACTTCTCCGACGACGCGGCCATTGTGGGCGGTATCGCTCGCCTGGACGATCAGCCGGTTATGGTGATCGGTCATCAGAAAGGCCGTGAAGTGCGCGAGAAAGTACGCCGCAACTTCGGCATGCCGCGCCCGGAAGGCTATCGCAAGGCGTGCCGCCTGATGGAAATGGCCGAGCGCTTCAAGATGCCGATCCTGACCTTCATCGACACGCCGGGTGCCTACCCGGGTATCGACGCCGAAGAGCGCAACCAGAGCGAAGCGATTGCCTGGAACCTGCGCGTCATGGCGCGCCTGAAAACCCCGATCATTGCCACCGTGATCGGTGAAGGTGGTTCCGGCGGTGCCCTGGCCATTGGTGTCTGCGACCAATTGAACATGTTGCAGTACTCGACCTACGCGGTGATCTCGCCGGAAGGTTGTGCCTCGATCCTGTGGAAAACCGCCGAAAAGGCGCCGGACGCTGCCGAAGCCATGGGCATCACCGCCGATCGCCTCAAAGGCCTGGGTATCGTGGACAAGGTCATCGCCGAGCCACTGGGCGGCGCCCACCGTGACCCGGCTGCCGCCGCTGCGACCATCCGTGCCGAGTTGGGTTCGCAACTGGCGATGCTCAAGAAGCTGGATAACGAAGCGCTGCTGGCTCGTCGTTATGAGCGCCTGATGAGCTACGGCCTCTAAGAGCGACTTAGTACTAAAATGTGGGAGCGGGCTTGCTCGCGAATGCGGAGTGTCAGTCACTGAATATGTGTCTGATACACCGCATTCGCGAGCAAGCCCGCTCCCACATTTGTTTTGTGCAGGCTGGTTTATTTCATTCCAGATGAATGGCGGTACTTTGTCATGACGCCCAGCTTATCCGCCAAATTCCTGCAAGCCCTGTCCCCCTGGCGCAACGCCCCGGCATGGCATATCGCTTTCTCCGGTGGGCTCGATTCCGCCGTGCTGCTGCATCTTCTGGCCACCCTGGCAAGATCCGAAACATTACCGCCCCTCAGCGCCGTTCATGTCCACCATGGTCTGCAAGCTGCTGCCGATGCATGGCCTGCTCATTGCCAATCGGTCTGCGACGCCCTGGGCGTACCTTTGCGCGTCATGCGCGTGCAGGTCAGTCCCGGTGCGAGCCTTGAACGCGCGGCCCGCGAGGCGCGCTACCAAGCGTTCATGCAAGTCATGGAGGCAGGGGAGGTGCTTTTCACTGGCCAGCATCGCGACGATCAAGCCGAAACCCTGCTGTTTCGCCTGCTGCGTGGCGCCGGTGTGCGAGGGTTGGCGGCTATGCCTGAGCATCGCCCGTTGGCCCAAGGCCGCTTGGTGCGGCCGTTGCTGGCGTGCACCCGTAGCGAGCTGGAAGCCTACGCCCATCAGCATCAGTTGCAGTGGATCGAAGACCCCTCCAACGTTGATTCCCGGTTTTCCCGCAATTACTTGCGTCACCGTGTACTCCCTGCCGTGACGGAGCGCTGGCCCCAGGCGATCACCCACCTGGCTCGCACGGCTGAACACATGGCTGAGGCTCAGGGGCTGCTCGACGAATTGGCGCTGATGGACCTGCAGCGCGCCGATCAGCCTTCTGCGTTTCCCTGGTTGCCTCTGCAGTCCCTGGCGCTTGAACCATTGCGTGAATTGTCCGATGCCCGCCAGCGTAACGCCCTGCGGCATTGGCTCATGCCACTGACCCGTTTACCCGACAGCGATCACTGGGCCGGTTGGCATGCCCTGCGCGATGCCAAGCGTGACGCACAGCCTCTGTGGCGCCTGGCCGACGGCCAAATGCAGCGTAGCGGTGAACGCATCTGGTGGTTGCCCACAACATGGTCGGAGTTTTCCGACGCATCGGTGAGCTGGCCCGATCCGCAAAATCCACTAGAGTTAACGGGCAATGGTCAACTGAGATTTATCGGCAAGGCCCCCGAAGGCCCGCTGCAGGTGCGTTATCGCCAGGGTGGCGAAATCATCGACGTACCGGGCCGAGGCCGGCGCGATCTCAAGCGTCTGCTGAATGAAAGCGGCATGCCGGGCTTCGTCCGTGGCAGATTGCCGCTGGTCTATCGGGGCGAGCAATTGCTGGCTGTGCCAAGCGTTGCGGGGGCATGGGCCCGGTCGATGGGTGAGGTGCAATTGGATTGGTTGCCACAGACCTGCGATCAAGGTTTGAGCTGATAGCGCCTTTCCGGTAGACTACGCTCCCTTCTTGATACAACTTCTGTGGATTCGCCTGAATCGCAGTCGTTGCCGATTACCAAGCAGTCTTTGCTGGGCGATTCCAAAAAATGTGTAGCGATCAACGTACCGGTGTTTCATTGCTGGTCTGTCACAACGCGGCGGTTTTTTTGAAAGGTGCACTGTGATTAATGCAGGTGATCGGGGGCTTCGGCCTTCCTTCGCTTTCCCCGGCGGCTCGGACCGCTTTAACGCAGACTTCTAGGGTTTTTCATGACGCGCTACATATTCGTCACGGGCGGTGTTGTTTCTTCATTGGGGAAAGGCATTGCCTCCGCTTCATTGGCGGCCATCCTGGAGGCGCGGGGACTTAAGGTCACCATGCTCAAGCTGGACCCGTACATCAACGTCGACCCGGGCACCATGAGCCCGTTCCAGCACGGTGAAGTGTTCGTCACCCACGACGGCGCCGAGACCGACCTGGACCTGGGCCACTACGAGCGGTTCATCCGCACGACCATGACCCAGAACAACAACTTCACCACCGGCCGTGTCTACGAGCACGTGTTGCGCAAAGAGCGCCGTGGTGACTACCTGGGTGCAACCATCCAGGTGATCCCGCACATCACCGACGAAATCAAGCGCCGCATCATCAAGGGTGCAGGCGATGCCGACGTGGCCATGGTCGAGATCGGTGGCACCGTGGGTGACATCGAGTCCCAACCGTTCCTCGAGGCCATCCGCCAGTTGCGTTTCGAAGTCGGCGCCAAGCGCGCGATGCTGATGCACCTGACATTGGTGCCGTACATCGCCACTGCCGGCGAAACCAAAACCAAGCCTACCCAGCACTCGGTCAAGGAACTGCGTTCCATCGGCCTGCAGCCGGATGTGCTGGTATGCCGCTCCGATCACCCGATCGATATTTCCTCGCGCCGCAAGATTGCGCAGTTCACCAACGTTGAAGAACGTGCGGTGATTGCCCTGGAAGACGCCGACACCATCTACAAGATCCCGGGCATCCTGCATTCGCAAGGCCTGGATGATTTTGTGGTCGAGCGTTTCGGCTTGCAGTGCGGCGGTGCAGACCTGTCCGAGTGGGAAGCGGTTGTCGACGCCAAGCTCAACCCAGAGCATGAAGTCACCATCGCCATGGTCGGCAAATACATGGAACTGCTGGACGCGTACAAGTCGCTGATCGAAGCCATGAGCCACGCCGGTATCAGCAACCGTACCAAGGTCAACCTGCGCTACATCGACTCCGAAGACATCGAGAACCAGGGCACTGCGCTGCTCGAAGGTGTTGACGCTATCCTCGTTCCCGGCGGTTTCGGCCTGCGTGGTGTGGAAGGCAAGATCACTGCCGTGCAGTACGCCCGTGAAAACAAGGTGCCGTACCTGGGTATCTGCCTGGGCATGCAAGTGGCCGTTATCGAGTTCGCCCGTAACGTGCTGGGCTGGAAAGACGCCAACTCTACCGAGTTCGATCACAGCAGCGGCCATCCGGTCGTGGGTCTGATCACCGAGTGGGAAGACGCCACTGGCGCCGTTGAAACCCGTACCGAAACGTCCGACCTGGGCGGCACCATGCGCCTGGGTGCACAGGATTGCCTGCTGGAAGCTGGCTCGCTGGTACACGACTGCTACGGCAAGGACGTGATCGTCGAGCGTCACCGCCACCGCTATGAAGTGAACAACAACCTGCTGCCGCAGATCAAAGAAGCTGGCCTGAAAATCTCCGGCCGCTCCGGTGATGGCAAGCTGGTTGAAGTGGTCGAGGCACCGGATCATCCGTGGTTCGTGGCGTGTCAGTTCCACCCGGAGTTCACCTCGACGCCGCGCGACGGTCACCCGTTGTTCAGTGGTTTCGTCAAAGCAGCACTGACGCAACATCAGAAGAAGGCGTAAACCTGATGGCCCAGAAGATCATTCGCGTAGGCGACATCGAGATTGCCAACGACAAGCCCATGGTGCTGTTCGGCGGCATGAACGTGCTGGAAAGCCGCGACATGGCGATGCAGGTGTGTGAGGAGTACGTGCGGGTCACCCAGAAACTGGGTATCCCTTACGTCTTCAAGGCCAGCTTCGACAAGGCCAACCGTTCGTCCGTGACCTCCTATCGCGGCCCGGGCCTTGAAGAAGGCATGCGGATCTTCCAGGACATCAAGCAAGCCTTCGGCGTGCCGATCATCACCGACGTCCACGAGCCTGAGCAGGCTGCCGTGGTCGCCGAGGTGTGCGACATCATCCAGTTGCCGGCCTTCCTGTCGCGCCAGACCGACCTCGTGGTCGCCATGGCCAAGACCGGCGCTGTGATCAACATCAAGAAAGCCCAATTCCTCGCTCCTCAGGAGATGAAACACATCCTGAGCAAATGCGTGGAAGCGGGTAACGACCAGTTGATCCTCTGCGAGCGGGGTTCGAGCTTCGGCTACAACAACCTCGTGGTGGACATGCTCGGTTTCGGCATCATGAAACAGTTCGAATACCCCGTGTTCTTCGACGTGACCCACGCGCTGCAAATGCCCGGTGGTCGTTCGGACTCCGCTGGCGGGCGACGTGCCCAGGTGACGGACCTGGCCAAGGCGGGCATGAGCCAGTCCCTGGCGGGCCTGTTCCTTGAAGCTCACCCGGACCCGGACAACGCCAAATGTGATGGCCCATGCGCCCTGCGCCTGGACAAGCTGGAGCCATTCCTGGCCCAACTCAAGCAGTTGGACGAGCTGGTCAAGAGTTTTCCGACGGTAGAGACCGCGTAACTGGCATTTCTCCGGTAGAATTTCCCACGCTTTACGCTCAGGCCCCCGGGCCTGAGCCTTGTCGTCTGCAAGCCTGCCCCGTTGTTCCACCCTTGCGGTCGGTCAAAAGATTTCCTTCAGCTGCGTCGTTTTCGTCAACTTTGGAGTGTTTACAACAATGGCAAAAATCGTCGACATCAAAGGTCGTGAAGTTCTCGACTCCCGTGGCAACCCCACCGTCGAAGCCGACGTGCTTCTCGATAACGGCATCATCGGCAGCGCCTGCGCGCCGTCCGGTGCTTCCACCGGTTCGCGCGAAGCGCTGGAACTGCGTGATGGCGACAAGAGCCGTTACCTGGGCAAGGGTGTACTCAAGGCTGTAGCCAACATCAACGGTCCGATTCGTGACCTGTTGCTGGGCAAGGACCCGCTGGACCAGAAAGCCCTGGACCACGCGATGATCAAGCTCGACGGCACTGAAAACAAAGGCAGCCTCGGCGCCAACGCCATCCTCGCGGTGTCCCTGGCAGCTGCCAAGGCGGCTGCGCAGGACCAGGACCTGCCGTTGTACGCACACATTGCCAATCTGAATGGCACACCGGGCGTCTACTCGATGCCGGTGCCGATGATGAACATCATCAACGGTGGCGAGCACGCAGATAACAACGTCGACATCCAGGAATTCATGGTACAGCCGGTTGGCGCCAAGTCCTTCTCCGAAGGCCTGCGCATGGGTACCGAGATTTTCCATCACCTCAAGGCTGTACTGAAGGCTCGTGGCCTGAGCACTGCCGTGGGTGACGAAGGTGGTTTCGCGCCGAACCTGGCCTCCAACGAAGATGCACTGAAAGTCATCTCCGAAGCCGTGGCCAACGCTGGCTACAAGCTGGGCACCGACGTGACCCTGGCCCTGGACTGCGCCGCCAGCGAATTCTATGAAGACGGCAAGTACAACCTGTCCGGCGAAGGCCAGGTGTTCAACTCCGAAGGCTTCGCTGAATACCTCAAAGGCCTGACCCAGCGCTACCCGATCATCTCGATCGAAGACGGCCTGGACGAGTCCGACTGGGATGGCTGGAAAATCCTCACCGACAAGATCGGCGAAAAAATCCAGCTGGTGGGTGACGACCTGTTCGTGACCAACACCAAGATCCTGAAAGAAGGCATCGACAAGAAGATCGCCAACTCGATCCTGATCAAGTTCAACCAGATCGGCACCCTGACCGAAACCCTGGAAGCCATCCAGATGGCCAAGGCCGCGGGCTACACCGCCGTGATCTCCCATCGCTCCGGCGAAACCGAAGATTCCACCATTGCCGACCTGGCCGTGGGTACTTCGGCGGGCCAGATCAAGACCGGTTCCCTGTGCCGTTCCGATCGCGTGTCCAAGTACAACCAATTGCTGCGCATCGAAGAGCAATTGGCAGGTAAAGCCAAGTACAACGGTCGTGGCGAGTTTCGCGGCTAAGCAGTAAATGGTAAAAAGTCGGCAGATAGCGTCAGAAATCTCACGAAAATGTGAATTTCGGCGCTAATCTGCTGACTGACAAGCGCAAGCCTGGTTTTTCCAGGCTTTGTGCTATCAGTTGCTGCAAAAGGTTTGCATAACTGTCTTTTTTAACTGGATACCCGGATTTCGATGCGCAGTCCCAATTGGTTGTTCCTCGTCTTGCTCTTGTTGCTGGCTGGCCTGCAGTACCGCCTATGGGTCGGTAATGGCAGCTTTGCGCAGGTGGAAGAACTGACCCAGCAAATTGCCGACCAGCGTGCCGAAAACGAACGCCTGCTGGAGCGCAACCGTGTCCTGGACGCTGAAGTGCTTGAGCTGAAAAAAGGCACGGAGACCGTTGAAGAGCGGGCTCGTCATGAGTTGGGCATGGTCAAGGAGGGCGAGACCCTCTACCAGTTGGCCCAATGAGCCACGATTTACCGGCCTTCTGGGCCGTGATTCCTGCCGCGGGCGTCGGTGCCCGTATGGCCGCAGACCGTCCCAAGCAGTACCTGCAACTGGGCGGGCGCACTATTCTCGAACACAGCCTCGGCTGTTTTCTCGACCACCCACGCCTCAAGGGCCTGGTGGTCAGTCTTGCAATTGACGATCCTTATTGGCCCACCTTGGCATGCGCCACTGACCCGCGTATACAGCGTGCCGACGGGGGCTCGGAACGTTCCGGCTCGGTACTCAATGCGCTGCTGCAACTCAACGCCCTGGGCGCCAGTGATGACGACTGGGTGTTGGTGCACGACGCTGCGCGGCCTAACCTGAGCCGTGATGACCTCGACAAATTGTTGGCGGAACTGGCTGACGATCCGGTAGGCGGCCTGCTGGCGGTGCCGGCGCGCGACACCCTCAAGCGTGTCGACAAGCATGGCCGTGTGGTGGATACCGTTGATCGCAGCCTGATCTGGCAGGCTTACACGCCGCAGATGTTCCGCCTGGGCGCCTTGCATCGCGCCTTGGCCGACAGCCTGGTGGCCGATGCGGTGATCACCGATGAAGCGTCGGCCATGGAATGGTCCGGGCAGGCGCCGCGCCTGATCGAAGGGCGTTCGGACAATATCAAGGTGACTCGGCCGGAAGACCTGGAGTGGTTGAAGTTGCGCTGGGCTAACCGGCGGTAACCCGTCAGACCGGGTCTGCTTCATCGCAGGCAAGCCAGCTCCCACATTTGATCGCTGCCACATCAAACAACACGTCCAACTGTGGGAGCCGGGCTTGCCCGCGATGAGGCCGGTGCAGACCACCTCAATTCAATGCTTGTACTCCGGCCTCTGCGCCAACCCCACCTTCAAAAAGTCCACCAGCTTCCTCACCTTCGGCGACAAATGCCGCTGCTGCGGATACAACGCCCACACCGCAGTATTTGGCGGTTGATGAGCCTCCAGCAACGACACCAACGCCCCGCTGTGCAGATGCTCCAGCACGTAGTAATCCGGCAACTGGCACAAGCCCATGCCTTGTAACGCCGCATCCAGCACCGCTTGCCCGCTGTTGCAGCGCCAATTGCCTTGCACGCGCTGGGAAAATTCCCGCCCATCCTGAGCCATTTGCCAGATATCCGAGCTGCCAATCAGGCAGTTATGCCGGCTCAACTCCGACAAACTGTGTGGCCGACCGTACCGTTCGAGGTAGGAGGGCGACGCGCACAGGTACATGCGTCGAGGTGCCAGGCGGCTGGCAACCATGCGCGAGTCTTGCAGGCGTCCCAGGCGGATGGCCAGGTCGAGGCCTTCATGCACCAGGTCCAGCGAGCGGTTGGTCAACTCGATGTCCACGCGCAGTTGCGGATAGTGCGCCATGAATCGTGTCACCAGCGGCACGATAAAGCGTTCGCCATAGGCCACGGCGCAGGTCATGCGCAACATGCCCTTGGGTTCGCTGGTCAGGTCGCCCACCGCCCGCAACGCTTCCTCGCGACCGTCCTGCAGGCGTTGGCAGTGCTGCAGGAAGGTCTGACCGGCTTCGGTCAAAGTCACCTTGCGCGTACTGCGGTACAGCAATCGGGTTTGCAGGCGTTCTTCAAGGCGCGCCACTTGCCGGCTGACATGGGATGAAGACACCCCCAACCGTTCGGCCGCCGCCGTGAACTGGCTGCATTCGGCCACCGCGACAAACTCGTCAATGCCTTCCCAGCGGTTCTCCAGCATGGTGATTGTCCCTGTACAGCAATAATGTTTTGCTTTAGTCCGAATTATTCATCAATAGGTGATGATTTACACTCACCGTCTCAGTTTTTAACCCGATGGAGAAACCCGGATGATCAAGTCCCGTGCCGCCGTAGCCTTCGAGGCCAATAAGCCCCTTGAGATTGTTGAAGTGGATGTCGCCATGCCCAAGGCTGGCGAGGTGCTGCTGCGGGTGGTCGCGTCCGGCGTGTGCCACACCGACGCCTACACCTTGTCGGGGGCTGACCCGGAAGGCATCTTCCCGTCGATCCTCGGCCATGAAGGCGGCGCAGTGGTGGAAGCCATCGGCGAGGGCGTAACTTCGGTGGCTGTGGGCGATCACGTGATCCCGCTGTATACCCCGGAATGCGGCAAGTGCAAGTTCTGTCTGAGTGGCAAGACCAACCTGTGCCAGGCCATTCGCGCCACGCAGGGCAAGGGCTTGATGCCGGATGGCACCACGCGTTTCTCCTACAAGGGCCAGCCGATTTTCCACTACATGGGCACCTCGACGTTCTCCGAGTACACCGTGCTGCCGGAAATCTCCGTGGCCAAGATTCCTAAAGAAGCGCCGCTGGAAAAAGTCTGCCTGCTCGGTTGTGGTGTCACCACCGGCATCGGTGCGGTGATCAACACCGCCAAGGTCAAGCCGGGCGACACCGTGGCCGTCTTCGGCCTGGGCGGTATTGGCCTGTCGGCGATTATCGGTGCAGTCAAGGCCAAGGCCGGTCGCATCATTGCTATTGATATCAACCCGGCCAAGTTCGAAATCGCCAAGCAACTGGGTGCCACCGATTGCATCAACCCGAAAGACTACGACCGCCCAATCCAGGACGTGATTGTCGACCTGACTGACGGCGGCGTGGACTTCTCTTTCGAGTGCATCGGCAATGTGCAACTGATGCGTGCGGCCCTTGAGTGCTGCCACAAAGGCTGGGGCGAGTCAGTGATCATCGGCGTGGCCGGTGCTGGCCAGGAAATTGCCACTCGCCCATTCCAGCTGGTCACCGGTCGCGTCTGGCGTGGTTCGGCGTTTGGTGGCGTGCGCGGTCGTACCGAATTGCCAAGCTACGTGGAAATGGCTCAGTCCGGTGAAATTCCGCTGGATACCTTCATCACCCACACCATGGGCCTGGAAGATATCAACAAAGCGTTTGACCTGATGCATGAAGGCAAGAGCATTCGTACCGTCATTCACTTCTGAGGTCGGCCATGAGTCTGGAAAACCTGTCATGCCAGAAGAGCTTCGGCGGCTGGCATAAACGCTACAAGCATCATTCCGATGTGCTCGGTTGCGACATGACCTTTGCCGTCTACCTGCCTCCGCAAGCGGAGCAGGGCGGCAAGCTGCCGGTGTTGTATTGGCTGTCCGGTTTGACCTGTACTGACGAAAACTTCATGCAAAAGGCCGGCGCCCAGCGCATGGCCGCCGAGTTGGGCTTGATTATCGTCGCGCCGGACACCAGCCCCCGTGGCCCCGGCGTGCCGGGCGACCCGGACAATGCCTGGGACTTCGGCCTCGGCGCCGGCTTCTACCTCAATGCCACCCAGGAACCCTGGGCCAAGCACTATCGGATGCATGACTACGTGGTGCAGGAATTGCCGGCACTGGTGGAGGCGCATTTCCCTGCGTCGGATAAGCGCGGCATCAGCGGCCACTCCATGGGCGGTCACGGTGCGCTGGTCTGTGCGCTGCGCAACCCTGGACGTTACCTGTCGGTGTCGGCATTTTCGCCGATCAACAATCCGATGGACTGTCCGTGGGGCCAGAAGGCCTTTTCCCGTTATTTGGGTGAAGAGCGCTCGAAGTGGCGTGAATGGGATGCCTGCGTGCTGATCAGCGAAGCCTCGGAAAAGTTGCCGCTGTTAGTGGACCAGGGCGATCGCGACGATTTCCTCGCCATTCAGCTCAAGCCCGAAGCCCTGCTGCAAGCAGCCAAGGCAGCCAACCATCCGCTGGAACTGCGCCTGCAGCCTGGCTACGACCACAGCTACTTCTTCATCGCCAGCTTCATCGAAGACCATTTGCGGCATCATGGTCGTGCTTTGCTCGGTTAATCTGAGGCAAAAGTAGGTAGAATCACGCCCTGAATTAAATCGGGGCGTTTTTTTATGCGTATTGGCCACGGCTACGATGTGCACCGTTTCGCTGAAGGCGATTTCATCACCCTGGGCGGCGTGCGTATTGCACACCACCATGGGTTGCTGGCTCATTCCGACGGCGACGTGGTCTTGCACGCCTTGAGCGATGCCTTGCTCGGCGCGGCTGCATTGGGCGATATCGGCAAGCACTTCCCGGACACCGATCCCACCTTCAAGGGCGCGGACAGCCGTGTGTTGCTGCGCCATGTGGTCGGCCTGATCCATGCCAAGGGCTGGAAGGTTGGCAACGTCGATAACACCATCGTCGCCCAGGCGCCGAAAATGGCCCCCCATATCGAAGCGATGCGCACAGCGATCGCCGCAGACCTGCAAATTGAATTGGATCAAGTCAACGTGAAAGCCACCACTACCGAAAAGCTCGGGTTTACCGGTCGTGAAGAGGGCATTGCGGTGCACTCCGTCGCCTTGTTGCTGCGCGCATGAACGACCTGCAACTGCTGGGCCCGCGGGCCTATGGCGAGGCCCTGGGCAGCGCGGTACTGAAGGCCACGGCCGAAGACTTCCAGGTTGATGAGGTGCTGGACATCCCGCTGACCGGCGATGGCGAGCACCTGTGGCTGTGGGTGGAAAAGCGCGGCTTGAACACTGAGGAAGCGGCACGGCGTATCGCCAAGGCTGCTGGGGTGCCATTGCGCACCGTCAGCTATGCCGGGCTCAAGGATCGTCAGGCCCTGACCCGCCAGTGGTTCAGCGTGCAGTTGCCCGGCAAGGCCGACCCGGACATGAGCGGCGCAGAAAACGACACCCTCAAGATCCTTAAAACCGCCCGTCACAAGCGCAAGTTGCAGCGTGGGGCCCATTCGGCCAATGGTTTCACCTTGCGCCTGACCCAACTGGCCGGCGACACCGCTGCCATCGACGCACGTCTGCAGTTGATTGCCCGGCACGGCATCCCCAATTATTTCGGCACCCAGCGTTTTGGCCACAACGGCGGCAATGTGGCGGATGCTCGCGAGTGGGCTGCCCGCGAGGCCCTGCCCGAGCAGCGCAACGTGCGCTCGCGCTTGCTGTCCACGGCTCGCAGTTACCTGTTCAACCAAGTGTTGGCGGCCCGCGTCGCCGACGGTTCATGGCAGCGTGCCCAAGTTGGCGATCTGCTGGCGTTTACCGACAGTCGCAGTTTTTTTCCGGCCGGGGAAGCTGAGTGCAGTGACCCGCGCCTGGCGATCCTGGACCTGCATCCCACCGGCCCGCAGTGGGGCGAAGGCGATTCGCCGGCGAAAGGTCTTACATACGAGTTGGAACAATCTGTCGCCGCTGGAGAAGCAGACCTACGTGATTGGTTGGTGAAGGCGGGAATGAGCCAGGAACGTCGCATTCTGCGACTGCCCATTGGCGGGTTGACGTGGCATTATCCCGGGCCTGACATTCTGCAATTGGAATTCGTCCTGCCGGCCGGATGCTTCGCCACTGTCTTGGTGCGCGAGCTTGTTGATCTGGTGCCGGTGGGGCAGACGGACAGCCCATGCGTATTCTGATATCAAACGATGACGGTGCCACCGCACCCGGTCTTGCCGCGCTCCATGCTGCGCTGCAGGATTACGCCGAGTGCGTGGTGGTTGCCCCCGACCAGGACAAGAGCGGCGCCAGCAGTTCGCTGACGCTCGACCGTCCGCTGCATCCGCGGGTCCTGGCCAATGGCTTTATCAGCGTTAACGGCACCCCCACCGACTGTGTGCACCTGGCAATCAACAGTTTGCTGGAGCACCAGCCAGACCTGGTGGTCTCGGGGATCAACCTGGGCGCCAACCTGGGTGATGACGTGCTGTATTCCGGTACCGTGGCGGCCGCCCTTGAGGGGCGCTTCCTGGGCCGCACCGGCTTTGCCTTTTCCTTTGCCTCGCGGCAATTGGATAATCTGGCGACGGCGGCGTATTACGCGCGCAAGCTGGTGGAGGCCCATGGCTCCCTGGACCTGCCGCCGCGTACGGTGCTCAACGTCAATATCCCCAACTTGCCCCTCGACCATATTCGCGGTATCCAACTCACGCGCCTGGGCCATCGCGCCCGTGCTGCGGCGCCCTTGAAGGTGGTCGACCCACGCGGCAAGGAAGGATACTGGATCGCCGCGGCCGGTGACGCCGAAGATGGCGGCGAGGGCACGGACTTTCATGCGGTGATGCAAGGCTATGTCTCCGTTACCCCGTTGCTGTTTGATCGCACCTTCAGTGATGCCTTCAGTGGCCTTGATGGCTGGCTGGAGGGACTGCGTTGATGGCTCGTGAACAAGACGACTTGTTGCGCCGCGGCATCGGGATGACCTCCCAGCGCACCCGGGAGCGGTTGATCCAGCGTCTGTATGAAGAAGGCTTGTCCAACGCACAGGTGCTGGAAGTAATCCGACGCACGCCGCGGCATCTGTTTGTTGATGAGGCACTGGCACATCGCGCCTATGAAGACACAGCGTTGCCCATCGGCCACAACCAGACCATCTCTCAGCCCTATATGGTTGCGCGTATGAGCGAGCTATTGCTGGCGGCGGGGCCGTTGGACAAGGTGCTGGAGATTGGTACCGGCTCTGGCTATCAGACGGCCGTGCTGTCGCAATTGGTAGAGCGAGTGTTTTCGGTCGAGCGCATCAAGGTGCTACAGGACCGGGCCAAAGAGCGTCTGGTGGAGCTGAACCTGCGCAACGTGGTATTCCGCTGGGGCGATGGCTGGGAGGGCTGGCCGGCGCTGGCGCCCTACAACGGTATCATCGTCACCGCCGTGGCCACCGATGTGCCGCAAGCCTTGCTGGATCAATTGGCACCTGGCGGGCGGCTGGTCATCCCGGTGGGCTCCGGCGAAGTGCAACAGTTGATGCTTATTATCCGTGAGGACGAAGGTTTTTCCCGGCATGTACTCGGTGCTGTGCGTTTCGTCCCCTTGCTCAACGGCCCGCTGGCCTGATCATTTCTTCGCGCGCAGTGAATTCTGTAGGCGGGGATGTGTCTTACGGCGGGGTCTATTGAATCAACACACCTGGCAGCCACGATTAAACATGATGAATTTTTCCTTTCAGTCAGGTGCCAGTAAAAAGCCAATGCCCAGTTATACTTGCGTCATATTTCAAGCCTGATCCAGGCGTTAACGTTCAGCCACCACAAAGGGAGCGGCGGGTGAGTCTCACAGGTCCTGCGCAGCGAATGAGTAAAACAAGCTTTCAGCGACTGGTGCTTGGCCTTGTCTTGAGTTCCTTATTGGCAGCCTGCTCGAGCACGCCATCCGGCGGTGCGCGGGTCGTTGACCGTACCAACGCAACCCCCCAGAGACCTACGGTCACCACCGGCCAATACGTGGTGCGCAAAGGCGACACCCTGTTCTCGATTGCCTTCCGTTATGGCTGGGACTACAAGGCGCTGGCCGCCCGTAACAACATTCCTGTGCCGTATACGATCCATCCCGGGCAAACCATTCGTTTCGATGGTCGCTCGGGTTCTGCACCTACGGCAGTTGTGACAAAGTCGGGTTCTTCGCCATCGTCCTCAAGCAAGACCACCATCATCACTCGGCCTGCAGGCAGCGCCACGCCTACGGTTGCGAGCAAACCGGCACCCGCGCCGTTGCCACCTGCCGGGCCTGCGCCGACCGGTTGGGGATGGCCTTCAAACGGAGTGTTGATTGGAAAATTCTCTTCAAACGGTAGTTTGAATAAAGGCATTGATATCGCCGGGGATTTGGGACAGCCTGTTTTAGCTGCGTCTGATGGGACGGTGGTGTACGCCGGGAGTGGTTTGCGGGGCTACGGCGAGCTGGTCATCATCAAACACAGCGATACCTACGTCAGTGCCTACGGTCATAACCGCAGGTTGTTGGTTCGGGAGGGGCAGCAGGTCAAAGTCGGACAGACGATTGCCGAAATGGGGTCAACGGGCACAGACCGGGTGAAACTGCACTTTGAGATTCGCCGCCAAGGGAAGCCTGTAGATCCGCTGCAATTCCTGCCCCGTCGTTGATGTGTTGCACAGCCTGTTCCCTCACGTAGAAGGAACAGGCTCCAGCGTTGCCAAGGATAGAGGCGTCGCTTGAGCTTGAGGTCGAACTCACCAAAGGACTATAACAATGGCTCTCAGTAAAGAAGTGCCGGAGTTTGACATCGACGATGAGGTTCTCCTTATGGAGGCCGGTATCGATTTGGAAACGATGTCAGATAATGAAGGGGTATCACCACCTTCAGTTCGCACCAAATCCAAAAATGCTGCCGCGTTGAAGCAGCACAAGTACGTTGATTACACGCGGGCGCTCGATGCGACCCAGCTGTACCTCAATGAAATCGGCTTTTCCCCTCTGTTGACCCCCGAAGAAGAAGTCCATTTTGCGCGTCTGTCGCAGAAGGGCGATCCGGCTGGGCGTAAGCGCATGATTGAAAGCAACCTGCGCCTGGTGGTGAAAATCGCCCGACGCTACGTCAATCGTGGGCTGTCCCTGTTGGACCTGATCGAGGAGGGCAACCTGGGCTTGATCCGGGCTGTGGAAAAATTCGACCCTGAGCGGGGCTTCCGTTTCTCCACCTATGCCACCTGGTGGATTCGCCAGACCATCGAACGGGCGATCATGAATCAGACCCGCACGATCCGGTTGCCGATCCATGTGGTCAAGGAGCTCAACGTCTACCTGCGGGCGGCGCGTGAGCTGACGCAAAAACTCGATCATGAACCTTCGCCTGAAGAGATCGCCAACCTGCTGGAAAAACCGGTAGGGGAGGTCAAGCGCATGCTGGGCCTTAACGAGCGTGTCTCTTCGGTCGATGTCTCGCTGGGGCCGGATTCGGATAAGACCCTGCTGGACACCCTGACCGATGATCGTCCGACGGACCCTTGCGAGCTGTTGCAGGACGATGATCTTTCCCAAAGTATTGACCAGTGGCTGTCAGAGCTCACGGACAAGCAGCGTGAAGTGGTGATTCGCCGCTTCGGTCTGCGCGGTCATGAGAGCAGCACCCTGGAGGATGTAGGTCTGGAGATTGGTCTGACCCGTGAGCGGGTGCGGCAGATCCAGGTAGAGGGCCTCAAGCGCTTGCGCGAGATCCTGGAGAAGAATGGCTTGTCGAGTGAGTCGTTGTTCCAATAACGATTGGTAGGGAAGCGATGACAAAACGCCCGATGCATGTGAATGCATCGGGCGTTTTGCTGTGCCCTGATCGTTCCCACGCAAAGCGCGGGAACGATCGGGCATAAAAAAACCCCGCTTTTAAGGGCGGGGTTTTTTCGACTAAGTCAGTACAAGTTAGATAACTTGAACTTCTTCAGCTTGCATGCCTTTCTGACCGCGGGTAGCGATGAAAGAAACCTGTTGGCCTTCTTTCAGGCTTTTGAAGCCGTCGGATTGGATAGCTTTGAAGTGAACGAACAGGTCGTCACCGGATTGTGGAGTGATGAAGCCGAAGCCTTTTTCATCGTTGAACCACTTAACGGTACCAGTTTGGCGATTAGACATGGTGTATCTCCTTGGACAAAGTTAACTGCGACTCAGGAAAAGCCCTGGCCGAGACTGAGTGCAAAGAGCAGGAAAAATTCTTGGAGATGGTTGGATCGAAATTCAACATATCGTGTAGAGATTCTCAGTGACACAAGCAGCACAGTGGCGCCACCTTAACCCTTTTTCCGGAACGTGCCAATGGTATTTCCGAAGGTTTCTCTATTTTCGTGACTGGCGGTGGTATTTACAGTCATTGGCGCCTGCCGTCCGGGTCCCGGCCACGCTCGCTATGGCTTATAACCGGCCGTGCATTGATCAAGAAAACCCGTACGGCCTTTGAACCCCAACGCCGGCCCCGGTAAGATGGCCCACAGATTTTTTTCGCCTCGCTATTCAGGACACCGCCATGAGCATCAAATCGGACAAGTGGATTCGCCGCATGGCGCAGGAACACGGCATGATCGAGCCGTTCGTCGAACGTCAGATTCGTGGCGAAGGCGACGAGCGCGTGATTTCGTACGGTGTTTCCAGCTATGGCTACGACGTGCGTTGCGCCGATGAATTCAAGGTGTTCACCAACATCAATTCGGCGATCGTCGATCCAAAGAACTTCGACGAAAAGAGCTTCGTCGACGTCAAGAGCGACGTGTGCATCATCCCGCCCAACTCTTTCGCCCTGGCGCGCACCGTGGAATTCTTCCGTATTCCGCGCGACGTGTTGACCATCTGCCTGGGTAAAAGCACCTATGCCCGCTGCGGCATTATCGTCAACGTCACACCGCTCGAGCCGGAGTGGGAAGGCCACGTGACCCTGGAATTCTCCAACACCACCACCTTGCCGGCGAAAATCTACGCCAACGAAGGCGTGGCACAGATGCTGTTCCTGCAGTCCGATGAGGCTTGTGAAGTGTCTTACAAGGACCGTGCGGGCAAGTATCAGGGCCAACGCGGCGTCACTCTCCCACGCGCTTGATCGAAAGCGCCTTCGGGTAAAGGGAATTTGTCTGCAGAAAGTGACTCTATCTAGGTGTACTGCTTCGGCGCGTGTGAAACGCGCCGGGCCATACTTGAGGAGTACCTTATGAAGATCGACCCGCGAATCAGCGCAGAACTCGCCCGGCTTGAACCCAACCAGATTGGTGTTCTGGCCTGGTCCTTGATGGCCAACCCCGCGCACGCGGGGGGCATCCCTGGTCAACCCGAACCTGATTACCCACAGCCTACCGAACCGGGTGAGCCGACCTTACCGGACGAGCCGCCACCCGCGCCCGTTGCCTGATCCCTGAGCAGGCCTTATCGATCATTGAATCGGCCAGACCTGGTGATCGCCGATCACATAGATTCGGCGGTCTGGGGCCTGCTCCACGGCATAGCCCCCTGTAAACGCGCCAAAGGCTGGCAGCAGGCTTACCCGCCCGCCGACTTGGAAGCACGGCAGGCGTAGCCGTTGGCGCCCTTTACCGCGCAGGTGGTACACAGGATGCACATGCCCCGCCAGTACATGATGGCTGGCATGGGCGTCGGGCTCATGTTGCAAGGCGAAAGGGCCCATCAGCAGAGGCTCCGCGACCACGTCGATGCCCAAGTCCAGTGGTGGGTCGCCGGCACGTTTGTCGTGATTGCCGCGAATCAAGATCAAGGCCAGTGTGCGATTGCGCTCACGCCAGGCCCGGATTGCGTTCAGGGTGGCGCTGGCGTGAGAGCCGGGGCCGTGCAGGAAATCGCCGAGAAAGATCAACTGTTCGCAGGGTAGGGCCGATAACAGCCTGTCCAGGCCTTCCAGGTTGGCCGTAGTCGTGCCCTGTGGCACCGGCTGCCCCAGGCTGCGATAGGCCGACGCCTTGCCAAAATGCGCGTCGGCGATCAGCAAACATTTACGCGCGGGCCAGTACACAGCTTTCTGCGGCAATAGCCATAGCTCTTCACCTTCTAGCGTCAGTGGGTAATGCATCAGCCTTGCCCTTTGTCGGCGACTTTTTCCAGGTCCTTGACCATCCGCGCGATGCGCTCCGAGAGTTTTTCCGAGCTCATGCTTTCGCGCATCCGTTCTACCAGCAGCGGAAAGGCCAGGGGCGTGGGCCGCTGGATCCTGTGCAGGTCCAGCTTCAGCGTCGACAGATGATTCAGCGTCTGTTCCAGCCGGCGAATATCCAGCTCGTCCCGCAGAACTTCTTCTCCTGCCTGGGCCAGCAGCAGATTTTGTGGGTCATATTGCTTGAACACTTCAAAGAACAAACCACTGGAAGCCTGCACTTGTCGCGTGCTTTTTGGCGCGCCGGGATACCCGGCAAATACCAGCCCGGCGATTCGCGCAATCTCGCGAAAGCGGCGCAGGGCCAGTTCGCCGGCATTGAGGCTGGCGACCACATCCGCCAGCAGGCCTTGGGGGCTCAGCAACCTTGTATTCAACAACTGGGGCCACTGCACCTCGGTGGCGCTCAACAGCTCCAGGCCATAATCATTCACCGCAATCGAAAAGGTCAGCGGCTGCTGCTGGCTGACCCGCCATGCCAGCAAACTGGCTAGGCCCAGGTGTACCTGGCGGCCAGCGAATGGGTACAGAAACAGGTGCCAGCCCTCTCGCGACCGCAGGGTTTCAGCCAGCAAATGCTCGCGGGTCGGCAGCCCGGACCAGCGCAATTGGGTATGCAGCAACGGTTGCACCGCCTTCATCTCTGGGCCGTCGAAGTGCCCATGCGCGGCGGCATCAAAACGCTCGACCACCGCCTGGGCCAGTTCGTTGGAAAGGGGCATGCGCCCGCCATTCCAGCGTGGCACGGCGGCTTTTTTCGCGTTGCTGCGGCGTACGTAAGCGGTCATGTTTTCCACGCGCACCAATTCCAGCAACCGCCCCGCGAACAAAAATCCATCCCCCGGCTTGAGCCTTGCAATAAAGCCTTCCTCGACACTGCCCAGGTTCTTGCCGCCGCCGCCTTTGCTCCAGAACTTGAGCTGGATGCTGGCGTCACTGACGATGGTGCCCACGCTCATGCGGTGGCGGCGTGCCAGGCGGGCATCCGGAACGCGCCAGATGCCGTGCTCATCGGGCTCCACCCGGCGGTAATCCGGATAAGCGGTGAGTGACAGGCCACCATGGCGCACAAACCCCAGGGCCCAGGCCCAGTCCGCTTCGGTGAGGTCGCGATAGGCCCAGGCGCCGCGAACTTCGTCCAACAGTGCCGCCGGAGTAAACCCGCCACCCAAGGCCATGCTGACCAAGTGTTGGACCAGCACATCCAGCGGCTTGTACGGTGATTCCCGCGCTTCGATGCGCCGTTGGGCGATCGCATCCTGGGCGGCTGCGGCTTCCACCAGCTCCAGGCTGTGGGTGGGCACCAGCGTTACCCGTGAGGGCCGCCCTGGCGCGTGGCCGGAGCGCCCGGCGCGTTGCATCAGCCGTGCTACGCCCTTGGCGGAGCCGATTTGCAGCACCCGTTCCACCGGCAGGAAGTCAACGCCCAGGTCGAGGCTGGAAGTGCACACCACTGCCTTGAGCTGTCCATCTTTCAACGCTCGCTCCACCCAGTCCCGGGTCTCTCGCGATAACGAACCGTGGTGCAGGGCAATCAAGCCGGCCCAGTCCGGACGAGCGCCCAGAATCGCCTGGTACCAGATCTCGGATTGCGCGCGGGTGTTGGTAAATACCAGGCAACTGCTGCTGGCCTCTACCTCGGCGACCACTTGCGGCAACATCTTCAAGCCGATATGCCCGGCCCAGGGAAAGCGCTCGGTGACGGGCGGCAGCAAGGTGTCGACCTTCAGTGCCTTGGCCGTTTGCCCCTGTACATTGATGCCGCCGCCCTGTGGGGCCAGTACCTCCAAGGCGTGGGCCTGATTACCCAGCGTCGCGGAAATACCCCACACCATCAACTCAGGATGCCAGCGCCGCAAGCGTGCCAGTGCCAGTTGCAACTGCACGCCACGCTTATTGCCGATCAGTTCGTGCCATTCATCCACGATGACCATGCGCAGGTGCGCCAGGCTGGTTTCACTGTCGGCACGGGCCAGCATCAGGGTCAGGCTTTCCGGGGTGGTGACCAGGGCGGTGGGCTGGCGGCGGGTCTGGCGTGCGCGTTCGCTGCTGCTGGTATCGCCGGTGCGCAGGCCCACGCTCCAGGGAATGTGCAAGGCCTCCAACGGTGCTTGCAGGGCGCGTGCGGAGTCGGCGGCCAGGGCGCGCATCGGCGTGATCCACAGGACGGTCAGCGGCTCGGCAGGCGGTTTGCGCTTGCTTGTAGCGGGCGGGCGGGTAATGGCGAAACGGTTGAGTGCGGCAAACCACAAGGCATAGGTTTTACCCGCCCCGGTGCTGGCATGCAGTAACCCCGACTGGCCGGCCTTGACCGCGGCCCATACCTCTTTCTGAAAGGCGAATGGCTTCCAGCCTTGGGTGGCAAACCATTGCTTGGCGAAGTCGTGGGTTTTTGCCATGCGGCAGCGGACGCTCTGGAGGGGTTAGTTCAAAGACCCTTCAAGCAGTGCCGACGTTCCAACTGTAGGCGCGGGCTTGCCCGCGAACAAAGCCCAGGCGCTGCGTTTAATCTGGAGGCCCGCGTTATCGTTGATGATTTTGGCGAGCAAGCTCGCGCCTACTTCAAATTGCCACTCAGAAACTGCTGCAGGCGTTCGCTTTTCGGATTGCCCAGCACATCCTCCGGCAAGCCCTGCTCCTCCACCAGACCCTGGTGCAGGAACAGCACCTGGCTTGAAACCTTGCGCGCAAAGCTCATCTCGTGGGTCACCATGATCATGGTGCGACCTTCCTCGGCCAGGCCCTGGATCACCTTCAACACTTCGCCCACCAACTCCGGGTCCAGCGCCGACGTGGGTTCATCGAACAGCATCACCTCCGGCTCCATGGCCAGGGCGCGGGCGATGGCGACACGCTGCTGCTGGCCGCCGGAGAGGAATGCCGGGTATTGATCAGCCACCCGCGCCGGTAGCCCGACTTTGTCCAGGTAGCGGCGGGCACGGTCTTCGGCGTCCTTCTTGCTGCAACCCAGCACGCGGCGCGGGGCCATGGTGATGTTTTCCAGCACGCTCATGTGGCTCCACAAGTTGAAGTGCTGGAACACCATTGCCAGCCGTGTGCGCAAGCGTTGCAACTCGGCGTCGTCGGCCACGCGCATGCCATGGCGGTCGCTGACCATGCGGATCGCTTGGCCGTCCAGGGTCATGGCGCCATCGTTGGGGGTTTCCAAAAAGTTGATACAGCGCAGGAAGGTACTCTTGCCTGAGCCACTGGCGCCGATCAGGCTGATCACATCACCGGTCTTGGCCTTGAGCGACACACCTTTGAGCACTTGATTGTCGCCATAGCTTTTGTGCAGGCCTTCAACGGTCAGTTTGTACATGGGGCATGCATCCTCAAGGCGAAAGTAGATAACCGCTGCGGTAGGCCTGTGTGCCGGCGACATGGCAGATCACCATGCCGGCCGTGGCCATGCGGCGTAGCGAACGGGCGTAAAGCAGCCCGGCGTGCTGGCAGTGCACAGGCGTTACGCGGTCTGTAATGGGGTCGATGATGTCGGCGACCCATTGCCCGGCCTCCAGGTATTGGCCTGGCAGGGCGTTGAATACCAGCAAGCCACCCACCGCCGTGGTCACCGGCTCCACCGCCGCCAACGGCGTAGCCGGGTAGGCCAGGGCAGGCAAGGGGGCTGCATTGTCGCGAATGGCGCCGAAGTGGATCAAATAATCAATGATGGCCTGGCAGTCCAGCGCGGCGAGGCCGTGGTTGACATCGCCCTGGCCACGCAGCTCGACGGTCACCGACAAGCTGCCCATGGGGATCGGGTAGCGTTCGCCGAAGCGTTGCTGCAACTGCCACCACACCAGGGTGAAACACTCATCAAAAGACTGCCCGCCGGAATCGGTGGCCAACAGGTTGGCCTGCGAACCCAGGTAGCGCGCCAACGGCTCTACCTGTGGCCAGGCTTCGGGCGTGGTGTACAGGTGCGTCACGGCTTCGAAGTCGCAATGCAGGTCCAGCACCACGTCGGCATCACAGGCCAGGCGTTGCAGCACCAGGCGTTGGGAGTGCAACTGGGTCTGGGCGGTGTGCGCGGCCAGGGCGTGGGACAGTGCGCTGCGGATCAATTGGGCATTGCGCTGGGGATCATCGCCCAGCAGGTCTTCGACCTGGTTACCGACGTCTTCGCTGAGGTCGACAAACAGGCGATTGAAGTTCTGCCCGCTTTCCAGTTCGTAGCGGCCCAAGGGGATGTCCATCAACACCTGTTCCAGTCCCACCGGGTTGGCGACGGGCACCAGCACGATTTCGCTACGCAAGCGCCCGGCCGTTTCAAGTTCTGCCAGGCGCGCCTTCAGATGCCAGGCCACCAGCATGCCCGGCAATTCATCGGCATGCAGGGAGGACTGGATGTACACCTTGCCTTCGGGCTGCTGCGGGCCGAAGTGAAAACTGTGGATCTGCCGCGCCGTGCCGGGCACCGGCGCGATCAAGTCATGTAGCTGATGGTGCATGCAAACTCCTTAGTGGCTCGGCCCGAGAAAGGCCAGCCAACGGCGTTCCGCCAGGCGAAACAGGCCGACCAGGGCAAAGGTCACCGTCAGATAGATCAGTGCGGCAATGCCGAATGACTGGAAGGTCATGAAGGTGGCGGAGTTGGCATCCCGCGCCACTTTGAGGATATCCGGGATCGTCGCGGTAAAGGCCACGGTGGTCGAGTGCAGCATCAGGATCACTTCGTTGCTGTAGTAGGGCAACGAGCGTCGCAACGCGGAAGGCATGATCACGTAGGCGTACAGCTTCCAGCCGCTTAGGCCATAAGCCTTGGCCGCCTCGACTTCGCCGTGGGCCATGCTGCGGATCGCCCCGGCGAAAATCTCGGTGGTGTAGGCGCAGGTGTTGAGGGCGAACGCGAGGAGGGTGCAGTTCATCGCATCGCGAAAGAACGCATCCAGCACCGGTTGTGCTCGTACGGCGGCAAGGCTGTAGATGCCGGTGTAGCAGATCAGCAATTGGATATAGAGCGGCGTACCACGAAACAGGTAGGTGTAGAACTGCACGGGCCAACGCACCAGGCGCTTGCGCGAAACGCGGGCGATAGACAGTGGAATCGATACCAGAAAACCAATGACCAGTGAGGCGCTGAGCAGCCACAAGGTCATGGCCAGACCGGTGATGTGCTGGCCGTCGCTATAAAGAAAGGGGCGCCAGTATTCCTGCAATAGCTCGATCATCGCACGGCCTCCCGGGCGCCTGCGGAGTAGCGACGTTCAAGTCGGCGCAAGACAAAGTTGGACGCGCTGGTGATCAACAGGTAGATCAGCGCCGCCAGCACCAGGAAATAAAACAATTGATAGGTGCTCTTGCCAGCGTCCTGGGCGGCTTTTACCAAGTCTGCCAGGCCGATGATCGACACCAGTGCGGTGGCCTTGAGCATCACCATCCAGTTATTGCCGATGCCCGGCAGCGCAAAGCGCATCATCTGCGGGAAGGTCACGTAGCGAAACCGCTGCCCGCGCTTGAGCCCGTAAGCGGTGGCGGCTTCGAGTTGGCCGCGGGGCACGGCGAGGATCGCACCGCGAAAGGTTTCGGTGAAATACGCACCGTAGATAAAGCCCAGGGTGATCACCCCGGCGCTGAACGGGTCGATCTCGATGTATTCCCATTCCATAAAGTCGGTAAAGCCACTGAGCCAGGTTTGCAGGCTGTAGAAAATCAACAGCATCAGCACCAGGTCCGGTACCCCGCGAATCAGGGTGGTGTAGAGCTGGGCGGGGATACGCACAATGGCCAGGCTGGACAATTTGGCGCTGGCGCCGAGCAGGCCCAGCACTACGCTGACGGCCAGGGACAGCACCGACAACTTGATGGTCATCCAGGTGCCTTGCAGCAACAGCGGGCCGAAACCCTTCAGGCTGAATGCGCTCAGCCCGAGGGTTTGCAACAGATCTTCGAACATAAATCAGGACCTATGGCGATAAAAAAGCGCCCCACCCGAAGCAGGGCGCCCCAGGCATTATTTGCCGCTGTACAGGTTCAGATCGCCAAAGTGTTTCTTCTGGATAGTGGCGTAGGTGCCATCATCGTGTAACGCTTTGATACCTTTATCCAAAAGCGCCTTGAGTTCAGTGTTACCTTTTTTGATACCGATGGCGGTTTTCGACGGCAGCAGCGGGTCGTCGATAGCGGCGCTCACTTCATAGCCAGCACCGGCGGGCGACTTGAGAAAGCCCAGTTCGGCTTGCAGCATGTCCTGCACGGAAGCGTCGAGGCGCCCGGAGGTCAGGTCGGCGTACACCTGGTCCTGGTTGGCGTAAGCCTTGGTGGTCACCCCGGCTTTATCCAGTACGGCCTTGGCGTAGGCTTCCTGGATGGTGCCTTGCTCATAACCCACGGATTTGCCCTTGAGAGATTCTGGCGTCGAATAGCCAGCGCCTTTCTTGAACACCAGCGAAGTCGGGCCGGAGAACAGCTCGGAGGAGAAGTCGATGGCCTTCTCGCGCACTGGAGTCACGGTCATCGACGAAATCACGCCATCGAATTTATTGGCTTTCAGGCCCGGGATCATGCCGTCGAAGTCACTTTCGACCCACTTGCACTTGACCTTCAGCTCCGCGCAGATCGCATTGCCCAGGTCGATATCGAAGCCCACCAGGCTGCCGTCGGCGGCCTTGGATTCGAACGGTGCGTAGGAAGGGTCGACACCAAAACGCAATTCCTTGTATTCCTTGGCTGTAGCAACACCAGCAGCCATGCACAGAGCCAGTGCAGAAAGGGTCAGCAATGCTTTTTTCATTAGGTAATCCCTGGAAACCAAGATAAGCGCTTGTGGCGCGATTAGGACTGTTACTGAACGGTGTCAGACCCACCACAAGTAGCAATTTCTGCACCATAGTTCCGGGTGGGCTTTTTAAACGGCGGGATAAGGCAGTTCCAAGTGTAGGCGGCGCCCAAAAATGGGCATTGAATTTACAGTGCACCATTCTGGATCTTTCATTTATCAAGAAGGTGGGAGGTGGATCAGGCCAACAGGTCTTGTAGCGTGGCCAGGTTGTCCGCTTCCTCCACCGCCTTGTCCTGGCGCCAGCGCAGCATCCGTGGAAACCGCACCGCAATCCCGCTCTTGTGCCGCTTGGACAGAGCAATCCCTTCAAAACCCAGCTCAAACACCATGCTCGGCGTCACGCTGCTGACCGGGCCGAACTTCTCCACTGTGGTTTTGCGCACAATGGCGTCGACCTTGCGCATTTCCTCGTCAGTCAGCCCGGAATACGCCTTGGCGAACGGCACCAGAGTGCGCTCGCTGCCTGGCGGGCCGTCCCATACCGCGAAGGTGTAGTCGCTGTAGAGGCTGGCGCGCCGGCCATGGCCGCGCTGGGCGTAGATCAACACGGCGTCGACGCTGAAGGGGTCGACCTTCCACTTCCACCACAGGCCCATGTCCTTGGTGCGGCCCACGCCGTAGAGGCCGTTGCGATCCTTGAGCATCATGCCTTCCACGCCCAGGCTGCGAGAGGCTTCGCGCTGCTCGGCCAAGGCTGCCCAGGTCTTGCCTTCCAGCAAGGGCGAGGGCAATAACACCGGTTGGTTGCACGCAGCGATGACCTGTTCCAATTGGGTACGGCGTTCGGCTTGGGTGTGGTTGCGCCAGTCGTCGCCCTGATACTCCAGCAGGTCGTACGCGAGCACCGCCACTGGCGCATCCTCAAGAACTTTTTTACTCAAGGTTTTACGGCCAATGCGCTGTTGCAGCAGCGCGAAGGGTTGCACCGAGTCTTTCCACACCACGATTTCGCCATCAATCACCGTACCATCGGGCAGGCCACTGACCAGGCTGTGGAGTTCAGGGAAACGTTCAGTCAGCAACTCTTCCCCGCGAGACCAGACCCACAGGCGGCCCTCGCGCTTGACCAGTTGTGCGCGAATGCCATCAAACTTCCATTCCACCTGCCAATCGGCGGGTGAACCGAGCAGGGTGTCGAATTGCTCCACCGGTTGCGCCAGCCCGTGAGCCAGAAAAAACGGATAGGGTTGCCCGCCACGTTGCGCGTGCTCGTCGGATGATTCGGCGGCAATCAGCTTGAGGTAGCCTTCGGCTGTGGGACGGTTCGACAAATCGGTGTAGCCCACCAACCGCTGCGCCACGCGCTTGCTGTCGAGGTCGGCCATGGCAGCGAGGGCGCGGGTCACCAGCAGTTTGGATACGCCCACCCGAAAGCTGCCGGTGATCAACTTGATGCACACCATCAGGCTCGGTTGGTCCAGTTGCGCCCACAGCGCCGGCAGCCGGTCTGCAAGGTCCAAGGGTGGCAGACCGCGCAGGGGCAGCAGTTTTTCTTCCAGCCACACGGCCAGGCCGTCTTCGGATGTGTAGGTGGATTCTGGCAGGAGCAGTGAGATCGTCTCGGCCAGGTCACCTACGGACTGGTAGCTCTCTTCGAACAGCCAGGGTTCGATGCCGGCCGCTTCGGTGGCCATGTCCCGTAGCAGGCGCGTCGGCACCAGTTGCCGTGGCCTCCCGCCGCTGAGAAAGTACACCGCCCAGGCCGCATCGGCTGGCGGCGCCTGCAGGAAGTAGGCTTGCAGAGCCGCAAGCTTGGCATTGCTGGAAGTGGTGGCGTCGAGGTTGGCGTACAGCTCGGCGAAGGCTTTCATGCAGTAGCCTCTTCTTCGTCATCGCCGTATTCGGTGCTGAAGCCTTGGGCATCCAAGCCCTTTTCCCGCAGGTGACGCACCAACACACCGACCGAACCATGGGTGACCATTACCCGTTGTGCGCCGGTTTGTTCGATGGCCCACAACAAGCCGGGCCAATCGGCGTGGTCCGAGAGCACGAAGCCACGGTCCACACCGCGTCGCCGTCTGGTACCACGCAAGCGCATCCAGCCGCTGGCGAAGGCGTCGCTGTAGTCGCCAAAGCGGCGCATCCAGGTACTGCCTCCGGCGGAGGGCGGGGCGATGATCAGGGCTTGGCGCAGCAGTGGGTCGGTCTTTTTGAAGTCGCCGGCATACAGGGTCTCGGGGATGTAGATGCCCGCTTCGCGGTACACCCGGTTCAACGGCTCGACCGCGCCGTGGCTGAGGATCGGGCCGATGCTGGCGTCCAGCCCATGGAGAATGCGTTGGGCCTTGCCGAAGGAATAACAGAACAACACGCTGGCTTTGCCGCTGGCGATATTGGCCTTCCACCAGTCATTGATCCCGGCAAAAATCTGCGCCTGAGGCTGCCAGCGGTAAATCGGCAGCCCGAATGTGGATTCGGTGATAAAGGTGTGGCAACGCACCGGTTCGAAGGGTGCGCAGGTGCCATCGGGCTCGACCTTATAGTCGCCGGACGCCACCCAGACCTCGCCCTGGTATTCCAGGCGCACCTGGGCCGAGCCCAGAACATGCCCGGCTGGATGAAAACTCAAGGTCACGCCGTGATGCACCAACCGTTCGCCGTAGGCCAGGGTTTGCAGGTTGATGTCCTGGCCCAGGCGCCAGCGCAGGATACCTTCGCCGGGGGCGGCGGCCAGGTAGTGTTGATTGCCGGTGCGGGCGTGGTCGCCGTGGGCGTGGGTGATGACTGCACGTTCTACTGGGCGCCAGGGGTCGATGTAAAAATCACCGGCAGGGCAGTAGAGGCCTTCGGGGCGGGCGATGACAAGGTCCATGGGTTGGCTATTCTACACGTCTACGG
>NZ_MPBM01000050.1:0-57563 GCF_001907715.1 Pseudomonas sp. BTN1 | reverse complement strand
GTTGATAAGCCCAAGCCCAATGTCGACACCATTCCAGTCGTTGATAATCCCAAGCCCAACATCGACACCATGTCAGTCGTTGATAAGCCCAAGCTCAACGTCGACACCCTGCCAGTCGTTGATAAACCCAAGCAACCCCGTGACACCAGAACCGATGACACCACCTATGGATTCAACTCGAATACTGGCAAGGCGGAAACGACCCTGACGTCCGCGGCCGATAAGCCAGACTTCAACGTATGGGATGAGCGTGGGAACGATACCTTTGATTTCTCTGGCTTCAAGCAGGATCAAATCATCAACTTGCGCGGTGGTTCGTTTTCCAGCGTGGGGGGGATGAAGGAAAACGTCAGGATCGGCGAGAAGACGGTGATCGAAAATGCTGTGGGGGGCCATGGTAACGATCGCATCATCGGTAACAGTGCGGATAATGTGCTCACCGGTGGCGCGGGGGGCGATACGTTGGTGGGCGGCGGCGGTTGGAACACCTTCAAGTTCAACGCCTTTAGCGATTCAACCCTTGCCAATGCCGACTTGTTGTTGGACTTCAACACGGGGCAGGACAAGATCGACCTGTCGCAAATGGTGCTCGACGGCAAGGTAGCGTTGAACTTCGTCGAGAACTATACGGGGGCGGCAGGCGACACCATCATCAAGTTTAATCCGCAAACGGGACGTTACTTGCTGGCGGTCGACCTCGATGGCGATGGCAAGACCGACTTCCTGATCAAAAGCACCCGAATGATCAGTCCAGAAGATGTCATCGGGCTCAACATCAAAGAGGGCAGTTATCTCTAATGCCTTGATCGCGCGCCTTTGACGGGCGCCACTGCTGGAAGCAAGGCGGGGCGGGACTTACTCACGTGTTGATTAAGTCCCGCCCTTTTGTGCGTTTTGAAGTGGCGCACGGGCTCGTCAGGACGCTTGGACGGTGGCCAACGCGGCTTTACGTGCAACGCTCATGAAACGCAACAACGCAACCAGCGCAAATGCACTGCCCACCAGCATGACGGCCAACCAGCCGCCATGTTCATACACGCTGCTGGCAATCGCTGAACCGAACGCACCGCCGATAAAAATGCTGGTCATGTACAGCGCGTTCAGGCGGCTGCGGCTGTTGGCATCGAGGGCGTAGATGGCGCGCTGGCCGAGGACCATATTCATCTGCACGCAGAAGTCCAGAACCACACCGGTGACTGCCAGGCCGATCACGCTGTAAAGCGGGTGTACCAACGCCGGCAGGAAACTCAGCGCGCCAAACAGCATCGCCAGCAACGAGGCGCGGTGGGTATGGCCGGCGTCGGCCAGGCGACCGGCCATGGGCGCGGCGATGGCGCCAAGTGCACCGACCAGGGCAAACAGTGCGATCTCGCTTTGGCTCAGGCCGTGGTGACGCGCCAGTTCCAGTGGTACGGCAGTCCAGAACAGGCTGAAGGCGGCGAACATGCAACCCTGGTAGAACGCCCGCTGGCGCAACAGCGGTTGTTCACGCAACAGGGTGCCCAGGGAGCGCAGCAACTGGCCATAGCTGGCACTGTGATCGGGTTGGCGCTTGGGGATTGTCAGCATCAGCACCACGCTGATGAACGCCATCAGTGCGGCGGCCGCCATGAACATCGCACGCCAGCCGAAGTGATCGGCCACCACGCTCGACACCGGCCGTGCCAGCAGGATGCCCAGCAGCAGGCCGCCCATGATGCTGCCGACCACCCGGCCCCGGGACTCGGCCGGCGCCAGGTGTGCGGCCAGCGGAATCAGGATCTGCACCGAGACGGAACTGAAACCGATCAGCAGCGACACCAGCAGGAACAGGTTCGGCTGTTCGATAAACGCCGCACCCAGCAGGCTGGCGATCGCCACGACGGTGGTGGCGATCATCAGCTTGCGGTTTTCCAGCAGGTCGCCCAGAGGCACCAGGAAAAACAGGCCCAGGGCATAGCCGATTTGCGTGAGGGACACGATCAGGCTGGCCATTGCCGGCGTCAGGCCAATGTCCGGGGCAATCAGCTCGATGATCGGTTGCGCGTAGTAGATGTTGGCGACAATGGCGCCGCAGCAAAACGCGAACAGCATGACCATGCCCCGGGTCATGGTGCCTGCAGCGTGAGAGGTTGCGTTCATGGTGTACTCATAAAGGCGAAGGACGATGGCGTGAGAGAGTAAAGACAAGGCTCGCAAGTGAGTAGGCTGCTTGTGGTGATATCACTTATGCGGGCTGATGATACATTCAGACACATCTGCCCTACGCAAAAAAGTGGGAGCTGGCTTGCCTGCGATGGCGGTGCACCAGTCACCAGAAATATGACTGATAGATCGCTTTCGCAGGCAAGCCAGCTCCCACAGGTTTGACCGAGTTGATTCAGTCAGATGGATTATTGGCCAGAGTAGATCTGGTCAAACACCCCGCCATCATTGAAATGGGTCTTTTGCACTGTGCGCCAGTCGCCGAAGGTCTTCTCCACCGACAGGAAGTCCACCTTGGGGAACCGGTCGGTGTACTTGGCCAGCACCTTAGGGTCCCGTGGGCGCAGGTAATTGTTGGCCGCAATTTCCTGGCCTTCGGGCGACCACAGATACTTGAGGTAGTCCTCAGCCACCGCACGAGTGCCTTTTTTCTCGACCACTTTATCCACCACCGACACCGGCGGTTCGGCTTCGGCGGAGACGCTTGGGTAGACCACTTCGAACTGATCACGGCCAAACTCACGGGCGATCATTTCCGCTTCGTTTTCAAAGGTCACCAACACGTCGCCAATCTGGTTGGTCATGAAGGTGGTGGTGGCGGCGCGGCCACCGGTGTCCAGCACGGGCGCTTGCTTGAACAACTTTCCAACGAAGGTCTTGGCCTTGTCTTCATCGCCGCCGTTCTTCAACACGTAGCCCCAGGCCGACAGGTAGGTGTAGCGGCCGTTGCCCGAGGTCTTCGGGTTGGGCACGATCACTTGCACGCCATCCTTGAGCAGGTCGGGCCAGTCTTTCAACGCCTTGGGGTTGCCTTTGCGCACGATAAAGACTGTGGCTGAGGTGAATGGCGCACTGTTATTCGGCAGGCGTGTCACCCAGTTGTCCGGCACCAGCTTGCCGTTGTCGACCAGGGCATTGATGTCGGTGGCCATGTTCATGGTGATCACATCGGCGGGCAGGCCGTCGATCACCGAGCGCGCCTGTTTGCTGGAGCCGCCGAAGGACATCTGCAACGTCAGCTTGTCGTCCGGGTGCTCGGCTGCCCAATGCTTCTGGAAGGCGGCGTTGTAGTCCTTGTAGAAATCGCGCATCACGTCGTAGGAGACGTTGAGCAGGGTGGTCGCTGCCTGGGCGGAGCCCGCCAGGGCCAGGCCGGCGGCCAGTAGGGAGGCGCTGAGGATTTTTTTCACTGCTCATTCCTTGTTGTTCGAGAAGAGGGAGGCAATTTGCCAGCGACTATAGCCGGGCCTTCATAGAGCTTTAAAGATTAAAAAGAACTTTGCTTATTCCAGTTTGCGAAACAGATTGCTGCCACAGCGCGCACAAAACGCGGCGTTGGGTTCATGGCTGTCCTTCTTGCACACTGGGCAGTCGGTATGCAGCTGTTCGCCGCGCATGGCACTGGCCAGTTCAGCGGTAAAAATACCCGTCGGCACGGCGATGATCGAGTAACCGGTGATCATCACCAGCGATGAAATAACCTGGCCCAGGGGCGTCTTGGGCACGATATCGCCGAAGCCCACGGTGGTCAGGGTGACGATCGCCCAGTAGATGCCCTTGGGGATACTGGTAAAGCCATGTTCCGGGCCTTCGATCACGTACATCAACGTGCCGAACACCGTCACCAGGGTGCACACGCTGACCAGGAACACCACGATCTTCTGCTTGCTGCCGCGCAGCGCCGCCATCAGGTAGTTGGCCTGCTTGAGATACGGGCTGAGCTTGAGCACGCGGAAGATGCGCAGCATGCGGATGATGCGGATGATCAGCAGATACTGGGCGTCGCTGTAGTACAGCGCGAGGATGCCGGGGACGATGGCGAGCAGGTCCACCAAGCCATAAAAGCTGAAGGCATAGCGCAGCGGCTTGGGCGAGCAATACAGGCGCAGGCCGTACTCGATGGCGAAGATCAGCGTGAAACCCCACTCGATATAGGCCAGCACGTCGGCGTAGTTCTGGTGAATTGTGTCGATGCTGTCGAGCATCACGATCACCAGGCTGGCGAGGATGATCAGCAGCAGGATGCCGTCAAAGCGCCGCCCGGCGACGGTGTCGCTTTGGAACACCATGATGTAGAGGCGCTGGCGCCAGTCGTTGTTGCTGTCCATAAACCCTGCCTGAAACGAATATCGAGCAAGCCTAGGGCGATTCGTACGGGCTGTCCATGTGAGGCTTGTGCAGCATTCGCTGACCGGCGCGCACCAGCCAGCACGCGAGGATAAACGGCGCGGTCAGCGCGGGCAGGTGCAGGGCGGCGAAGCCTGGGGTGAGCAGGATGGCCAGGCCGATACCCAGCAGTGGCAACCAAGGCTGGCGACGCGACGAGCACAGGGCCAGGGCGGCCAGCGCGGGGTTATAACTGTGCAGGCCGAGCAGAGCGCCAGTGGCGTCGTTCAACCACAGGCCGGCCAGCATGCCGAGAGTGGCGCCGCCCAAGGCCCACGCGACGGCGCGACGGTCGGCCAGCAGCAAGCCCAAGGCGATCAGCACACCCGCCAGGGGCTGGTCCAGCAGCATGATTTGCCCAAGGCCGGTGAAGGGCGCGGCCAGTATAGCGACAGTGTCGGGCTCGCTCAGCGCAAGGGTGTTCTGCGGGACCTGGCCGAGCAGCAACCAGCCCAGCCCAACAAAGGGCGCGGTGTACGCTGGCAAATCCAGGGGTTGGGTCGCGTGTTTCAACCAGTGCCGGGTGAGGATGGCACTCAAGCCGCCGCACGCCAGGATCAGCGGCGGCACCAGCGCCGACCAGGCAAAGTGCTGGCTGATCAACAGGCCCAGCAATACGCCGTTGTAGCTATACAGCCCGGCCTGGCGCTCGGCCTTGGGATACCCCCGGCGCTGGGCCGTGAGCAACCCCGCGACACCTCCCAGCAAGGCACCGCCGAGCAACGCCGGGGCGCCGATCAGGATCGCCAGCAGGCACAGCAGGCCGCACAGCGGGTGGCGCTGCAGGAAGATTTGGCTGAAGCCGTTGAGCAGGGCTTCGGCCCAGTCGGGGCAGGTTGGGTTGTGCATGTCAGCTCCCTGTAGGAGCGAGCTTGCTCGCGAAAAACCGGAGGGCGCCGCGTGCATTCAGGATACGCGCGTCATCGTTGACGTTCTTCGCGAGCAAGCTCGCTCCTACAGTAGGGTTTCGATACGCAGCGAATTGGTGGACCCCGGCTGCCCGAACGGCACCCCTGCGGTAATCACCAAGGTATCGCCACGCTGCGCCATGCCCTGGGCCTGGGCAATTTCCAGCGCGGTGGAACACACCTCATCCACCTGGCGCAGCCGATCATTGACTACCGAGTGCACGCCCCACGCCACGCTCAGGCGTCGCGCCGTGGACAGGTTGGGCGTGAGGTTGAGAATCGGCGCCACGGGCCGTTCCCGCGCCGCACGCAAGCTGGAACTGCCGGACTCGCTGTAGTTCACCAGCACCGCTACCGGCAGGATGCTGCTGATGCGGCGGATCGCGCAGCTGATGGCGTCCGACACCGTGGCATCTGCCTTGGGCCGGCTGACATCCAACTGTGCCTGGTAGTCTGGGCCGTTTTCCACCTGGCGGATGATCTTGCTCATCATCTGCACCGCTTCCAGCGGGTACTCGCCCGAGGCGGTTTCCGCCGACAGCATCACCGCGTCCGCACCTTCAGCCACCGCATTGGCGACATCGGTGACTTCGGCGCGGGTGGGTGCTGGCGAGAAGCGCATGGATTCGAGCATCTGCGTGGCCACCACCACCGGCTTACCCAGTTGGCGGCAGGTGCTGATGATGTCTTTCTGGATCTGCGGCACGCTCTCGGCCGGCACTTCCACGCCCAAATCACCCCGGGCCACCATGATCGCGTCGCTCAGTTCGGCGATTTCGCGCAGCCGTTGCACCGCTGACGGCTTTTCGATCTTGGCCATCAAAAACGCCTTATCACCAATCAGCTCGCGGGCTTCGCGGATGTCTTCCGGGCGCTGCACAAACGACAGTGCCACCCAGTCCACACCCAGCTCCAGGCCGAAGCTCAGGTCGCGGCGGTCCTTGGCGGTGAGTGGGCTCAGTTCCAACAGCGCTTGTGGGACGTTCACACCTTTACGGTCAGACAGTTCGCCGCCATTGAGCACGGTGGTGTCGATGGCGTCGGCATGCTTGGTGATCACGCGCAGGCGCAGCTTGCCGTCGTCGAGCAGCAGGTCCATGCCCGGCTCCAGGGCCGCGATGATTTCCGGGTGGGGCAGGTTGACCCGGCGTTGGTCCCCCAAAGTTTCATCCAGGTCCAGGCGCAGGGCCTGGCCGCGTACGAGCTGCACCTTGCCTTCGGCAAAGCGTCCCACCCGCAGCTTCGGCCCTTGCAGGTCCATGAGGATGCCGAGCGGGTAGTTGAGCTGGCGCTCGACCTGGCGAATCCACTGGTAGCGCTGGGCATGGTCGGCGTGGTCACCGTGGCTGAAGTTGAGGCGGAAGATATTTACCCCGGCCTCCACCAGCTCGCGGATGTCATCGATACCGTCGGTGGCCGGGCCCAGAGTGGCGAGGATTTTGACCTTCTTGTCAGGCGTCATGGTTGGCAGTCTCAAGGATCAGGATGGCGCGGAAGTCGTTGACGTTGGTGCGCGTCGGCTCGGTGACGATCAAGTCGCCCAGGGCGGCGAAATAGCCGTAGCCGTTGTTGTTGTCCAGCTCATCACTGACCGACAGGCCCAGGGCTTCGGCACGGCGGTAGCTGCAGGGGGTCATGATCGCGCCGGCGTTGTCTTCAGAACCGTCGATGCCATCGGTATCGCCGGCCAGGGCGTACACGCCGGGCAGGCCCTTGAGGCTGTCGGTGAGGCTCAAGAGGAATTCCGCGTTGCGCCCGCCACGGCCGTCGCCGCGTACGGTGACGGTGGTTTCGCCCCCCGAAAGGATCACGCACGGCGCCGCCAGTGGCTGGCCGTGCTGCACGATCTGGCGGGCGATGCCGGCGTGTACCTTGGCCACATCGCGGGCTTCGCCTTCCAGATCACCGAGGATCAGCGGGCTGAAACCGGCCTGGCGCACTTTTACTGCTACCGCTTCCAGGGATTGCTGCGGGCGGGCGATCAATTGGAAGTGGCTGCGGGCAAGCACCGGGTCGCCGGGCTTGACGGTTTCCGAGGCCGGGTTCTGCAACCAACTGCGCACCGAAGCGGGGGAGTCGATGTGGTAACGCTTGAGGATCGCCAGGGCCTGTTGTGAGGTGCTCGGGTCACCGACGGTCGGGCCCGAGGCAATCACCGTGGCCTGGTCGCCCGGTACATCGGAGATCGCGTAGGTGTACACCGTGGCCGGCCACGCAGCCTTGGCCAACCGACCGCCCTTGATCGCCGAGAGGTGCTTGCGCACGCAATTCATCTCGCCAATGGTGGCGCCGGATTTAAGCAGGGCTTTGTTGATGGCTTGCTTGTCCGCCAGGGTGATGCCCTCGGCGGGCAGGGCGAGTAGTGCCGAGCCACCGCCGGAGAGCAGGAAGATCACGCGGTCGTCTTCACCCAGATGGCTGATCAGTTCCAGCACGCGCTGGGCCACGGCCAGGCCGGCCGTATCCGGCACCGGATGGGCGGCTTCG
The DNA here is from genome assembly GCF_001907715.1 of Pseudomonas sp. BTN1. Classification (NCBI taxonomy): domain Bacteria; kingdom Pseudomonadati; phylum Pseudomonadota; class Gammaproteobacteria; order Pseudomonadales; family Pseudomonadaceae; genus Pseudomonas; species Pseudomonas sp. BTN1. Next base: position 49,818 of record NZ_MPBM01000050.1, on the reverse strand, counting down.
ACCACTTCGATTTTTTTGCATGGCGCGCCATGGCCGTAGCGGGTGACCACCAGGCCCGAGACCTCGCCCTGCCAACAGTCTTCGACGACCAGTGCCATGGCGGCCGCGGCTTTGCCGGCGCCGATCACGATCACACGGCCACTGCGGTCGGCAGGCAGGTAGGGTTCAAGGACTTGCCGGGGGTGGGCGGCGTCGATGGCTGTGGCAAACAGCTCGCGAAGCAGGTGTTGCGGATCGACCGACATAAGCGGGCTCCCGGGGGATTCTTGTTATTAGAGGTGCAGCGATCGTTCCCACGCTCTGCGTGGGAATGCAGTCCGGGACGCTCTGCGCCCAAAGCGTGACGCGGAGCGTCACAAGAGGCATTCCCACGCGGAGCGTGGGAACGATCAGCGGTGTGGGTTATTTTTCGCGAATCGAGAAGTTCGCCATATGCTCCAGGCCCTTGATCAGCGCCGAGTGGTCCCAGTTGCCGCCGCCAATTGCCGTGCAGGTGCTGAACACTTGCTGGGTGCCGGCGGTGTTCGGCAGGTTGATCCCCAGTTCCTTGGCACCAGCCAGCGCCAGGTTCAGGTCCTTCTGGTGCAGGTTGATGCGGAAACCCGGATCGAAGGTGCCCTTGATCATGCGCTCGCCGTGCACTTCCAGGATCTTCGACGATGCAAAGCCACCCATCAGCGCTTCACGCACTTTGGCCGGGTCGGCGCCGTTTTTGGAGGCGAACAACAACGCTTCGGCCACCGCCTGGATGTTCAGCGCGACGATGATCTGGTTGGCCACCTTGGCGGTCTGGCCATCGCCATTGCCGCCTACCAGGGTGATGTTTTTGCCCATGCTCTGGAACAGCGGCAACGCGCGTTCGAACGTGTGCGGTTCGCCGCCGACCATGATGCTCAAGGTGCCGGCCTTGGCACCGACTTCACCACCGGACACCGGTGCGTCCAGGTACTGCGCGCCGGCCTGGTTGACCTTGGCGGCGAATGCTTTGGTCGCAGTAGGGGAGATCGAGCTCATGTCGATCACCACCTTGTTCGGTGACAGGCCCGCAGCCACGCCGTCGGCGCGAAACAGCACGTCATCGACTTGAGGGGTGTCGGGCACCATGACGATGATGAACTCGGCTTCCTGGGCCACTTGTTGCGGGTTGGCCAGCGCCACGGCGCCGGCGCTGATCAGTTCAGCCGGAGCCTTGCCGTGATGTTCGGAGAGAAACAGTTGATGGCCTGCTTTCTGCAGGTTGGCGGCCATGGGTTGGCCCATGATGCCGGTGCCGATGAATCCGATTTTAGCCATGATCAAAATCCTCTTTTAATGTGGGAGCTGGCTTGCCAGCTCCCACATTGTTTGGTGTCGTGTCTGTTGTCAGATGGCGTTATGGGTCTTGAGCCAGCCCAAACCCGCCTCGGTGGTGGTCAACGGCTTGTACTCACAGCCGACCCAACCCGCGTAACCAATGCGGTCCAGATGCTCGAACAGGAAGCGGTAGTTGATCTCACCGGTCCCTGGCTCGTTGCGCCCTGGGTTGTCCGCCAGTTGGATGTGGTTGATCTCGCCCAGGTGCGTCGCCATGGTCCGCGCCAGGTCGCCTTCCATGATTTGCATGTGGTAGATGTCGTATTGCAGGAACAGGTTGGCGCTGCCCACTTGCTCGCGAATCGACAGGGCCTGCGCCGTGTTGTTGAGGTAGAAGCCCGGAATGTCGCGGGTGTTGATCATCTCCATCACCAGCTTGATACCCGCCGCCTGCAGCTTCTCGGCGGCGTACTTGAGGTTGGCGACGAAGGTCTTTTCTACGGTCTCGTCATCAACGCCTTGTGGCCGGATACCCGCCAGGCAGTTGACCTGGGTGTTGCCCAAGACCTGGGCATAGGCGATTGCCAGTTTGACCCCGGCACGGAACTCCTCGACCCGGTCCGGGTGGCAAGCCAGGCCGCGCTCGCCCTTGGCCCAGTCACCGGCTGGCAGGTTGAACAGCACCTGGGTCAGGCCGTTGGCGTCCAGCTGCGCCTTGATATCGGCAGAGCTGAATTCATACGGGAACAGGTACTCCACGCCCTGGAAACCGGCATCGGCAGCCGCTTTGAAGCGGGCAAGGAAATCCTGTTCGGTAAACAACATGGACAGGTTGGCAGCAAAGCGCGGCATAGGGTTCTCCTTAATCGAGCAGGGAAATGGCAGTCGGCGCATCGTTGCCGACCAGGGCCAGATCTTCGAATTCATTGACAGCGTTGATCTCGGTGCCCATGGAAATATTGGTCACCCGTTCCAGAATAATCTCAACGATCACGGGCACCTTGAATTCTTCGATCATCTCTTGGGCCCGGCGCAAGGCCGGTTGGATCTGGCCTGGCTCGAACACACGCAGAGCCTTGCAGCCCAAGCCCTCTGCAACCGCCACATGGTCGACGCCATAGCCGTTGAGTTCGGGGGCGTTGAGGTTGTCGAAGGACAGCTGCACGCAGTAGTCCATCTCGAACCCACGCTGGGCCTGACGGATCAGGCCCAGGTAAGAGTTGTTCACTACCACATGGATGTACGGCAGCTTGAACTGCGCGCCCACCGCCAGTTCTTCGATCATGAACTGGAAGTCATAGTCGCCCGACAAGGCCACCACTTTGCGGCTCGGGTCGGCCTTGACCACGCCCAGCGCCGCGGGAATGGTCCAGCCCAGTGGGCCAGCCTGGCCGCAGTTGATCCAGTGGCGTGGCTTGTACACATGCAAGAATTGCGCGCCGGCAATCTGCGACAGGCCGATGGTGCTGACGTAGCAGGTGTCTTTGCCGAACACCTGGTTCATCTCTTCGTACACGCGTTGCGGCTTGACCGGCACATTGTCGAAGTGAGTCTTGCGGTGCAGGGTGGCCTTGCGCTGTTGGCAGTCATGCAACCAGGCACTGCGGTCCTTGAGCTTGCCGGCGGCTTTCCACTCGCGGGCCACTTCAATGAACATCGTCAGCGCGGAGCCGGCGTCAGAAACGATGCCCAGGTCCGGCGTGAACACGCGGCCAATCTGGGTCGGTTCGATGTCGACGTGAATGAATTTACGGCCCTCGGTGTACACCTCGACCGAACCGGTGTGACGGTTGGCCCAGCGGTTGCCGATGCCCAGCACCACGTCCGACTTGAGCATCGTCGCGTTGCCGTAGCGGTGCGAGGTTTGCAGGCCGACCATGCCCACCATCAGCGGGTGGTCGTCCGGGATCGTGCCCCAGCCCATCAGGGTCGGGATCACCGGGATGCCGGTCAGCTCAGCGAACTCCACCAGCAGCTCGCTGGCGTCGGCGTTGATCACGCCACCACCGCTCACCAGCAATGGGCGTTCGGCTGCGTCGAGCAGAGCCAGGGCTTTTTCCACTTGCACACGGGTCGCCAGCGGCTTGGCCAGGGGCAGCGGCTGGTAGGCGTCGATGTCGAATTCGATCTCGGCCATCTGTACGTCGAACGGCAGGTCGATCAACACCGGGCCAGGGCGGCCGGAGCGCATTTCATAGAAGGCTTTCTGGAACGCGTAAGGCACTTGGCCGGGTTCCAGCACCGTGGTTGCCCACTTGGTCACTGGCTTGACGATGCTGGTGATGTCCACGGCCTGGAAGTCTTCCTTGTGCATCCGGGCGCGGGGGGCTTGGCCGGTAATGCACAGGATCGGGATCGAGTCGGCCGAGGCGCTATACAGGCCGGTGACCATGTCGGTACCCGCCGGGCCCGATGTGCCGATGCACACGCCGATATTACCGGCCTTGGTGCGGGTGTAGCCCTCGGCCATGTGCGAGGCGCCTTCAACGTGGCGAGCAAGGACGTGATCGATGCCACCCACCTTCTGCAAGGCCGAATACAGCGGGTTGATCGCGGCGCCTGGGATACCGAAGGCGGTATCCACACCTTCACGGCGCATCACCAGGACGGCGGCTTCGATTGCTCTCATTTTGCTCATTGTTTTGGTGCCTCTTGCGTTTTGTAATTGTATACAAGTGGTGTCTATTCAAAGTGTATTCACGGCGAGCTACGTTGGTCAATGCCTTTCGTGAACTGACCTTTGCGTTCGTCGGAAGCGCTTTTTTCGACGTATGGAGCCTTTGTTGGGAAATATTGTATACAAAAACAAATATCATTGTGTTCTATTTGTGTCATCGAGCATCTGATCAAACAGACCTCACCGCGTTACCCATAACAAGATAAGGACGGCACCTATGAGCGCTTTAACCTTGAAACTCGCCACCCAACTGGCCACCCAGGCCCTTACTGCAGGCCGCACCATTTCGGCTGCGCCACTGACCATCGCCGTGCTCGACAGCGGCGGCCATCTGGTCACCCTGCAACGCGAAGACGGCGCCAGCCTGCTACGCCCGCAAATCGCCATCGGCAAAGCCTGGGGCGCCATTGCCCTGGGCAAGGGTTCACGTTTGCTGGCACTGGACGCCCAACAGCGCCCGGCGTTTATCGCGGCCTTGAACAGTCTGGGGCAGGGCAGCGTCGTGCCGGCACCGGGTGGGGTGTTGATTCGGGATCAGAGCGGCATGGTGCTCGGCGCAATTGGGATCAGCGGGGACACGTCCGATATTGACGAGCAGTGTGCGATCACGGCGATAGAGGGGGTGGGGTTGATGGCGGATGCGGGGGTGTCGGCTTGAATCGTTCTGACTGTGAGTAAGCTATCGCAGGCAAGCCAGCTCCCACATTGGCGGTGTTCACAAATCCAACTGTGTGAATCCAATCAGTGTGGGAGCTGGCTTGCCTGCGATGCAGTCGACTCGGTCTACAGTCAAACCCAAATAGCATCCCACAGCGGATAGTCGCCAAACTTCTTTACCAGCCCAGCCCTGAGTGGATTAGCTACGATGTAGCGTGCAATCCCCTCAAGGCTTTCCTCTCGACGCACGGCATGATCATGAAAGCCCGGCTGCCAGAGGCGACCTTGGCGGCCAGCCACCGCATTCACAATTCGGGTGCTCTTGGACTTCACTTGTCGCATCAAGTCGGCAAGCGAACCTTTCTCCAGAGCAACAAGCCAATGGAAATGATCAGGCATTACTACCCAGGCCAATGAGGTTGCGAGCCCTTTATATTGAACGATTCTGAATTGGTGTACGACCAGACGGCCAAGTCTGAAGTCGCTGAAGATGGGCTCACGTTCAAGGGTGTTGGTGGTGAGCAGGTAAATGCGGTTGGATTCGTTATAGCGGCCGATGCGCAGGCGTTTTGAAGCAGGTAGATCAGGCATTCCTTGGCCTCTCTTCAGATGGTGTTCTGAGAGGCTAGACTGAGGGGCGAAGGCTGATCGGCAGGCTTTTAGCAGGATGTGTCTGGATGGGCGCTATCGCGGGCAAGCCCGCTCCCACAGGGGATTATGACCAATTTACATTTTGTGTCCCGCGCAAATCCGTGTGGGAGCTGGCTTGCCTGCGATAGCCTCTGCGCGGTCTATCAATCCGGCTCACACCCCTTGAGCACCAACCGAATGATCGTCTGCGCCGCCGCCTCATAATCGGCCTCATCCAGCTTGGCCTTGCCGGTTACCGCCGAGATCTGCCAGTCGAAATCGGCATAGGTCTGGGTGGCTGCCCAGATGCTGAACATCAGGTGGTTGGGGTCAATTGCTGCGATCAGGCCACGGTCAACCCAGCTCTGGATGCAGTCGATATTGTGCTTGGCCTGGGCATTGAGCTGTTCAACCTGGTCGGTGCTCAGGTGTGGGGCGCCGTGCATGATTTCGCTGGCGAACACCTTGGAGGCAAACGGCAGGTCGCGGGAGATGCGGATTTTGGAGCGGATGTAGTTGCTCAATACTTCCTTGGGCTCGCCTTCGGGGTTGAACGGCGTGGAGGCGGCCAGGATCGGCTCGATAATGCTTTCGAGCACCTCGCGGTAAAGGTTGTCCTTGGATTTGAAGTAGTAATAGACGTTGGGCTTGGGCAGCCCGGCCTTGGCGGCGATGTCGCTGGTTTTGGTCGCGGCGAAGCCCTTGTCGGCAAACTCCTCGCTCGCCGCCCGCAGGATTTTTTCTTTGTTGCGCTCGCGAATGCTGCTCATAAACCAGACGTTTCCTTGCCATGACAGGCGGTTGCGCATGGTAGCACCGGCCATCCGCAAGCCTCAACAATCTGCCCGCAACGCCTTGCGCCGCGCTATGCTCGCGCCATCTCTCTCTAACGGAAGTTCGGTTCATGGCAGGAAGCAGCTTGTTGGTGTTGATCGACGATATCGCGGCGGTACTCGATGACGTCGCGCTGATGACAAAAATGGCCGCCAAGAAGACATCGGGCGTGCTGGGCGATGACCTTGCACTGAACGCCCAGCAGGTCTCCGGCGTGCGGGCTGAGCGGGAAATTCCCGTGGTGTGGGCGGTGGCCAAGGGCTCGTTTATCAACAAGTTGATCCTGGTGCCGACGGCCCTGTTGATCAGCGCCTTTGCTCCGTGGGCGGTGATACCACTGTTGATGCTTGGCGGTGCCTATCTGTGTTTCGAGGGCTTCGAAAAACTCGCGCACAAATTCCTGCACAGCAAGGCTGAAGATCAAGCCGAACACGCGCAGTTGGCTGAAGCGGTGGCCGATCCGGCAACCGATCTGGTGGCGTTCGAGAAAGACAAGATCAAGGGTGCCATCCGCACCGACTTCATTCTGTCCGCCGAAATCATTGCCATCACCCTCGGCATTGTCGCCGACGCGCAGCTCACACAGCAGGTGATTGTGCTGTCGGGTATCGCCATTGTCATGACCATCGGCGTATATGGATTGGTGGCTGGTATCGTCAAGCTCGACGACCTGGGGCTGTGGCTGACGCAGAAGCCGGGCCAGGTGGCACGCAGTATTGGCGGCGCGATTCTGAGTGCGGCGCCGTACATGATGAAGAGCTTGTCGGTGATCGGCACGGCGGCGATGTTTATGGTCGGTGGTGGCATTCTCACCCATGGCGTGCCCGTGGTGCACCACTGGATCGAGACGGTGAGCCAAAGCACAGGGGCGCTGGCGTGGCTGATGCCGACGTTGCTGAATGCGGTGGTGGGGATTATTGCCGGTGGGGTGGTTCTGGTATTGCTCACCTTAGTGACCAAACTCTGGGCTGTTTTAAAACCCAAACCATAACGTGCCCATGCTCCCTCAAAACAAGCAGTGCCAGGCGGCGCTGCTTGTTTTTCAGCTAACAGCGCTTCACTTAATGAAAGACATCGTAACCGTGATCGGCAAAATTCAGTAGAAGCCTTGCCTCGGAACCCTCGGTCGTCAGATGCTCAGTGGTCAGGCTGTAATAGTACAAACGAGGCAAGGCGCTGCTCATCCCGTTAATCATTTGGTCGCCCACTGTCGAATTGTTTCCTCCTAGGCTATCGATATATTCAAGCACTCGCTCCGCATTCGCGGCGATATCAGCGCGCTCACTGTCGCTGAGGCTGGGATCGTTCCAATTGCCTCCAACCTTATCGTAGAAATCGTCGATCCTGTGTTCTTCAAGCCGCGCTGTATAGGGATTCGTGAATGGATCCAGGTGAGCGGACGTCGGCATTTTATCGGCGGGCAATGGTGTAAGCAGATTGTCGAACAAGGGGTTTTTGGTGATTTCGTCTACGGTCCGATAATCGCCAGCTGCCCGGCCGGTGTTTTCGGTTGGGGCTTGCAGCTTCGGCATACCAAACTGTTGTGTAATGGCGTCTATCAAGCCAGCCGCCAGATTCAAGGTGTTCGGAATGAACATGATGTGTCCTTTTGAAGAAGTTTAATCAGGAATACCTCGGCGGCCTTGGGTGAGCCGCCGGGTCAGTACCTGTGTGTAAACTTTCATTCAAGAGGTTCCACTGTTTTCGCCGTCTGGCGGTGATCAGTGGCTCAAAGTGTGACGATAGATGGCGTTTACAGGATTGAGGCCAAGGCCATTGCGATGACCTTGGCTTTGGTCAATGACGTTTACTCGGCAATCTGCAATTTGCGCGATTCCGTATAGATATACCGCACCTTCTCATACTCGAACGGCGAGTTCATCTGGCCGTAGCGGAAGCTGGTCTGGTAGCGCTTGTCCACGGCGCGCAGGGCCCAGACTTCCGGATGGTTGGAGCTGACTTCGGATACGTTGAGGAAGTTGATCTGCGATTCGGCGCTGTAGTCCACCAGCAAGCCGGTGGTGTCACGCAGGTTCGACGGGCCAAAGATCGGCAACACCACATAGGCGCCGCCCGGTACGCCGTAGAATCCCAGAGTCTGGCCGAAGTCTTCGCTCTGGCGCGGCAGGCCCATGGCGGTAGCCGGGTCCCACAGGCCGGCGATGCCAATGGTGGTATTGACCAGCAGGCGCCCGGTGGTTTCCAGCGAGCGGTGGCCCTTGAGCTGCAACAAGCTGTTCATCAGGTTGGGCACATCGCCCAGATTGTTGAAGAAGTTGCTCACGCCGGTGCGCAGGAAGCTCGGCGTGACGTAGCGGTAACCGTTTACTACCGGCAGGAATACCCACTGGTCGAAGCGATAGTTGAAGTGGTACACGCGGCGGTTCCACGACTCCAGTGGGTCGTAGACGTTAAGCGCGGTGAGCGTGGAGCGTTCGAACTCACGCTGGTCCAAGCCTGGGTTGAACTTGAGCTTGGTCAGCGGCTCCTTGAAGCCGTCGGCATCGACCTTGACGGGTTCTTGGGCCTTGCTGTTGTCGGCATTGGCCACGCCTGCGCACATCAGTGCGGCGAGCAGCAGAAGATATTTAGCCACGGAAGAACTCCAGCATGGCGTCGGCGTTGACGCGGTAATTGAGGTTGCCGCAGTGGCCGCCCAGCGGGTAGACGGTCAAGCGATCGCCGAAAGTTTTACGCAGGAAACCCAGGTCGCCAGGGCCGAGGATCACATCGTCGGCGTTATGCATCACGGCAATTTTCGGGCTGTCGCGCAGGTAGTCCTTGAGGGCGTAGAGGCTGACCTGGTCGATCAGTTGCAGCAGGCTGCCGCCATCGGAACGCGCGCGCCACATCGGGATCACTTGTTCGGTGAGGTAGCAGTCGAAGTCACACTGCAGGGCACGCTTGAGGAACGGCGTGAGGCTGGTGCCTTCGGTGATGGGGTATTTGGGTGGAATGATCAGGCCGCGGCGGTTGATCAAGTCCGAAGTGAACGCAATGTCAGCGGCCGAGAAGCGGAACGAGGTGCCGATCAGCATGGCCATCTGTTCATTGCTCAGGTGCTGCTTGGACTGCTGGAAGTCATAGAGCAAGGCATCGTTGAGGTCGATGTAGCCTTTCTGCTGGAAGTAACGCGTCAGTTTGCTCAGCACCAACTCATAGAAGGTGGTGCTGTTGTTGATGCCCTTGACCTCGGTCTGTACCAGCTTGTCGAGGTTGGTGATCGAGGTGTAGAGGTTGACCGGCGGGTTGAGCAGCAGCACTTTCTTGAAGTTGAAGCTACGGCGGGTCTCATCCAGCTTGCTGACAAACGCCGCATCCAGGGCGCCCAGGCTGTAACCGGTGAGGTAGAAATCAGTCACTGGCAACGAGGCGTTCTGCGCGCGTACGGCTTGCATCACGCGGTACATGTCTTCGGCGTCTTCCTGGGTGATGCCCGGGGTGGCGAAGCGCGAAGCGGCGCTGATGAAATCGAAGCTGGTTGGCGAGGAGAGCTGCACCACATGGTAGCCGGCCTGGTAATACAGCTTTTTCAGGTATTCATTGATGCTGCTATCAAAGCGTGCACCGGTGCCGGCGATCAGGAAGATCAAAGGCGCAGCACGGTCCTGCTTGGCAATGCGGTAAGTGAGTTTCTTCACCGCCCAGAAATTGTCCGGCAGGCTGAACTCGCGCTCGGGGCGCATCGTCAGGGTGTAGTCGGACTGGTTGATCTCGTCATCTGTCGGCAGGGTTGGCCGCAGATCGGGAGGCGTGGTGGCGATGGTTGCTTCGAACGGGTTGGTCAAAGGGTAGCCATAGCTGGCTTGGTCGATATCGACGGCCAGTGCTGACGCACTCAAAAATAGGCTGCCCAGCAAGGCAGCACAGCGCAAGGAACGGAGCATGACTTAATCCCTAAGAGGAACGGGCTGAATGAAGTTCGCAGGCTATGACCACCGCCTTGTCACCGAAGTGCCAGCACTCGGCACGAAAAGTCGGAAAAAACGTCGGAATCGGGGTAATAGTAGCGAGACGATACACTTTGCCATGCTTTGTTGAACAGATATCTGTGCGAACACCTTGCTAACGGCCGCCGTGGGATTAAGCTGGGCGCCGTTTTTGCCTATCGGAGTGCCCCATGTCCCGTCGTTTGCCGTTAATTCTGCTGCTTATTGCCTTGCCGTTATGGCTGGCCGCCAGTTATGCCGCACGCTACGGCTTCATGGAGGATGGGCAGTGGGTTGGCATCTGTGCTGATGAGGCCAGTCGCTGGGAATGCCAGGTGCGTTCGAACCTGGGTTTGATGATCCATTTCAAGCTGCTGGGGTGGGCGGCGTTGATCACCTCGGTGCTGGGCTTTTTTGTACCGGGGCGTGCGGGATGGGCGTTGGCGGTGGTGGGCTTGGTGTTCGGGTTGCCGGCGCTGGCGTTGTACAACACGACGTTTGCGGTGTTTGCGGTGGTGATTGCGGGGTTGCGGTTGGTCAGGAAGCCGCGCGGCGCCTGATGTGGCCTCAGCGCAGGCAAGCCAGCTCCCACATTTGACCGTGCTCACAGATAGAAATGTGTGAACCCAATCAACTGTAGGAGCTGGCTTGCCTGCGATAGCGGTGTTACGCCTTGCGCACTCGCAAGCAACGCCACAAAGCCGCAACCATCAGCACGCTGACCACTGCCCAACCCCAGGCCTGCTGGTTCAACAGCCCTTCACGGTACAACTGCGGCGCAACGCCGGCACCGATGATAAAGGCCAGCAACGCAATCTCCCGACGTGGTCCGGTCACCGGGCGTACCAGGTACACCAGGGCCGGCAACACCAGCGCCGCGCTTGGGAAGCTGCGATAGCGCGGGTCAAACACCAGCGCTAGCATCATCACCGCACCGGCAAACCCGGCGATTGCCATCAGCCAGCCCGCGCGTTGCTCCAGCCAGCTGAACCCGCGCTCACGCCAGCCTTCCCGTGCGCTGAGGGCGAGTGCGGCGTGGGCCAGCACCAGCAAGTTCAACATCACCAGCAAGCCTGCCCATACCCATTCATCGCTGAAGCGCGCGGTAACGCGGGTCAGTTCGGCCCAACTGCCGATGGAGCACGCTGCGACGGCCCCTAGCAACGGCAGTATTAATGCAGAGCGAGTGCTGCGAACGCGGCCGCCGAGCACCAGGGTGCCCAGCAGGATGAGCCCGCCGACGCCCAGCCACAGCCGCCAGTAGGGCACATTGGTCACCGGGCCGGCGAGGATACCTTTGTCCTGACGGTCTGCATCGAACAGCCCCCAGTAACCACCCACAGCCCCTTCACTCGCACGTTTCCATGGCTGGTCAAAGGCTTCGATCAGGTTGTAGCGCCAGCCATTGGCTTCGGCCATGGCCACGAAGCCGCGCATGAACCTGGCCTCATTGACCCGGCTGGGCACGGCGGTTTCGCGCTGTCGGCCTTCGCTGGGCCAGCCGGTTTCGCCGATCACGATGTCCTTGGGCGCGAATTTATGGCCGAAGGTCTGGCGCACATCGCCCACGTGCTTGAGCGCCTGGTCGATGCCGGACGGCTCATCTTCCCAATACGGCAACAGGTGAATGGTCAGGAAGTCCACCGCCGGCCCGATTTCCGGGTGTTGCAACCAGAACTCCCAGACATCGGCATAGGTGACGGGCTGCTTGATCTGGCTTTTAACCTGATGGATCAGCGCCACCAGTTGCTTGGCAGTAACTTCCTTGCGCAGCAGGGCTTCGTTGCCGACGATCACCGAGGTCACTACATCCGGGCTAGCGTTGGCCGCCGCGATCAACTCGTTGATCTCTTTTTCGGTCGCCACAGGGTCGCTGCTGACCCAGGCCCCGGCCATCACTTTCAACCCATGCTTGCGCGCCATGTCCGGCAGGGCCTCCAGGCCGGTCATGGAATAGGTGCGAATGCATTCAAAGCGCGTAGCCAGTAGCGCCAGGTCGGCGTCCATGCGCTCGGGGCGCAGCGTGAACGGTTGGTCGAATGGGGACTGGTCTTTGTCGAACGGTGTGTAGGACGCACATTGCAGCTTATGGCTGGCGCTGGCGACGTCTGGCAACACCACGGGCCGGCCGAGGCCGTACCAGTAGCCGACAAGGGCAAGCATGCCGAGGATCAAGGCAAAGAAATAGGGCAGGGCAGGGAAGCGGGCAGTCGCGGGCATGGTCGGCTTATCTGGGGGAGCAAAGGCGCGCATCTTACCCGGATTTGCCGCAGCCCAGTGCGGCTGCATAATTTTGACATGCAAACTTCGGGCGGGATTCTGGCGATAACGCCTACAAAGCGTCCTGCTGGCGATGTGATGTCGTTTCCTGCTCAACCAAGGTCGCTGACAGAGCAGGGCAAATGCCTACGCAGGTTGAAGATAAAACTGTCAGTACTCCACTGATGCCTCAGCAACCGGATCGATGCGCGTGAAGGGGGCGCGGTGCACCCTATAACAACAGTTTGACGTCGCTCGGCATCCGTCGGGCGCAGCACTTTCGGGGAAGTACTATGAAGATGCGACGACTCTTGGGCGCAGCTGCCACTCTGGTAGTTGCGATGGGCTCCACACTGGCCAGTGCCGACAGCAAGACCCTGAGCATCGGCTACGTGGACGGCTGGTCCGACAGCGTGGCCACCACTCATGTGGCGGCAGAGGTGATCAAGCAAAAACTCGGCTACGACGTAAAACTGCAAGCGGTTGCCACCGGGATCATGTGGCAGGGCGTTGCCACTGGCAAACTCGATGCCATGCTCTCCGCCTGGCTGCCGGTGACCCACGGGGAATACTGGACCAAGAACAAGGACAAGGTGGTCGACTACGGCCCCAACTTCAAGGACGCCAAGATCGGCCTGATCGTGCCGGAGTACGTCAAGGCCAAGTCCATCGAAGACCTCAAGACCGACACCACCTTCAAGAACAAGATCGTCGGCATCGACGCCGGTTCAGGCGTAATGCTCAAGACCGACGAAGCCATCAAGCAATATGGCTTGGACTACAAACTGCAAGCCAGCTCGGGTGCGGCGATGATTGCCGAACTGACCCGCGCCGAAGACAAGCAGGAGTCGATTGCGGTCACCGGTTGGGTACCGCACTGGATGTTCGCCAAGTGGAAACTGCGTTTCCTGGACGACCCAAAAGGGATTTATGGTGCTGCTGAAACCGTCAACAGCATCGGCAGCAAGGGCCTGGAGAAGAAAGCGCCGGAAGTCGCAGCCTTCCTGAAGAAATTCCAGTGGGCCTCCAAGGATGAAATCGGTGAAGTCATGCTGGCGATTCAAGAAGGCGCCAAGCCGGACGCCGCGGCCAAGGACTGGGTAGCCAAGCACCCCGAGCGCGTTGCCGAATGGACCGCTAAATAAAAGCCACCGATGCAACCCTGTGGGAGGGGGCTTGCTCCCGAAAGCGGTGTGCCAGTCACAGATTTTTGACTGGCACACCGCTTTCGGGAGCAAGCCCCCTCCCACATTCGTTTTGCACTGACTCAAATCTTCCTGCGCCCCAGCAATCCCTCGCTACACTCGATCTACTACTAAGGTCGTCTGGAACCCATTGCGCAGCCGCATACAGTGGATACGTTCCAAAATAATAAAAAGCTGTGCTGCGAGGATAAAAACAATGAACGACAGCATTTACCTCTCGATTCAAAACAGCCCGCGTTTCAAGGAGCTGGTCAGGAAAAGGGAAAGGTTCGCCTGGATTCTCTCGGCGATCATGCTAGGGCTTTACTCCGCTTTCATCCTGTTGATCGCCTACGGGCCACAAGTGCTGGGGGCCAAGATCAGCCCCGGTTCCTCGATTACCTGGGGCATCCCCCTGGGCGTCGGGCTGATTGTGTCGGCCTTCATTCTCACCGGCATCTACGTGCGTCGGGCCAACGGCGAATTTGACGACCTGAACAATGCGATTCTCAAGGAGGCTGCGCAATGATCCGGCGTCTATTGGCTCTATTCGGTGCTTCGCTGTTGGCTCCGGCCGTTTGGGCGGCGGACGCATTGACCGGTGAAGTGCACAAGCAACCGCTGAACATCTCGGCCATTGTGATGTTCGTCGCGTTTGTCGGCGCCACCCTGTGCATCACTTATTGGGCGTCCAAGCGCAACAAGTCAGCGGCGGACTACTATGCGGCGGGCGGCAAGATCACCGGTTTCCAGAACGGTCTGGCGATTGCCGGTGACTACATGTCGGCGGCGTCCTTCCTGGGGATTTCCGCGCTGGTGTTCACCTCCGGCTATGACGGCTTGATCTACTCGATCGGCTTCCTTGTGGGCTGGCCGATCATTCTGTTCCTGATCGCCGAGCGCTTGCGTAACCTGGGCAAATACACCTTTGCCGACGTGGCGTCCTATCGCCTGGGGCAAACCCAGATCCGCAGCCTGTCGGCGTGTGGCTCGCTGGTGGTGGTGGCGTTCTACCTGATCGCGCAGATGGTCGGCGCGGGCAAGCTGATCCAGCTGCTGTTTGGCCTTGATTACCATGTGGCGGTGATCCTGGTGGGTATCCTGATGTGCATGTACGTGCTGTTCGGCGGCATGTTGGCGACCACCTGGGTGCAGATCATCAAGGCGGTGCTGTTGCTGTCCGGTGCCTCGTTCATGGCGCTGATGGTGATGAAGCACGTCAACTTCGATTTCAACATGCTGTTCTCCGAGGCGATCAAGGTTCACCCCAAAGGTGAGGCGATCATGAGCCCCGGCGGCCTGGTGAAAGACCCGATCTCGGCATTCTCTCTGGGCCTGGCACTGATGTTCGGTACCGCTGGCCTGCCGCACATCCTGATGCGCTTTTTCACGGTAAGCGACGCCAAGGAAGCGCGTAAGAGCGTGCTGTACGCAACCGGCTTCATCGGCTACTTCTATATCCTGACCTTTATCATCGGCTTCGGCGCGATCCTTTTGGTCAGCACCAACCCGGCGTTCAAGGATGCAGCGGGCGCCTTGCTCGGCGGTAACAACATGGCGGCGGTGCACCTGGCCAACGCGGTGGGTGGCAGTATCTTCCTGGGCTTCATCTCGGCCGTGGCGTTTGCCACCATCCTGGCGGTGGTTGCCGGCTTGACCCTGGCGGGTGCTTCGGCGGTGTCCCATGACCTGTATGCCAGCGTGATCAAGAAGGGCAAGGCCAACGAGAAAGATGAGATTCGCGTGTCGAAGATCACTACCGTAGCCTTGGGTGTATTGGCCATCGGCCTGGGTATCCTGTTCGAAAGCCAGAACATCGCGTTCATGGTCGGCCTGGCGTTCTCCATCGCCGCCAGCTGTAACTTCCCGGTGCTGCTGCTTTCCATGTACTGGAAAAACCTCACCACCCGTGGTGCCATGATTGGCGGCTGGCTGGGCTTGATCAGCGCCGTGGGCCTGATGATCCTCGGTCCGACCATCTGGGTGTCGATCCTGCACCATGAAAAGGCGATCTTCCCGTACGAGTACCCGGCGCTGTTCTCGATGATCATCGCGTTCGTCGGCATCTGGTTCTTCTCCATCACCGACAAGTCGGCGGCGGCGGAGAAAGAGCGTGCGCTGTACTTCCCACAGTTTGTGCGTTCGCAGACTGGCCTGGGGGCGAGTGGGGCGGTTAATCACTAAGTCGTCAGCTGCATAAGAGATACCCCGGTCGCAAGGCCGGGGTATTTTTTTGCCTGGGCTGGCCTCATCGCGGGCAAGCCCGGCTCCCACACTGGGTCGTGTCCTTTTGTTGGAATGCGGTCCAATGTGGGAGCTGGCTTGCCTGCGATGACGGTAGATCAGGCCACACCAACAAAAACGGCCTCCACTAAGGGAGGCCGTTCTCAATGCAGCTAAGCAGTTGAATGCTTACTTGCGGTCTTCCAGCTTGGTGATGTCACGCGACTCGTAGCCGGTGTACAGCTGGCGCGGGCGGCCAATCTTGTACGGGCTGGAGAGCATTTCTTTCCAGTGGGAGATCCAGCCCACGGTCCGCGCCAGGGCGAAGATCACGGTGAACATGCTGGTTGGAATGCCGATCGCCTTGAGGATGATCCCCGAGTAGAAGTCGACGTTCGGGTACAGCGAGCGTTCGATGAAGTACGGGTCGGTCAGGGCGATCTCTTCCAGGCGCATGGCCAGTTCGAGTTGCGGATCGTTCTTGATGCCCAGTTCCTTCAACACTTCGTCGCAGGTCTGCTTCATGACAGTAGCGCGCGGGTCGCGGTTCTTGTAGACCCGGTGACCGAAGCCCATCAACTTGAACGGATCGTTCTTGTCCTTGGCCTTGGCGATGAAGGTGTCGATGTTGGACACATCGCCGATTTCATCGAGCATGGTCAATACGGCTTCGTTCGCACCGCCGTGGGCAGGGCCCCACAGTGCGGCGATGCCGGCGGCAATACAGGCGAACGGGTTGGCACCCGAAGAGCCCGCCAGGCGCACGGTAGAGGTGGAAGCGTTCTGCTCGTGGTCGGCGTGGAGGATGAAGATCCGGTCCATGGCCTTGGCGAGCACCGGGCTGATCGGTTTGATCTCGCACGGGGTGTTGAACATCATGTGCAGGAAGTTTTCCGCGTACGTCAGGTCGTTGCGCGGGTACATCATGGGTTGGCCCATGGAGTACTTGTAAACCATTGCGGCCAGGGTAGGCATCTTGGCAACCAGGCGGATCGCGGAAATTTCGCGATGCTGCGGGTTATTGATGTCCAGGGAGTCGTGATAGAAGGCCGACAGGGCGCCTACTACACCGCACATGACGGCCATCGGGTGGGCGTCGCGACGGAAGCCGTTGAAGAAGGTCTTCAACTGCTCGTGAACCATGGTGTGGTTCTTCACGGTGCTGACGAACTGGGCTTTCTGCTCGGCTGTTGGCAATTCGCCATTTAGCAGCAGGTAGCAGGTTTCCAGGTAGTCCGACTTTTCAGCCAGTTGCTCGATCGGGTAGCCGCGATGAAGCAG
This sequence comes from Pseudomonas sp. BTN1, assembly GCF_001907715.1. NCBI lineage: Bacteria > Pseudomonadati > Pseudomonadota > Gammaproteobacteria > Pseudomonadales > Pseudomonadaceae > Pseudomonas > Pseudomonas sp. BTN1. The sequence goes on along the minus strand of NZ_MPBM01000050.1, from coordinate 32,851 downwards.
AATGCCATTGTCACCATCGATATAGGTGATCTTCGACTCGCAGGAAGCGGTCGACATGAAGCCTGGGTCGAAAGTAAAACGGCCCGTGGCCGTCAGGCCCCGTACGTCGATAACATCGGGACCAACGGTGCCGGTTAAAATGGGCAGCTCGACGGGGGCTGCGCCCTCGATGATCAACTGCGCTTTTTTGTCAGCCATGTGGCCTCCTATTTATGCTTCAAATCATCAGACAGACCCCCCACGCAGGGCCCGCACCACTATATTGATATAAATCCAGATGTCAATTTGCCTAAAGTCTTGCGCCAGAAGGCTTTAACCGTACTTTTTCGTCGAAATTGACTGCCATTTACGCCTTTTATCCCGCCAGCGCAATCAGCTATTAGGGTGAGGTGTGCGCGTTGTCATTAGTAACCTAACTGTCTATACTCGGCCACCGACCGCCAAGGGCTTTTGGGCTTGCTTTCATTGGGGGTCGCACTCCCTGGGTGGTGCTTACCTGACCAGTCGCACTCCCCAACAACTTTGCCCTGATTGTTAGGGGCTCTTCAGTGTGAAAAAAAGCCGTGAATAGCCAACGACCTGTAAACCTAGACCTAAGGACCATCAAACTCCCCATCACCGGCGTTACGTCGTTCCTGCACCGTGTTTCCGGCATCATCCTGTTCCTGGGGTTGGGCATCATGCTTTATGCATTGAGCAAATCCCTGGGTTCCGAGGAAGGATACGCCGAGGTGAAGGCATGCTTGACCAGCCCGCTGGCCAAGTTCGTAGCATGGGGCCTCCTGTCCTCTCTTCTGTATCACCTGGTAGCCGGTGTGCGCCACTTGATCATGGACATGGGCATCGGTGAGACGCTGGAAGGCGGCCGCCTGGGCTCGAAAATCATCGTCGCCATTTCCGTGGTGCTGATCGTTCTGGCAGGAGTTTGGATATGGTAACCAGCGTAACGAATCTGTCGCGTTCGGGCCTCTATGACTGGATGGCACAGCGTGTGTCTGCGGTCGTTCTCGCGGCTTATTTCATTTTCCTGATCGGATACCTCGTCGCAAACCCGGGCATCGGCTATGAGCAATGGCACGGCCTGTTTTCCCACAATGCGATGCGAATCTTCAGTCTGCTGGCCCTTGTAGCCCTGGGCGCTCACGCCTGGGTTGGCATGTGGACCATCGCGACTGACTACCTGACGCCGATGGCGCTGGGCAAGTCCGCGACTGCAGTACGTTTCCTCTTCCAGGCAGTATGCGGCGTCGCGATGTTCGCTTACTTCGTCTGGGGTGTGCAGATTCTTTGGGGTATCTGATTCATGGCTAACATTCCAACTATTTCATTCGACGCCATCATTATTGGTGGCGGCGGTGCTGGCATGCGCGCTGCGCTGCAGCTGGCCCAGGGCGGCCACAAGACGGCCGTGATCACCAAGGTGTTCCCGACGCGTTCCCACACCGTATCGGCCCAGGGTGGCATCACCTGCGCCATCGCCTCCGCCGACCCTAACGATGACTGGCGCTGGCACATGTACGATACCGTCAAGGGTTCCGACTATATCGGTGACCAGGACGCTATCGAATACATGTGTCAGGAAGGCCCGGCCGCGGTGTTCGAGCTGGACCACATGGGTCTGCCGTTCTCCCGTACCGAGCAAGGCCGTATCTACCAGCGTCCATTCGGTGGCCAGTCCAAGGATTACGGTAAAGGCGGCCAGGCTGCCCGTACCTGCGCTGCGTCCGACCGTACCGGTCACGCGCTGCTGCATACCCTTTACCAAGGCAACCTGAAAGCCGGTACCACGTTCCTGAACGAGTACTACGCGGTTGATCTGGTGAAGAACGGCAAGGGCGAGTTCGTCGGTGTGATCGCCATCTGCATCGAAACCGGTGAAACCACCTACATCCGCGCCAAGGCGACTGTGTTGGCGACCGGTGGTGCAGGTCGTATCTACGCTTCTACCACCAATGCCCTGATCAACACCGGTGACGGCGTCGGCATGGCCCTGCGTGCTGGCGTACCGGTACAAGACATCGAAATGTGGCAGTTCCACCCGACCGGCATCGCCGGCGCCGGTGTACTGGTGACCGAAGGTTGCCGTGGTGAAGGTGGTTACCTGATCAACAAGCACGGCGAGCGTTTCATGGAGCGTTATGCTCCGAACGCCAAAGACTTGGCTGGCCGTGACGTTGTGGCACGTTCGATGGTTAAAGAGATCATCGCCGGTAACGGCTGTGGCCCGAATGGCGACCACGTACTGCTCAAGCTCGATCACCTGGGTGAAGAAGTGCTGCACAGCCGCCTGCCTGGTATCTGCGAGCTGTCCAAGACCTTCGCCCACGTTGACCCGGTAGTTGCTCCGGTTCCGGTGGTTCCAACTTGCCACTATATGATGGGCGGCGTGCCGACCAACATTCACGGCCAGGCAATCACCCAGAACGCCGACGGCCAGGACGAGATCATCCATGGTCTGTTCGCAGTAGGTGAAGTGGCTTGCGTATCGGTTCACGGTGCCAACCGCCTGGGCGGCAACTCGCTGCTCGACCTGGTGGTATTCGGCCGTGCGGCCGGCCTGCACCTTGAGAAGGCGCTGACTGACGGCATCGAATACGATGACGCCACCGACGCCAACATCGAAGCGGCCCTGGCGCGTCTGAACGCTCTGAACGAGCGCACGGATGGCGAAGACGTGGCAACCCTGCGTCGCGAGCTGCAAAGCTGCATGCAGAACTACTTCGGTGTGTTCCGTACCGGCGAATACATGCAGAAGGGCATCGCCCAGCTGGCTGACCTGCGCAAGCGCATCGCCAACGTCAAAATCAACGATAAGAGCCAGGCGTTCAACACTGCTCGTATCGAAGCCCTTGAGCTGCAAAACCTGCTGGAAGTGGCTGAAGCGACGGCGATCGCCGCCGAGGTTCGTAAAGAATCCCGTGGTGCTCACGCTCGTGAAGACTTTGAAGATCGCGACGACGAAAACTGGTTGTGCCACACCCTGTACTTCCCGGGTGACAAGCGCGTAACCAAGCGTGCCGTGAACTTCTCGCCGAAGACGGTGCCGACGTTTGAACCGAAGATTCGGACTTACTAAGGGTGGCTGCCATGTTGAAAGTCAGTGTTTATCGCTACAACCCTGATCAGGACGCCGCGCCGTTCATGCAGGAGTTCCAGGTCGATACCGGTGGTAAAGACCTGATGGTGCTGGATGTACTGGCACTGATCAAAGAGCAGGACGAGGGTTTCTCCTATCGTCGCTCTTGCCGTGAAGGTGTGTGCGGTTCCGACGGCATGAACATCAACGGCAAAAACGGCCTGGCGTGCATCACGCCGCTGTCCGCCGTGGTCAAAGGCAACAAGCTGATTGTTCGTCCACTGCCAGGTTTGCCGGTTATCCGTGACCTGGTCGTCGATATGAGCATCTTCTACAAGCAATACGAGAAAGTTAAGCCATTCCTGCAGAACGACACGCCGGCTCCGGCCATCGAGCGTCTGCAGTCCCCGGAAGAACGTGAAAAACTCGATGGCCTGTACGAGTGCATCCTGTGCGCTTGCTGCTCGACATCCTGCCCGTCCTTCTGGTGGAACCCGGACAAGTTCCTGGGTCCAGCTGCGCTGCTGCAAGCCTACCGCTTCCTGGCAGACAGCCGTGATACCAAGACGTCCGAGCGTCTGGCTTCGCTGGATGACCCGTTCAGCGTATTCCGCTGCCGCGGGATCATGAACTGCGTCAACGTATGTCCTAAAGGCCTGAACCCGACTAAGGCCATTGGTCACATCCGTAACATGCTGCTGCAGAGCGGCGTGTAACTGACGTTGTAGTAAAAGCAGGACCGTTGTGCCCGTAAATGCTGCGGCGCAGGCTTCAACCGGCGCCGTAGTTTTAACTTGAGCAGCGACTTACAAAGCCGCGGCTCTTATTTTGAAGAAATGAGACAAGCAGGGGCATTCGGGTTGGTACCCGAACTATCAGCGTGATCCTAAGTGGCTTGTTTTGGTCGCTGCACTTGGCCTTTTGCAAGCAAACTCGGTGTTTTCGCCGGTGGTGTCCCCAAATCGAGGGTGACCAAGCATGCAAGAAAGCGTGATGCAGCGCATGTGGAACAGCGGCTATCTTTCAGGTGGTAACGCTGCCTATGTGGAAGAGCTTTATGAGCTCTACCTGCACGACCCTAACGCTGTGCCAGAAGAATGGCGCACCAAATTTCAGACGTTGTCTTCAGACGGCAACGCTGCCACCGATGTATCGCACGCAACAATTCGCGATCAGTTCGTGCTGCTGGCAAAGAACCAGCGCCGCGCCCAACCGGTTTCCGCCGGCAGCGTGAGCAGTGAGCATGAGAAGAAGCAAGTTGAAGTACTGCGACTGATCCAGGCCTACCGTATGCGTGGCCACCAGGCAGCCCAGCTTGACCCGCTGGGGCTGTGGCAGCGTCCTGCACCTGCAGACCTGTCGATCAATCATTACGGCTTGACCAATGCCGATCTTGATACGACCTTCCGTGCCGGCGACCTGTTCATCGGCAAAGAGGAAGCGAGCCTACGCGAAATTCACGAAGCGTTGCAGCAGACATATTGCCGCACCATCGGCGCTGAATTTACGCACATCACCGATTCCGAGCAGCGCCAGTGGTTCCAGCACCGCCTGGAAGGCGTGCGTGGCCGTCCGGTATTGTCCGCCGATGTGCGCGGCCACCTGCTGGAGCGCGTGACCGCGGCCGAAGGCCTCGAGAAATACCTGGGCACCAAATACCCAGGCACCAAGCGTTTCGGCCTGGAAGGCGGCGAAAGCCTGATTCCGATGCTCGACGAGCTGATCCAGCGTTCCGGTTCCTATGGCACCAAGGAAATCGTGATCGGCATGGCTCACCGTGGTCGCCTGAACGTGTTGGTCAACACCTTCGGCAAAAACCCGCGTGAGCTGTTCGACGAGTTCGAAGGCAAGAAGAAGGTCGAGCTGGGTTCCGGTGACGTTAAATACCACCAGGGCTTCTCGTCCAACGTGATGACCACCGGCGGTGAAGTTCACCTGGCCATGGCATTCAACCCCTCCCACCTGGAAATCGTTTCGCCAGTGGTCGAGGGTTCGGTACGTGCTCGCCAGGATCGTCGTAACGATTCCACCGGTGAGAAGGTTCTGCCAATTTCCATCCATGGTGACGCGGCATTCGCCGGTCAAGGCGTGGTCCTGGAAACGTTCCAGATGTCGCAGACTCGCGGCTTCAAGACCGGTGGTACCGTTCACATCGTCATCAACAACCAGGTGGGCTTCACCATCAGCAACCCGTTGGACGCGCGTTCCACCGAGTACGCCACCGACGTTGCCAAGATGATCCAGGCGCCGATCCTCCATGTGAATGGCGATGATCCGGAAGCCGTGCTGTTCGTCACCCAACTGGCTGTCGACTACCGCATGCAGTTCAAGCGTGACGTGGTCATCGACCTGGTTTGCTACCGCCGTCGCGGTCACAACGAAGCGGACGAGCCAAGCGGCACCCAGCCGTTGATGTACCAGCAGATCACCAAGCAGCGCACCACCCGTGAGCTGTACGCCGAAAGCCTGACCAAGGCCGGCGTGGTTGACGATGCGCGTGTTCAGGCGAAAGTCGACGAATACCGCAACGCGCTGGACAACGGCCTGCATGTAGTGAAAAGCCTGGTCAAGGAGCCGAACAAAGAGCTGTTCGTTGACTGGCGCCCATACCTGGGTCACACCTGGACTGCACGTCACGATACCTCGTTCGATTTGAAGACGTTGCAGGAACTGTCCGCCAAGCTGCTGGAAATTCCCGAAGGCTTCGTCGTACAGCGCCAGGTTGCGAAGATCTACGAAGACCGTCAGAAGATGCAAGCCGGTGGCCTGCCGATCAACTGGGGTTACGCCGAAACCATGGCGTATGCGACCCTGGCGTTCGAAGGTCACCCGATCCGCATGACCGGCCAGGACATCGGCCGCGGTACGTTCTCGCACCGTCATGCTGTATTGCACAACCAGAAAGACGCGGGCACCTACATCCCGTTGCAGAACCTGTACGAAGGCCAGCCACGTTTCGACCTGTACGATTCGTTCCTGTCCGAAGAAGCCGTACTGGCGTTCGAATACGGTTACTCGACCACCACGCCGAACGCGCTGGTGATCTGGGAAGCCCAGTTCGGCGACTTCGCCAACGGTGCCCAGGTGGTTATCGACCAGTTCATCACCAGCGGCGAGCACAAGTGGGGCCGTCTGTGCGGTCTGACCATGCTGCTGCCACACGGTTATGAAGGTCAGGGCCCTGAGCACTCCTCGGCCCGTCTGGAGCGTTACCTGCAATTGTGCGCCGAGCACAACATTCAGGTGTGCGTGCCGACGACCCCGGCGCAGATCTACCACTTGCTGCGTCGCCAGGTGATCCGTCCGCTGCGCAAGCCGCTGGTGGTACTGACGCCGAAGTCGCTGTTGCGTCACAAGCTGGCCGTTTCGACCCTGGAAGATCTGGCCCAAGGTTCGTTCCAGACCGTAATTCCAGAGATCGATACGCTGGACGCCGCCAAGGTCACTCGCCTGATCCTGTGCAGCGGCAAGGTCTACTACGATCTGTTGGAAAAACGCCGTGCCGAAGGCCGCGAAGACATCGCCATCGTGCGTATCGAGCAGCTTTATCCGTTCCCGGAAGATGACCTCATGGAGATCATCGCGCCTTACACCAACCTCACGAACGTAGTGTGGTGTCAGGAAGAACCGATGAACCAGGGCGCCTGGTACAGCAGCCAGCATCATCTGCGTCGCAGCATCGGCAACCACAACAAGGCTTTGGTCCTTGAGTACGCCGGTCGTGATGCTTCTGCTGCACCTGCCTGTGGTTACGCGTCGATGCACGCCGAGCAGCAGGAAAAACTGCTGCAAGATGCTTTCACTGTTTAACGCCTTCGCGCTGACTGAAACCGAATTTTAAGGACCTACAGATAATGGCTATCGAAATCAAAGCCCCGTCATTCCCGGAATCGGTTGCCGATGGCACCGTTGCCACCTGGCACAAGAAACCAGGCGAGGCCGTCAAGCGTGACGACCTGATCGTCGACATCGAGACCGACAAAGTCGTTCTGGAAGTGTTGGCCGAAGCTGACGGCGTGCTGGGCGCAATCGTTGCTGAAGAGGGCGCTACCGTTCTGTCGAATCAGGTACTGGGCTCGATCGAAGAGGGCAGCGCTGCTGCCGCTGCTCCTGCCGCTGCTGCACCGGCTGCTTCTGCGCCTGCCGCACCGGCTGCGGGTGGCGAAGATCCAATCGCTGCACCGGCTGCGCGTCAACTGGCTGAAGAAAACGGCATCAACCTGGCTTCCATCAAGGGCACCGGCAAAGATGGCCGTGTGACCAAGGAAGACGTGGTTGCCGCAGTTGAAGCCAAGAAGAACGCTCCGGCTGCCGCACCTGCCAAGGCTGCAGCGCCTGCTGCCGCTGCGCCTGTGTTTGCCGCTGGCGACCGCACCGAGAAGCGCGTACCGATGACTCGCGTACGTGCCACCGTGGCCAAGCGCCTGGTTGAAGCTCAGTCGAACATGGCGATGCTGACCACCTTCAACGAAGTCGACATGACCGAAGTCATGGCCCTGCGTTCGAAGTACAAGGACCTGTTCGAGAAGTCCCACAACGGCGTGCGCCTGGGCTTCATGTCGTTCTTCGTGAAAGCGGCCACCGAAGCGCTGAAGCGCTTCCCGGCAGTCAACGCTTCGATCGACGGCGGCGACATCGTTTACCACGGCTACTCGGATATCGGCGTTGCCGTCTCCAGCGACCGCGGCCTGGTGGTTCCAGTCCTGCGTAACGCCGAGCTGATGAGCCTGGCCGAAATCGAAGGCGGCATCGCTGGCTTCGGCAAGAAAGCCCGTGACGGCAAGCTGACCATCGACGAGATGACCGGCGGTACCTTCACCATCACCAACGGTGGTACCTTCGGTTCGATGATGTCGACGCCGATCGTCAACCCACCGCAGGCCGCGATCCTGGGCATGCACAACATCATCCAGCGTCCGATGGCCATCAACGGCCAAGTCGTGATCCGCCCAATGATGTACCTGGCACTGTCTTACGATCACCGCCTGATCGACGGTAAAGAAGCCGTGACGTTCCTGGTGACCATCAAGAACCTGCTGGAAGACCCGGCTCGCCTGCTCCTGGACATCTGATAGAAGCAGTTGCACGTTGCGAGCTACAAGCTGTAGGAAAAAGCAGCTTGGCTTGCAATGTGTGACTAGAAGCTTGTCGCAAATAGAGGATCTATTTTCATGACACAGAAATTTGACGTTGTAGTGATTGGTGCAGGCCCTGGCGGCTATGTTGCCGCCATCAAGGCTGCGCAACTGGGCCTGTCCACTGCTTGCATCGAAAAATACACCGACAAGGAAGGCAAACTGGCGCTGGGCGGTACTTGCCTGAACGTGGGTTGCATTCCGTCCAAGGCGCTGCTGGACAGCTCCTGGAAATTCCACGAAGCCCAAGACGGCTTTGCGATCCACGGCATCAACCATGCTGGCGTGACCATGGACGTACCCGCAATGGTCGGCCGTAAAGCCAATATCGTCAAAGGCCTGACTTCCGGCGTTGCGACCTTGTTCAAGGCCAACGGCGTTACTTCGATTCAAGGCCACGGCAAGCTGCTGGCCGGCAAGAAAGTTGAAGTCACCAAGCCAGACGGTTCGGTTGAAGTCATCGAAGCCGAAAACGTGATCCTGGCGCCAGGTTCGCGTCCAATCGACATTCCGCCTGCTCCTGTTGATAACAACGTGATCGTTGATTCGACCGGCGCCCTGGAATTCCAGGCTGTGCCTAAGCGTCTGGGCGTCATCGGCGCTGGCGTGATCGGTTTGGAACTGGGTTCGGTATGGTCCCGCCTGGGTGCTCAAGTCACCGTGCTGGAAGCCCTGGATACATTCCTGCTGGCTGCCGACACCGCGGTGTCCAAGGAAGCGCTGAAAACCCTGACCAAACAAGGTCTGGACATCAAGCTCGGCGCCCGTGTTACCGGTTCCAAGGTCAACGGCGAAGAAGTCGTAGTGACCTACACCGATAAAGACGGCGAGCAGACCATCACTTTCGACAAGCTGATCGTCGCCGTGGGCCGCCGCCCAGTGACCAACGACTTGCTGGCTTCCGACAGCGGCGTGAACATCGACGAGCGTGGTTTCATCCACGTTGACGATCATTGCGCCACCACCGTGCCTGGCGTCTATGCCATTGGCGACGTGGTTCGTGGCATGATGCTGGCCCACAAGGCTTCCGAAGAGGGCATCATGGTCGTTGAGCGCATCAAGGGTCACAAGACCCAGATGAACTACGACCTGATCCCATCGGTTATCTACACCCACCCGGAAATTGCATGGGTCGGCAAGAACGAACAGCAGTTGAAAGCTGAAGGCGTTGAAGTTAACGTCGGCACCTTCCCGTTTGCCGCTTCTGGCCGTGCCATGGCAGCCAACGACACCGGTGGTTTTGTCAAAGTCATCGCTGATGCCAAGACTGACCGCGTATTGGGCGTCCACGTGATTGGCCCAAGCGCTGCAGAACTGGTTCAGCAAGGCGCGATCGGCATGGAATTCGGCACCAGTGCCGAGGACTTGGGCATGATGGTCTTCTCCCATCCGACCCTGTCCGAAGCGCTGCACGAAGCTGCGTTGGCAGTGAATGGCGGCGCCATCCACATTGCCAACAAGAAGAAGCGCTAAGCGAGATAATAAGAAACCACGGCGGAGTTGCCCGTCGTGAGCCTTGCGCGCAAGACTCACCGCGGAATATCCGCTGGACGCAGCCTTGCGCAGCTTTACGGGCCATAAGCCCCGCAAGTTGCGCGAGCAGCAGTCACAGGTGGCGCGGCACTCATAATGAGCGCAGCGCCGAATGCGCAGTACCTAACGAAGACGGTAAAAAGCATGAATCTTCACGAGTATCAGGGTAAGCAGCTGTTCGCTGAATACGGCCTGCCAGTTTCCAAGGGCTACGCAGTAGACACCCCGGAAGCAGCAGCAGAAGCTTGCGACAAAATCGGCGGCAGCGAGTGGGTTGTCAAAGCCCAGGTCCACGCCGGTGGTCGCGGTAAAGCGGGCGGCGTCAAGCTGGTTCGCAGCAAAGAAGACGCCAAGGCCTTCGCACAGCAGTGGCTGGGCAAGCGTCTGGTGACTTACCAGACTGATGCCAATGGCCAACCAGTCACCAAGATCCTGGTTGAATCGTGCACTGATATCGCTAAAGAGCTGTACCTGGGCGCTGTCGTTGACCGTTCGAGCCGTCGCATCGTGTTCATGGCTTCCACCGAAGGTGGCGTGGACATCGAGAAAATTGCTCACGAAACCCCAGAAAAAATTCTGAAGGCCACTATCGATCCACTGGTTGGCGCTCAGCCATTCCAGGGTCGTGAACTGGCTTTCCAGCTGGGCCTGGAAGGCAAGCAAGTTGCCCAGTTCGCCAAGATCTTCGTAGGTCTGGCCAAACTGTTCCAGGATCACGATCTGGCCCTGCTGGAAGTGAACCCGCTGGTGATCAAGGCTGACGGCGATCTGCACTGCCTCGATGCCAAGATCAACATCGACGCCAACGCCATGTACCGTCAGCCTAAGCTGAAGACTTTCCACGATCCGTCGCAAGACGATCCGCGCGAAGCGCACGCTGCCAAGTTCGAACTGAACTACGTAGCCCTGGAAGGCAACATCGGCTGCATGGTCAACGGTGCCGGCCTGGCCATGGGTACCATGGACATCGTCAACCTGCATGGCGGCAAGCCAGCCAACTTCCTCGACGTAGGTGGTGGCGCTACCAAGGAACGCGTTACCGAAGCGTTCAAGATCATCCTGTCCGACTCCAACGTCGCTGCAGTACTGGTCAACATCTTCGGCGGCATCGTTCGTTGCGACATGATTGCCGAAGGCATCATCGGTGCAGTGAAAGAAGTCGGCGTTAAAATCCCGGTTGTTGTTCGCCTTGAAGGTAACAACGCTGAACTGGGCGCTAAAGTACTGGCAGAAAGCGGTTTGAACATCATCGCGGCTACCAGCCTGACCGACGCTGCTCAACAAGTTGTCAAAGCTGCGGAGGGCAAGTAATGAGCGTCCTGATCAATAAAGACACCAAAGTTATCTGCCAGGGTATTACCGGTTCGCAAGGTAGTTTCCACACCCAGCAAGCCATCGAATACGGCACCCAGATGGTTGGCGGCGTAACTCCAGGCAAAGGCGGCACCGAGCACCTGGGCCTGCCCGTGTTCAACACCGTGAAAGAAGCAGTAGAAGCCACTGGCGCCACCGCCAGCGTGATCTACGTTCCAGCTCCTTTCTGCAAGGACTCGATCCTGGAAGCGGCATTCGGCGGCATCAAGCTGATCGTCTGCATCACCGAAGGCATTCCTACACTGGACATGCTGGACGCTAAAGTTAAGTGCGACGAACTGGGCGTAGTCCTGATCGGCCCTAACTGCCCAGGCGTGATCACCCCAGGCGAATGCAAGATCGGCATCATGCCAGGTCACATTCACTTGCCAGGTAAAGTCGGTATCGTTTCCCGTTCCGGCACCCTGACCTATGAAGCTGTCAAGCAAACCACTGACGCCGGTTTCGGTCAGTCGACTTGCGTCGGCATCGGCGGTGACCCGATCCCAGGCTCCAACTTCATCGACATCCTGAAGCTGTTCCAGGAAGACCCGAAGACCGAAGCGATCGTAATGATCGGTGAGATCGGCGGTTCGGCTGAAGAAGAAGCGGCTGCCTACATCAAGGCACACGTGACCAAGCCGGTTGTTTCCTACATCGCTGGTGTGACTGCCCCTGCGGGCAAGCGCATGGGCCATGCTGGCGCAATCATCTCTGGCGGCAAAGGCACTGCAGACGAGAAATTCGCTGCACTGCAAGACGCAGGCGTTAAAACCGTGCGTTCGCTGGCAGACATCGGCAAGGCCCTGGCCGAGCTGACCGGTTGGGCTGTCAAGTAAGCCTCGCGCTTAGCTGACGCTTCACCACACAAAGGCCACCTTCGGGTGGCCTTTGTGCTTTCTGGATATAGCCAGATTGACGAATGTGCTCGGTTCAATGTGGGAGCTGGCTTGCCTGCGATACAGACAACTGGGTGCATCAGCCAAACCGAGTCGATGCCATCGCAGGCAAGCCAGCGCCCACAGGGTTCTGTATTGCCCAATTAAGTATGAAAACGCGACATTGAAATGTCGCTTATCGGACAGTCCGCCCCGCAACAGTGCGTTTGTCAGCCTAATTCTGTACTCTAGCCGCCTCTTTATGCGTCCGCGTCCCAAAAGGAAGCTGCGCGCTAGACCGGTCGGTCCCCACAAGGGCCGGCAGCATTTCCCTCATCCATAGGGAAGCCCTCTCTAAATTCCGATTCAGTAGTGTGGTATTTCCTCAAATGAAAGTGTTGAAAAGCCAGGATATCCTGGCGCTGGGCTTTATGACCTTTGCCCTGTTCGTGGGCGCCGGCAACATCATCTTCCCGCCTATCGTTGGTTTGCAGTCCGGGCCGCATGTCTGGATGGCGGCGCTGGGCTTTCTGATCACCGCGGTCGGTTTGCCGGTGGTCACTGTGATCGCCCTGGCCAAGGTCGGTGGTGGCATGGATGCGCTGAGCAGCCCGATTGGCAAGATCGCCGGTGGCCTGCTGGCGGCAGCGGCCTACCTGGCAGTGGGCCCGCTGTTTGCGACCCCGCGCACCGCAACAGTATCGTTTGAAGTGGGCCTGGCGCCCTTGACCGGTGAGAGCCCGTTGGCACTGTTCCTCTACAGCTCGGTGTATTTCCTGGTGGTGTTCTTTGTCTCCCTGTACCCAGGTCGACTGCTGGACACCGTGGGCCGTTTCCTGGCGCCGCTGAAAATCATCGCCCTGGCTATTCTCGGCATCGCTGCGTTTGCCTTGCCCGCCGGTGAGGTGGGGGTTGCCACGCCGGAATACGTTGCCGCGCCGTTCTCCCAAGGCTTTATTAATGGTTACCTGACCATGGATACCCTGGGCGCCTTGGTGTTCGGCATCGTGATCGTCAACGCGATTCGCTCCCGTGGCGTCGAGTCACCCAAGCTGATCACCCGCTACGCGATCATTGCCGGGCTGATTGCCGGCGTGGGCCTGGCACTGGTGTACGTCAGCCTGTTCCGCCTGGGTTCGGGCAGCCATGCCGTGGCCGCGGGTGCCAGCAATGGCGCGGCGGTACTGCACGCCTATGTGCAATACACGTTCGGCTCCCTGGGCAGTGGTTTCCTCGCCGTGCTGATTTCCCTGGCATGCCTGGTGACCGCCGTGGGCCTGACCTGTGCCTGCGCCGAGTACTTCAGCAAGATCCTGCCGCTGTCCTACAAGACCCTGGTGGTGATCCTGGCACTGTTCTCGCTGTTTGTGTCCAACTTGGGCTTGACCAAACTCATTGCCTTCTCGATCCCGGTGCTGACCGCGATCTACCCGCCATGCATCGTGTTGGTGGCCTTGAGCTTCTGCAAAGGGTTCTGGCAGGAACAGGGCCGTATTGTCGGCCCGGTGATGCTGGTGTCGTTCATCTTTGGCTGCATCGACGCACTCAAGGGTGCGGGCCTGGCGGGTTGGATGCCTACGCAACTGGTAAACCTGCCGTTGAGCGAACAAGGCCTGGCGTGGCTGGTGCCGTCGGTGATGACGCTGGTCGTGGCCGTGGTGATTGACCGTATGCTGGGTAAGCGCAGCGAAGCCATCGCGTAACGCGCGGTTGAGCTCTACTGAAATGCCCCGTATCAAACGATACGGGGCTTTTTTTTTGCGTATGAGGTTACATATTTCTAAACTTGTGAACCGGTAATGTGGGAGCGGGCTTGCTCGCGAATGCGGTGTGTCAGCAAACTAATATGCAGCTGGCACACCGCATTCGCGAGCAAGCCCGCTCCCACAGTTTGACCGCGTTTTCACCATGGCTACCCTGTACAAGGACCTACATGTCGTTTGTCGAAATCAATCAAGTTCATCTGCTTGCAGCACTCTGGTTTGTCATCTGCTGGGGCGGCTACACCCGTTACGCAACGTGGAAAGCCCGGGACACGGCGTGCCTGGCCAGTGTGTTGCACCTGTACCGTGAAGACTGGATGCGCCGCATGCTGCTGCGCGACAACCGTATCGCCGACGCCAGTGTGATCGGTAACCTGGAGCGCAATGCCTCGTTCTTTGCCTCCAGCACCTTGATCATCCTCGCCGGTATTCTCACGGTGCTGGGGGCTTCGGAACGCGCAGTGTCACTGCTGGCGGACATTCCCATGGTGCAGCAGGCATCCCAGGGCATGTCGGAGATCAAATTGCTGTGCCTGGCACTGGTGTTCGTCTATGCCTTTTTCACCTTCAGCTGGTGCATGCGCCAGTACAACTTCGCGGCGGTGCTGGTGGGCTCGGCGCCCATGATCGGTGAACGGCACGTGTCAGAGCAGGAGCGCAAGGCGTTTGCTTTGCGGGCGGCGCGAGTGATTTCGATGGCGGCCAACCAGTTCAACTTTGGCCTGCGCGCCTATTACTTCGGCATGACCATGCTGGCCTGGTTTGTCAGCCCCTGGTTGTTCATGTTGATGAGTAGCGGGGTGGTGCTGGTGCTGTACCGCCGCGAGTTCCATTCCGATGTATTGCAGGTGATGGTGTATACCCCGACCGATATGCCGGGAGCCGACGTTGTAAAAGACGGCGCACAGTAGCGCTGCAAGCAAATCGCAGACAAAGAAAAGCCCGCTTTAATCAGCGGGCTTTCTTTTGCTGCAATACTGCTTTAAACCCTGCGATTACTGCTTGGCAGGTTCTGCAGGTGCGGCAGGTGCAGCTTCTTTTGCAGCAGCTTCGTTCGATTCGGCCTGAGCTTTGGCAGCTTCAGCGTTTTCTTTCGCAGCGTCGTTCACTTTATCCTGTGCTTTAGCCATGTCTTGCTGTGCTTGCTCAGAGTGTGCAGCGGCATCTTGGGCTTTGTCTTCGGATTTCTTGTCGCAGGCAGCCAGACCGAGAGCAGCGGCCAGCATCATGGAAATAGCTAATGTCTTACGCATGGGGTGTTTCTCCTTATTGAAGATATCTACTGGCCTTTCGAACCCAAGGGGCCAGCATTAGTTCCTTATGTCCCACAGATATATAGCATGTTTCGTACAGGAACTTTACCCAGTCATTCCAATCCGCCGAATTCACACTAATAAGAGTCTAAAAACAATGACCGAAAACCCTTTGTTAGAGCGTGCCGTGCGCTTCGTTTCGGCCCTGCGCCATTGCCATGTGCTGGGCGTGACGGTGCATGAAGCCAGCGAGGAGGGCATGACCCTCGTACTGCCTTATGGGCCGCATATCGTCGGTGACCCCCTGAGCGGGGTGATCCACGGCGGCGCGCTGACCTCATTGATGGACACCGCGTGCGGCATGGCAACCCTGTGCGTACTGCCCGAGTTCGAGGTGTGCCCCACCCTGGACCTGCGTATCGACTACATGCATCCCGCCGAACCCCATAAGCCGGTGTATGGCTTCGCGCAATGCTACCGGGTGACCACCGATGTGATCTTCACCCGTGGCGTTGCCTATCAGGATGACCCGCAACAACCTATTGCCCATGTGGTGGGCACGTTTATGCGCATGGGCAAGCGCCTCAAAGGCACCCAAGGCTTGGGCACGGTCATCAAGGGAGAGCAGGCATGACGCATCGGTTCAAGACCCGTCTGGAGCAAGCCCTCGATCGTGGCGACTGTGACGCGCTGCTCGAGTTGGTGCCTTATGCCAGGTTGATCGGCATCGAATGCACCCGGCTGGGGGATGAGTTGCTGTTTCGCCTGCCGGCCAGCAAGGACAATATTGGTAACCCCATATTGCCGGCGTTGCATGGCGGGGTGATCGCCGGCTTCATGGAGTTGGCAGCCGCCCTGCATCTGATGGTGTTCACGGGCGCTCCGGGCCTGCCGAAAATCATCGACTTCTCCCTGGATTATCTGCGCGCCGGCCAGTTTCGTGACACCTATGCCAAGTGCCAGGTATGGCGCCAGGGCCGGCGCGTGGCCAACGTGGCGATTACCGCCTGGCAGAGCACACCGGCCGAACCGATTGCCACCGCCCGCGCACATTTCAAGATTGAGGAATTGGCCCGCCCTTGAAATCCTGGCCTGAGCCCCCAACTTTGATGACAACCCGCCGCCAACCCTTTCGGGCGCGGCCACTGCCATCCAATTGGAGTTTGATGACCATGAGTGTGGAAACTCAAAAGGAAACCCTGGGCTTCCAGACCGAGGTGAAGCAACTGCTGCACCTCATGATCCATTCGCTGTATTCCAACAAGGAAATTTTCCTTCGCGAATTGATCTCGAACGCCTCTGACGCTGTCGACAAATTACGTTTCGAAGCCCTGTCCAAGCCTGAGTTGCTGGAAGGCGGCGCGGAACTGAAGATCCGTGTGAGCTACGACAAAGACGCCAAGACCGTCACCCTCGAAGACAACGGTATCGGCATGAGCCGTGACGATGCGATCACCCACCTGGGGACCATCGCCAAGTCCGGCACCGCAGATTTCATGAAGAACCTGTCGGGCGACCAGAAAAAAGACTCTCACCTGATCGGCCAATTCGGCGTGGGCTTCTATTCGGCCTTCATCGTCGCCGACAAGGTTGAAGTATTCAGCCGCCGCGCCGGCCTTGACGCCAGCGAAGGCGTGCACTGGGCTTCCAAGGGCGAAGGCGAATTCGAAATCGCCACGATCGACAAGGCTGACCGTGGCACGCGCATCGTGCTGCACCTGAAAGCCGGTGAAGATGAATTCGCCGATGGCTGGCGCCTGCGCAACATCATCAAGAAGTACTCCGACCACATCGCGTTGCCGATCGAGTTGCCCAAGGAACAGACCGTTGCCGAAGGCGAAGAAGCCCCGGCGGTAGAGTGGGAAACCGTCAACCGCGCCAGCGCCCTGTGGACCCGTCCGCGTACCGAGATCAAGGACGAGGAATACCAGGAGTTCTACAAGCACATCGGCCACGACTACGAGAACCCGCTGAGCTGGAGCCACAACAAGGTTGAAGGCAAGCTCGAATACAGCTCGCTGCTCTACGTACCGGCCCGTGCTCCGTTCGACCTGTACCAGCGTGAAGCGCCAAAAGGCCTGAAGCTCTACGTGCAGCGCGTGTTCGTAATGGACCAGGCGGAATCCTTCCTGCCACTTTACCTGCGCTTTATCAAAGGTGTGGTCGACTCCAACGACCTGTCGCTGAACGTGTCGCGGGAAATCCTGCAGAAAGACCCGATCATCGACTCCATGAAGTCGGCGCTCACCAAGCGCGTACTCGACATGTTGGAAAAGCTGGCGAAGAACGAGCCTGAGCAATACAAGAGCTTCTGGAAAAACTTCGGCCAGGTCATGAAAGAAGGCCCGGCGGAAGATTTTGCCAACAAGGAAAAAATCGCCGGTTTGCTGCGTTTTGCCTCGACTCAGGGTGAAGACGGCGAGCAGGTTGTGTCCCTGGCTGACTACCTGGCACGTGCCAAGGAAGGTCAGGACAAGATCTACTACCTGACCGGCGAAACCTACGCCCAGGTCAAGAACAGCCCGCACCTGGAAGTCTTCCGCAAGAAAGGCATCGAAGTGCTGCTGCTGACCGACCGTATCGATGAGTGGCTGATGAGCTACCTCACCGAGTTCGACGGCAAAACCTTCGTCGACGTGGCCCGTGGTGACCTGGACCTGGGGAACCTGGACTCCGAAGAAGAGAAGAAGGAAGCCGAAGAAGTCGCCAAGTCCAAAGAGGGCCTGGTTGAGCGCATCAAGGCTTCCCTGGGCGAAGCGGTGAGTGAAGTGCGGGTTTCCCACCGCCTGACCGACTCTCCTGCGATCCTGGCCATCGGCGAGCAGGACCTGGGCATGCAGATGCGCCAGATCCTGGAAGCCAGCGGCCAGAAAGTGCCGGATTCCAAGCCGATCTTCGAATTCAACCCGTCTCACCCGCTGATCGAGAAACTCGATGGCGAGCAGAGCGAAGAGCGGTTTGGTGACCTGTCGCACATCCTCTTCGACCAGGCCGCCCTGGCAGCCGGCGACAGCTTGAAGGACCCGGCCGCGTATGTGCGCCGACTGAACAAGCTGTTGGTTGAATTGTCGGTTTAACACCGTTGTAGAAAAACCCGCTTCGGCGGGTTTTTTCGTTCTGGCTCTACTGTAGGAGCGAGCTTGCTCGCGAAAAACGTGAGATCACCGCGTTCATTCAGCATTTGCGCGTTATCGTTGACGTTCTTCGCGAGCAAGCTCGCTCCTACAGGGAGCATCGTCAATCCATCTGAATTGGGGAAAATGATGAGCCAAGTCACTGTACGTTCCGTGGTCTATCAGATTGATGGCCAGTCTTATGAAAGCCGTCTGGCGTTCGATGCCAGCCACAAGGGCCCGTTGCCGGGACTGCTGATGGCGCCGAACTGGATGGGCGTGAGTGTGGGGGCCGAAGAGATCGCGAAGGCCGTTGCCGGCAAAGGCTACGTGGTGTTGATTGCCGACCTCTACGGGCAAAACGTACGTCCTTCAAATGGCGATGAAGCGGGCGCGGCGATGATGCCGTTGAAGAATGATCGCCCGTTGCTGAACAAGCGCATGCAAGCAGCGTTAGAGCAACTGCAAGGCCAGACTGAGGCAGCAGTGGACACCTCGAAACTGGCCACCTTCGGCTTCTGCTTTGGCGGTTGCTGCTCCCTGGAGCTGGCCCGTACCGGCGCGCCGCTGAAGGCTGCCGTGTCGTTCCATGGCACCCTGGATACACCGAACCCGGCGGATGCGAAGAACATCAAGGGGTCAGTGCTGGTGCTGCATGGCGCCTCGGACCCGTTGGTGCCCAAAGAGCAACTGCCGGCGTTCGAAGATGAAATGAACGCGGCGGGTGTGGATTGGCAGTTGCTCAGCTACGGCGGTGCGGTGCATTCCTTCACCGACCCCCATGCCAATGTGCCAGGCAAGATGATGTACGACGCCAAGACCGCTGCACGGGCTTTCCAGTCGATGCATAACTTGTTGGATGAAGTGTTCAAGGGCTGATTTCTCAGCGCCTGATCGGACGCCATCGCAGGCAAGCCAGCTCCTACATTCTAAAATGTGTATACCCATCAAATGTGGGAGCTGGCTTGCCTGCGATAGCTATTTCACAGGCAACTCGATTCTTTCTGACTCCCCCGGCACGGTGGGCCAATCCCCGGCCGCCCAACGCTGTCTCGCCTGCTCGATCACCGCCGGATCACTCGCCACAAAATTCCAGTTGATCCGCCGTGGCCCATCCAGCGGCGCCCCGCCAAATACCATCAGGTGGCAATCACTCTCGGCATACAGGGTCATCTCCTGCCCAGTCGGCAATACCACCAAGCTGTTGACCTCCAGGGCTTCACCGTCCAACTGCACCTCACCCTCCAGCACATACACCGCACGTTCCTCATGTTCATCAGGAATCAACAGGGTGGTGGCGGTTTGCATCTGTACCTCGGCATACAGCGTCGGCGACAGTACCGGCACCGGTGACCTGAGGCAAAAACCATCACCGGCGATCAAACGCACCTGCACGCCGAGGTTATCGCTTTTCGGCAAGCTCGCCGCTGGGTGATGGCTGTAGTGTCCCGGCCCGGTCTCGTGGTCCTTGGGCGAGGCCAGCCATACCTGCAGGCCATGCAGGTTGAAGCCACTGGCCTTGACCGCTTCAGGTGTGCGCTCGACGTGGGCAATCGCGCTGCCGGCGGTCATCCAGCTGACATCGCCGGCTTGCACCACCTGGTCCGAGCCAAGGCTGTCCTTATGCTGCAAGACGCCTTCAAACAGGTAAGTAAGGGTGGACAGGCCGATATGGGGATGCTGGCGGATATTCATGCCGTTACCCGGTGCGTAGCGGGTCGGCAGCATGTGGTCGAAAAACACAAAGGGCCCGACGCTGCGGCATTCACGCGAGGGCAGGGGTCGCAGGATAGGCTGGCCTTCTACATCTTCGGGGCGAGGGCGAATCACGGTGAGAGTGGTCATGGGCATCCCAGTCTGAGCGGGTTAGATGCTTTGAGCATAACCCGCTCGATGGGAAGGTGGGGCTATTGGCTGAAGGCGCCTTCCGATAATTTCGTCTCGATAGTGACTTCGGCAGTGGTCATCAGCTTATGTACCGGGCATTTATCGGCGACGCGGTGCAGTTCATCGCGCTGGGCGTCGGTGAGTACGCCCTTGAGGGTGAGCTTGACGTTGAGCTTGTATTTACCCTTTTGCTCTTCGGCGCTGTCGTGAGTGACCTCCACGGTCACGCCGGTCAGCGGGATATCTTTTTTCTGCGCGTAGAGCCTCACGGTCAAAGCTTTGCACGACGCCAGCGCAGCATCGAAATAATCGTGGGGGGACGGCGCCGAATCGTCACCGCCCAAGCTCTTGGGCAGGTCGGTAAACAGCTCGTGATTATTGATATTCACGCTGTGACGAAAGTTTTCAGCGTTCAACGTATTAACGGTAACAGGCATGGCAAACCTCGTGAGGGCGCAGGATGAAGGTCATGCAGTTATAGAGCATGCTGGCACTCCAGTGTTCCGGTTTTTTCCATGCTGAACCCTGAAGGCTGGCGCAAGGTCTACCCGTATCAGCCCATAGTGAGGTTTTACCGTGTCTGGAACCCGCCTGAGTCTTGCCTTGTTGCTCGCCATCAGCAGCCTTGCCGCGCAGGCCCGTGACTATGCCTACAGCGACGCGCACCTGCATTACGTGGATTTTTTCCAGGAAACCGCTGGTATGGACAAGCTGCTCAAGGCCATGGCGGACAACCGCATTGAGCACGTCATGATTTCCGGGATTCCCGTGGCCAAGAAATGGCACGAAGACGAGCCCAAGCGCCCGCGCTATTACGCCGGTGACGACGCCGATGCTTATTGGTACAGCGCCACGGATGTGATCGTCGCGGCGGCAGTGAATAAACTTTCTCCTGCGCAACGCCAGCACTTTCACCCGTTCCTCGCCGGTTTCAATCCCAACGACAAGAACTCCGCCGCCCACATTCAGCGCATGCTCGACCTCAACCCTGGGCTGTGGCAGGGCATCGGTGAAGTGTTTACCCGCCATGATGACCTCACCGCGCTGACTTCCGGCGACACGCCGCGTGCCAATAACGAAGCCATGACGCGCATCTACCACCTGGCGGCCGAAAACGACCTGCCGGTGATGCTGCATTCCAACATTACCTCCAAACGTGAGCGCAACCCACTGTACCTGGCGGAAGTCGAGCAGCCGTTACGCAACCACCCGCACACGCGTTTTATCTGGGCCCATGCCGGTACCAGCAAGGAAATCCACCGTCATCAGGTGCAAATGGAGTTTTTGCTGCCCACCTTGGCGCGCCTGCTTGAGGCTTACCCCAACCTGTATATCGACTTGTCCTGGAGCATGCTCACACCGTATCTGCTGGACGACGCCGATAAGCCACGGCCGCAATGGGTTGCGCTGGTGGAGCGCTTCCCGGATCGCTTCATGCTCGGCTCCGATGTTGTGGGGCGCTTCAATAAGTTGGGCAAAGAGATGCGCCGCTTCGATCCTTTCCTCGATGCGTTGCCTGAAGACGTTGCCCACAAGGTTGCCCGCGACAATTTCCTGGCCATCCTGCCCAAGCCGCCTCGCGATGGAGACGCGCGTTGATATCGCGTTTTGATCTTATGCTCATGATCTGAGGTGCCGATAACGTCCAAGAGACCCGCTGCAGGTGGATGCAGTACTTTTGGAAGGAACCCTGGCATGAATATCCGCAGTTTGAATATCGCCCCTCGCGCCGGCCTGGGCTTTGGTGTGCTGGCGTTGATGGTGTTCGTCTTGGGCGGCTTTGCCCTGTTGCAGATGGCTAATATGCGCCAGCAGTCGGACCAGGTGGAGACCAACTGGCTGCCCAGCGTCATGGCGGTGGGGGAGATGAATCAGGATGTGTTGCGCATTCGGGCGCTGACGTTGCGCTTGCTGGTCAACCGCGACCCCCAGGCGGTGGCGCAGAACGAGCAGAAAATCGCCGAGATCAAAACCGGCTTGCATCACGCTGAAGGCGTGTACGAGGCATTGATCGTCTTGCCAGAGGAGCGGGTGCTGTTTGATCGCTTCAAGGTCGAGGAGCAGCAGTACCTGCAACGCCAGGAGCAGGTGGTGGGCTTATCCAAGGCTAATCGGCTGGAGGACGCCATTGCGGTGGTCAATGGCGAAATGAATCAGATGGCCGACCAGATGGCCGTGACGCTGCGTGAGTTGGTCAATCTGAACAAGTCCAGCGCCAACGAGGCCGCCCGGCTGGCACAGCAGGTGTTCAGCCAGTCGCGGGTCTGGGTGATGGTCATGATTGGCGTCACGGCGTTAATCACGATTGGCCTGGCGGTGTGGCTGACACGCAGCATCGTGCTGCCGTTGGCACAGTCGTTGAAAGTGGCCCAGGGCGTTGCCAGTGGCGACTTGACGGGCGACATCAGGCTCAGTGGCAGCGACGAGCCAGCGCGCTTGCAACAGGCGCTCAAGCGTATGCAGGAGAGCTTGCGCGACACTATCCGGCGCATATCAGAATCATCGAACCAATTGGCGTCGGCTTCCGAAGAGCTCAGTTGCGTCACCGAGGATGCGACCCGTGGCTTGCACCAGCAGAACCAGGAAATCGAACAGGCGGCCACGGCCGTCAATCAGATGACGGTGGCGGTGGAGGAGGTGGCGAGCAATGCCGTGGCCACGTCCCAGGCGTCTCGCGAATCCGACCGCATTGCCCAGCAAGGGCGTGAACAGGTGCAGCAGACGGTGGTCTCGATTGAAGCCCTCGCCACCGATGTGACCGCCAATGTGACCCAGGTCGAAGCGCTGGCGCAAAAGGTCTATGGCATCAGCACAGTGCTGGATGTGATTCGCTCGATTGCCGAGCAAACCAACTTGCTGGCACTGAACGCGGCGATTGAAGCGGCGCGAGCAGGGGATGCCGGGCGCGGGTTTGCGGTGGTAGCCGATGAGGTGCGGGCCTTGGCTCATCGCACACAACAGTCGACCCAGGAAATCGAGCAGATGATCAGCGGGATTCAGCAGGGCACCGACCAGGCTGTCAGCTCGATGCAGCAGAGCAATACTCGGGCGCGCTCCACACTGGATATCGCCAAATCGGCGGGCATGGCCCTGGAAGAGATTGCCTCGGCATTCACCTTGATCAACGAACGCAACCTGGTGATCGCCAGTGCCTCGGAGCAGCAGGCGGCGGTGGCGCGGGAGGTGGATCGTAACTTGATGAATATCCGCGACCTGGCGCACCAGACATCGACCGGGGCCAATCAGACCAGTGCAGCGAGCCAGGAGTTGTCGCGGTTGGCGGTGGATCTGAATTCGATGGTGGCGCGGTTTTCGGTGTAGGGCGGGGAACCGGGTTGGCCCAATCGCAGGCAAGCCAGCTCCCACACTGGACCGCGTTTCTTCAAGGTGAGCACGGTCGAATGTGGGAGCTGGCTTGCCTGCGATGAAGGCGACGCGGTTTCAAATCAAACGCAAAAAAAAGCCCCGAACCAGTCGGGGCTTTTTCGTGTGATCAACCTGCGGGCTTACTTGCCCTGCCAGCGCTTGAGTACCAAGGTGGCATTGGTGCCACCAAAACCAAAGCTGTTGCTCATCACGGTGTCGATCTTGGCGTTTTCAACGGTCTTGGTCAGGATCGGCATATCAGCCACAACCGGATCAATCTCGTCGATGTTGGCCGAGCCGGCCATGAAGTTGCCTTCCATCATCAGCAGGCAATAGATCGCTTCGTGAACGCCAGCGGCGCCCAGGGAGTGACCCGACAGGCTCTTGGTGGAGCTGATTTTCGGAGCCTTGTCGCCAAATACCGCACGCACGCCTTCCATTTCCTTGGCATCGCCGACCGGGGTCGAGGTGCCGTGGGTGTTCAGGTAGTCGATTGGGGTGTCGACGGTGGACATTGCCATCTGCATGCAGCGGATGGCGCCTTCACCGCTTGGCGCAACCATGTCGTAGCCGTCGGACGTCGCGCCATAGCCAACGATTTCCGCGTAGATCTTCGCGCCACGGGCCAGGGCGTGTTCCAGCTCCTCGACCACCACCATGCCACCACCGCCGGCGATGACGAAACCGTCACGCTTGGCGTCGTAAGCGCGGGAGGCTTTTTCTGGGGTTTCGTTGTACTGGGTGGACAATGCACCCATGGCGTCGAACAGGAACGACTGGCTCCAATGCTCTTCTTCACCGCCGCCGGCAAATACGATGTCCTGCTTGCCCAGTTGGATCTGCTCAACGGCAGTCCCGATGCAGTGGGCGCTGGTGGCGCATGCGGAGGAGATCGAGTAGTTCACGCCCTTGATCTGGAATGGCGTAGCCAGGCAAGCGGAAACGGTGCTGCCCATGGTCCGCGTGACACGGTAAGGGCCGACGCGCTTCACGCCTTTTTCGCGCAGGATATCCAGCGCTTCCATTTGGTTGAGGGTCGATGCGCCGCCGGAGCCGGCGATCAGGCCGGTGCGTACGTTCGAAACCTGGTCTTCGCTCAAGCCGGAGTCCGCGATCGCGTCTTTCATGGCCAGGTAGGCGTAGGCGGCAGCGTGGCCGACGAAGCGATAGATCTTGCGATCGATCAGTTCTTCGAGGGGCAGGTCAATGGAGCCGGAAACCTGGCTACGCAGACCCATTTCGGCATATTCCGGGTTGAAGCGGATGCCAGGGCGACTTGCACGCAGGTTAGCGGTGACGGTCTCTTTGTCATTGCCCAGGCAAGAAACGATGCCCAGACCAGTGATAACGACGCGGCGCATGCGGATAACCCTTAAAAGTTGTCAGTGGAAGTAAATACGCCGACCCGAAGGCCTTCGGCAGTATAGATCTCGCGACCGTCGACAGTCACCGAACCGTCGGCGATGGCCAGGTTCAGCTTGCCCTTGAGGACGCGCTTGATTTGAATGTTGTAGGTGACTTTCTTGGCGCTCGGCAGTACCTGGCCAAAGAACTTCACTTCGCCCGAACCCAGGGCGCGACCGCGGCCCGGCAGGCCTTGCCAGCCCAGGTAGAAACCGACCAGCTGCCACATGGCATCAAGGCCCAGGCAGCCTGGCATCACAGGGTCGCCTTCGAAGTGGCAAGCGAAGAACCACAGGTCAGGGGTGATATCCAGCTCGGCGACCAATTCACCTTTGCCGTACTTGCCACCCTCTTCGCTGATATGGGTGATGCGATCCACCATCAGCATGTTCGGGGCGGGCAGTTGCGCGTTACCTGGGCCGAACAGCTCACCGCGACTGCAGCGCAGCAGGTCTTCCCGAGTAAAGGCGTTTTGTTTGGTCATGCGAGCTCCTCAATAATCCCATGCGGCTGGGTTGGGCAAATCTTCCCGAACCGAATGAAGCGTTCATGCCTCATAGCGGCAGCCTACACATAGACTATTGCGTTGTAGTGAAAGTCACAGCGGCAAGGCACTGAATGTACACTTGTTCACTGAAATTTTAAACCGGGCCTGTTTATCAGCCCGTTCGGGTGCCTAAGACTGCCCCACTTTCGTCTTTCACGCCAGTCGCAGTTGGCTGATGGCGCGGCGCTATTGCACCCAGCGCTGCAGGATTTGCTGCAAATCCGTGCGTTTGAACGGCTTGGCCAGGTAATCGTTCATTCCGGCTGCCAGGCAGGCTTCGCGATCGCCCTGCAAGGCGTTGGCCGTCAGGGCGATGATCGGCAGATCGGCGCAGCCAGGCAGTTGGCGAATCTGCCGCGTGGCCTCGTAGCCATCAATCAAGGGCAGGCGGCAATCCATCAGGATGGCGGTGAAAATCAAGCTCTCGGCGCTGCGGATCGCCTCGGCGCCGTCCGTGGCCAGGCTGACTTCGAAGCCCAGGCTGCGCAGCATCGCTTCGACCACGGTGCGGTTGACCGGGTTGTCCTCCACCAACAGTACGTGGCGCCCATCGCCGGCGCTGGCTTTGCCAAGCGCATCAGGAGCGGCGACCGGCACATGCTGCTGGTCAATGGCCAGCGGAATCTCCAAGGTGAACACTGAGCCTCGACCTTCTTCGCTCTGGGCGCGCAAGGTGCCACCCATACGTTCGGCCAGGGTGCGCGCAATCGGCAGGCCCAGGCCCGTGCCACCGTAACGCCTGGAAATGGAGCTGTCGGCCTGCTGGAAGGCATCGAACATCAAATCCAGGCGTTCGGCAGAAATACCGATGCCGCTGTCGCGCACGGTGCAGGTGAACCACAGCAACTCATGGTCCAGGGTTTGCCAGTGGGGCTCGACGGTCACGCTGCCATGTTCGGTAAATTTCAATGCATTGCCGATCAGGTTTACCAGAATCTGACGGATCCGCGTCGGGTCGCCGCGCACCCGCAGGGCTTCCAGGCCCATGGGGATGGGCAACTCCAGGCTCAGCCCGCGCTGTTGGGCACTGTGCTGGAACGCTTGGGCGCAGCTGCTGATCAGGTCCGCCAGGTTGAACGGAATATGCTCCAGCTCCAGTGCGGCGCGTTCAATGCGTGAGAAGTCGAGGATGTCATTGATCACCTTGAGCAAGTGCTCGGTAGACTCCGAAGCCAGCGCCGCATACTCGGTCTGCTCCTCGGTCATCTCGGTGGTTTCCAGCAGTTGCAGCATGCCCAGCACGCCATTCATGGGCGTGCGCAGTTCATGGCTCATCATCGCCAGGAAATCCGACTTGGCGTTGTTCGCCCGCTCGGCTTCTTCACGGGTCTGGATCAACTGGGCCATGGCTTGTTGCTGTTCGCGACTGGCCTGGTGAAGGCCCTCGGCCAGGTTGTTGATATGCCGCGAGAGGTCGCCCAGTTCCGAGTCATCGACGATGGGCAGTGGCGTCTTGTAATCGCCTTGCTGGATGGCCTTGACCGCATGCCCCATGGCGCTGATCGGCTTTGACAGGCTCGCCGACAAGCGCCGCGCCAGCAGGAAGGTAAACAGGAGGGCGAACAACGCCAGGATCCCGGCCTTGAACAGGATCTCCTGCTGGCGCTGGCTGAACGCATCATTGGACATGCCCACGATCACCCGCCCCAGGTAGTCCGCGCGGGGGGCCTTGGGTTCGTTGAGGTTGTCCTGGAAAAAGTCATTGTTGAGCTGGATGTGTTGCAGGCGGATCGGTGCCTGGAACACCTTCACCGACAGCGAGCGATCATGTCGCTCGGACGGCTGCTCCACGTACACCAGGATGTTCTCGGCGCTGTCCTGGATCTCCAGGAAGCGTACATGGGGCGTGGCCAGGGTTGCACGCAGCAGGGATTCAAGCACGTCGTTGTTGCCGGAAATCACGCCGTACTCAGTGGCGGGCGCCAGCTGGTTGGCGATCAATTGACCGGTGTGGTCCAGTTCCTGGCGCAAATCCTGGATGCGCACAAAGGTGAAGAAGGTGATGAGCAGCAGGGTCAACAGCAGCGCGGGGCCCAGGGTAATGAGCTGGGTGCGGGTGTTGATATCCCAACGACGACGCAAGGTCATGGACGTTGTTCTCCTTCGGCCAAGCGGGCGGCAACGGCGACTTCATCGACCTGTTCGATGCCCAGTGAGCGTGCGACTTGCGGGTTGCCCACGACTTTGAAGTGTTCAGGGTAGAGCGTGTGCGGCCAATTGGCCGGCGGCTGGTCTAGCAGATGGTCCAGCACGGCGAGCCAGTCGGCCTGATCGCTGTAGGTGCTGGCCAGGCTGCCGGCCCGCACAAAGCCGGCATTGGGCCCCACCAACGGCAGTTGTCGGGCGTAACTGCTCAGCAACAGGTTTTTTACGGTTTTGGGGTTGTACAGGTTCGGATCGTCCAGGCCCAGTAGCACGTCGCTGTTCCTGAACAGGTTTTGCAGCGGGCGGCTGTCACTGGTGTTGTCCCAGAGCTGGGGCACGATTTCCAGGCCTATGGGCTTGGCGGCCTGCATCAGTTCGCGCAGCAGGAACTCACTGCCGGCATCGTAAAGCACGCCAACGCGCTGGGCCTGGGGCAGGATATGGGCGATCAGGCGCAACTGACGCTCCAGCGGCGGGTCGCTCCAGAGCAGGCTGATTTTCGCCGGGTGCGTATTGCCCAGGCGTTGCCGGGCCTGGAGGCGGCTGATGCGCAACACCAGAGCGGGCGGCCCCTGGGCATCCTGCAGGCGCCAGTCGAGGCCGGGCAGGTCGAGGAGGATCAAACGGGTGCTGGCGGGCAAGTCCCTGGGCGCCTGCAACTCGTTGAGGGGGGTAAAGCTGACCTGGTCGTTGGGGCGCTGTTGGGCAAGGGCCTGAGTAAAGGCGCGCACACCGGCACCGTCCTCGGCGGCCGTGAGCAGGATGCTGGCACTCCAGGCCGGCGCTGCCAGCAGCAGGCACGCCAGCAGCAGGCCGCGGCGCCACAATCGTGAAACCAGGAGGCGTGTCATCCGTGACTGATCGGCCATGTCAGAAGTCCAGCTCGGCGCTGAAGTAGAGAACGTGGCGATGGTCGTAGTTGTTGTCCGCCCAGGTGGTGGGTTGGTTATCCAGGCGTTGTTGCAACATGCCCGCCAGCTCCACGTTGGTTTTGCCTACGGCAATGCGCTTGGCCACCCGCAGGTCGACCCGCTGGAAGCGATATTGGTTGAGTGCGTCGTCGCCATAGTAGAACAAGGCGCTGGACCACCCCTGGCCCCATTCACGCAGCCAACCGGCCGAGCCGCTGTTACGCGCGGTTTGCGCTTTGTCCAGCGGGTTGCTGGAGGTGGCGTCTACATAAGCATAGGTCAGGCGCAGGCGGTCGGCGCTACTCACGCGCCAGTCGAGCTGTGACTCGGCACCGGTGAAGCGCGAGCTGTTGGCGTTACTGGCGATGTACTGGTTGTTGCGCAGCGGCGAGCTGATCATGTCGGTGATTTCGTCATAGAACAGCTTCACGTCGACATTCAGCCCCAGCTCGGCAAAGAAGCCGTTGTAGCCCAGCTCGCGTGAGCGCATCAACTCTTTGTCGAGGTTGCCGGGGCCGCGCGTCACGACAAAATATTGCCCGGCGTTTTGCCCGTAGGTCGGGGAGCTGAGATTGGTGACACGGTAGCTCCAGTTGACGTTGTTCTCGAACATGTCCGGCGAGCGGATCGCCTCGGAGTAAACCGCGCGCAAGCCGTGGCGGGGGTTGATCAGGTAATTGACCGCCACACGGGGCGTCAGCGAGTTACCGCTCAGGTGCGTGTCTTCGTACATGGCGCCACCTTGCAGCAGCCAGTGTTCGCTGGCGCGCCATTCCAGATGCCCGAACAGACGCCAGGTGGTGTCGTCCAGGGTGCCATTGAAGTAGGTCTCGGAGTCGGCGCGGTCGTAGCGGTAATTCATGCCGCTGACCAGGCGCAGGCTGTCGGAGAGGCTGAGCGTGTCCTGAATCTCCACGTCGTAGCGGCTTTCACGGGCGCTCTGGTCGATATCGCCGCACACGCTCTGGTTGGCGCCGTTGCGCCACTGGCCCAGCACCTGATTGGCCAAGGCCTGTTCGGCGGCGCTGCCGGGTGGTGCGGAGCCTTGGCTGTAGGTGTCCATGTGCCGCGCCAGCTGTTCGGCATAGTTGGGGTTGAGCTGCCATAGCTGGGTCAGCTCCGGGCTGAACGAGACCTTGGCGTCACAGGCTTTCCAGATTTGCTTGCGGTCCCATTGCTGTGCCGAACCCTGGATATACAGGCTGTGGTCGGGGTTGAAGTCGAAGTTCCAGCGCAGGGAGCCCGCATAGTCTTTGGCGGTGGCGTCGGAATTGCTACCGCCTTCGGTAATTCCGGCAAACACCGGGGTGTAGGTATAAGGGCGCTGGTTCGTGCCTTCCTTGACGTTCAGTTGCCAATCGAGGCTTTGTTGCCCATTCAAGGTCTGGCTCACCGCCAGGCTGAAACGGTTGAGACGGCGCCCGTCACGGCGGTCGGCGCCGGCTGCGTCGCTGTCAAAACCATCGTCCTGTTGCCCGGACAGGGACAAGCGCAAATCGCCGGTCTCCCAGCCCACACCCTGGCTGGCATAGAAGTCATTGATGCCACGTTCGCCACGGACCACCTTTATCCGTGAACCCTGGCTGTTGGCCGGCGAGCGGGTGAGGATATTCACCACCGCCATCAGTGCATTGGCGCCGTAGCTGACGGTGTTGGGGCCGCGAAAGACCTCGATGCGCTCGATATCCTCCATGGCCACCGGGATATCGCTCCAGTCCACCGTGGCTAGGCCAGCGCGGTAGACCGAGCGCCCGTCGATCAACACCTGCATGCGCCGGGCATCACTGGCGCTGGTGCCGTGGTAGTTCACCGAGGCCTGGTTGCCACTGGTGTAGCCGACCATCATCCCGGGAACCAGCCGCAGCAGTTCCGAGATGTCCCGGGCACCACTGGCCTTGATCAGCTCGCTGTCGATCACCGTCATGCTGCCGGGCACGGCGGCGGCCGATTGCTTGAGGCGCGTGGCGGTCAAGACCTGGGGCAGCGGCTGGCTGTCGAGGAACAGGTCGTCGGCCTGTGCGCAGGTAGCGCACACCAGCATCAATAACAGTGATGAGCGAGGAGGAGGGCCTAGATACACGGCACGGCCTTGTTAATTGCGGATAGCCGACCATGTTAACCGAGGCGCGGCTATTTGCCAGTCGTCGGACTTGCATTTACTTCGCACACCCGTGGCATTTTCTGACAAAACCGCGAATTGATAGGGGGGCTGGCCGCAAGCCGGGCGCCCCGTATAATGCCGCCATCGCCACTGGTATGGATTAACGGATTGCATATGACTGAACAGCGCCCTATTGCGGTCCTGGGAGGCGGAAGTTTTGGTACCGCCGTGGCTAACCTGCTGGCCGAGAACGGCCACGCGGTGCGTCAGTGGATGCGCGACCCCGAGCAGGCCGAAGCCATTCGCGTGCATCGCGAAAACCCCCGTTACCTTAAAGGTATCAAGATTCATCCTGCCGTCGAACCGGTGACCGACCTGCTGGACACCCTCACGGCTTGCGACCTGTGCTTCGTCGCGCTGCCTTCCAGCGCCTTGCGTTCGGTATTGGCGCCCCACGCCGAACGCCTGGCTGGCAAGTTGTTGGTCAGCCTGACCAAGGGCATCGAAGCCCACACCTTCAAGTTGATGAGTGAAATCCTCACCGAAATCGCCCCTCAGGCGCGCATTGGCGTGCTGTCCGGGCCAAACCTTGCGCGGGAAGTCGCCGAGCACGCGTTGACCGCCACCGTGGTCGCCAGTGAAGACGAGGCCTTGTGCGAGCGCGTCCAGGCGGTGCTGCATGGCCGTACTTTCCGGGTCTACGCCAGCGCCGATCGCTTCGGCGTCGAATTGGGCGGCGCCTTGAAAAACGTCTACGCGATCATCGCCGGCATGGCCGTGGCCCTGGGCATGGGCGAAAACACCAAGAGCATGCTGATCACCCGTGCCCTGGCCGAGATGACGCGTTTTGCGGTGAACCAGGGCGCCAACCCCATGACCTTCCTCGGCCTGGCGGGCGTGGGTGACTTGATCGTCACCTGCTCATCGCCTAAAAGCCGCAACTATCAGGTTGGATTTGCCTTGGGCCAAGGGCTGAGCCTGGAGGAGGCGGTGACGCGCCTGGGTGAAGTGGCCGAAGGGGTCAACACCCTCAAGGTTTTGAAGGCCAAGGCCCAGGAAGTGGGGGTGTACATGCCGCTGGTCGCCGGGCTGCACGCGATCCTGTTCGAAGGGCGCACCTTGAACCAGGTCATCGAGTTACTGATGCGGGCCGAGCCCAAGACCGATGTCGACTTCATTTCCACCAGTGGTTTCAACTGAGGAGCGCGTCATGAACGATCCCAAAGCTGCCCCCCCATACGAGTCGATTGTCTTGCGCATCCTGTGGATGCTGGTGTTTGCGCTGGTGTGGCAGGTGGCGCAATTCCTGCTCGGCGCGTTGGTGGTGGTGCAATTGATTTACCGGCTGGTCTACGGAGCGCCGAACCTGGGCCTGATGAACTTTGGCGACAGCCTCAGCCAGTTCCTGGCGCAGATTGGCCGCTTCGGCAGCTTCCACACCGAGCAAAAGCCCTGGCCGTTCGCCGATTGGCCAACCCCACGTGCGCCCGAAGGCGAAGCGGCCCACAGCGTACCGCCGGCACTGCACCCGGTGCGTGATGAAGAGCCGAAGCTATGAAGGTATGGATTCTACGTCACGGTGAAGCTGAAGGGCACGCACCCACGGACGCCGAGCGCAACCTTACCGAGCATGGGCGTGCCGAAGTCTTGCGCAGTGCTGCGCACCTGATTGGCCAGCCCTTGGGCGCCATCATTGCCAGCCCTTATGTAAGGGCGCAACAGACGGCGCAGTTGGTGCGCGATGTGCTGGGGTTTCAGCCTGAAATCCGTACTGTGCCGTGGCTGACGCCCGATGGGAATGTTCAGCGAGTGCTGGAGAAACTCGACAGCGATGACGACGTGCTGTTGGTCAGCCACCAACCGCTGGTGGGCAGCCTGATCAGTTTTTTGCAGCATGGGCATCAGCGTCAGCCACAGCCGATGTACACGGCCAGTTTGGCGCAGCTTGAGGGGGACTTTCCGTTGGCGGGGTTGATGAGTCTGGTCGATGTGAAGAATCCCTAACGCACTCCAACTGTGGGAGCTGGCTTGCCTGCGATGACGGCCTGCCAGCCAACACCTATTTACCTGACACCCTGCGATCAAACTGTGGGAGCGGGCTTGCTCGCGAAGGCGGCCTGGCAGGCGACGCTGTTATATCGAGTACATATCCATTCCTGCGGTAACGGCCACTTAGGGTTCCGCTTTTACAGCGGGTCACTTTTGGAAAAGAGCCCCAAAAGTAACCAAAAGGGCTCTTGCCCCACCACTCGGCACCTCGCCTAGGCTCGGTGTGCCCGTAATCCGCCAGTGATTTGGGGGGCCGCCGCCACGCGCCCTCCATGGCGCGGGGCGGCTAAACCGGCCTCCCTGCCGGTTTACCCCCCCCACCCCACTCCAATTCCGC
>NZ_MPBM01000049.1:0-24648 GCF_001907715.1 Pseudomonas sp. BTN1 | reverse complement strand
TGCCTTGGTGTGTGCTGTCTGCCCGGTGTAGTCAGACTGTGGTGTGATGCATGAGTGTATGTTGCGCCATCTAGACGCGTGAGTGAGTCACTTGGCTCGTGCTGCATCTCGTGCAGTGATCACGCCAGAAGATGTCTTGACTAGAGCTGTACGTGCTGGTGCAGGCCAGCACGTTCGATAGCGCTATGAACTTGGCGTGTTGAGTGCATTGTCTGTCTGTGTTTGGTTGTATTTTCCGCAGCTGATCGTGGGGTACCTCAAAGGCCAGTTCGTCAACCTGACGTCCGGCACGATATACACGGCCTACGACCGCAAGCTCAACGGATGCTTCGACACCGTGCAGCCCGGCGAGCCTCTGTTCATCGGGATGGACTTCAACGTTGGCAAGATGGCGGCGATTACCCACGTCAAGCGCGACCAGGGGTTGCCCAGGGCGGTGGATGAGCTTATCGACGGCTACGACACGCCCGACATGATCCGCCGCATCAAAGAGCGCTACTGGCAGCACGACGGCAACGACTTCAAGAAGACATGCGAGATCAGGATCTACCCGGATGCCTCTGGCGATTCGCGCAAGTCTGTGAACGCAAGCATCACCGACCTTGCCATGCTCAAGCAGGCCGGGTTCGCGGTCATCGCTCCAGCGGCAAACCCGCCGGTGAAGGACCGAATCAACGCAATGAACGCCGTCTTCTGCAATGCGCAGGGCGAGCGCCGCTACCTGGTCAACCCGTTCACCTGTCCGACCTATGCCGATGGCCTAGAGCAGCAGGTGTGGGGCGCAAACGGGGAGCCAGACAAAACCGCCGGCATCGATCACGCGAACGACGCCGGCGGCTACTTCATCCACCGCGAGTACCCGATCATCAAACCGGTCACCGCTATCAAAATGGGATACGCCCGATGAGCAACGACGTCTCCTTTAAGCGGGCGGAATACACGGCAGTGCTGGACCGCTGGGCAACCGTCCGCGATGTCTGCGCCGGTCAGCACCGGGTTGTCGATCGACTCCCGTACATCAACGCGCACGACAAGTCTCCGGAGAACGAAGACCGGAACCGGGCTTATCGAGAGCGGGCAGTGTTCAAGAACGCCACCGGGCACACCCGTAACGGGCTGCTGGGCCTGGCCTTCCACAAAGACCCGACGCTGACGGTCCCCAAGAAACTTGAATACCTGCAGGACAATGCCAACGGATCCGGGGTGAGCATTTACCAGCACTCACAGGGCGCGCTTGAGAAGGTGCTTGAAGCTGGCCGCCACGGTCTTTACGTCGACTATCACCAAGACGACGGCATCGGCGGGCATTCGGTGATCTTGTCCTACTGCGCTGAAGACATCATCAACTGGCGCACGGGCATGGTGAACGGCCATAGCGTGCTGACGCTGGTGGTGCTGCGCGAATCTCCGGAGATTCCTGACGGATTTGGCTACAAGACGGCTGAGCAGTACCGGGAGCTTGCGCTGGAGGACGACGGCTTTGTGTGCCGGGTCTGGCGTCGATCCGGTCCGAAAGGCGGAGGACCGCTGGCGGTCATCGAAGAGTTCAAGCCCGAAGGCGTAACCGGTCGCCTCAAGGAGATACCGTTCACCTTCGTCGGTGCGCAGAACAATGACCCGAGCATTGATGAGTCACCGCTCTACGACATCGCCATGATCAACCTGGGCCATTTCCGGAACAGTGCTGACTATGAGGACAGTGTGTTCTGGTGCGGGCAGGCTCAGCCGTCGATCACAGGCCTGGACGAGCACTGGCGCGACTGGATGGAGAAGCATGGCATCTACGTCGGTTCAAGGGCGCCGATGCTTCTGCCGGTGGGTAGCCGCTTCGAATACTCGCAACCGCTGCCGAACACTCTGGTCAGGGAGGCAATGAACGACAAGAACCAGATGATGATCGAGCTGGGCGCCCGGATGGTGGTTGCGTCACTTGCTACCAAGACCGCTACGGAGTCCCGCGGCGATCAGTCGGCTTCGACTTCGGTGCTGGCTGGCTGCGTGGCCAACGTCAGCGAGGCCTACACCCGGGCAATCATGTGGTGCTGCGCCTACATGGGCGTTGCCGACAAGAAGGTAGCCTACCAGGTCAATCAAGAGTTCGTGGAACTGACGGCCGATCCGCAGATGATCACGGCGTTGGTTGGTTTGTGGCAGAACGGCGGGTTCGCGAAGGCGGATCTTCGGGCGTATCTGCGCAAGCTGGGGCTGATCGCGCCAGAGCGCACCGACCAACAGATCGACGGCGAGCTAAAAGAGCAGGGCGATGGCCTGGGCCTGGACGACGAGGACAGAGTAGATGGCAGCGAACCAAGCAATCCTTGACGCAACCATCCGGCACGCTGTCTTTCTCGAAAAGCTCAAGGCTGGGGAGGTGGGCAAGTTCGCCCCCTTCCTCAAGGAGATTGATCGCTCGATCCGTGACCGGCTCACTCAGTCGGACCTGACCGAGTACAACGTCAAGCGCCTGGAGGCGTTGCTGAAGGAGGTGGATAGCCTGCTGCTGGGCATTTTCGACCGGTACAGCGCGCAGCTGAACCTCGACCTGGCGGACATCGCCAACTACGAGGCTGAGTTCGAGGCGACCAGCCTTGCAAGGTCGGCGCCGGTTGGCGTGTCGCTCGACGTCGTGGCACCGACGGCCGCTTCAATCCGTACCGCAGTGCTGACGAACCCGCTCAGTGTGCGCGGCACCGGTGGCGGAAAGCTGCTTAAGGCGTTCATTAAGGGCTGGACCAGTGCGGAGCGTGAGCGCGTTACGGGCACGATCCGGCAGGGCTTCTTTGAAGGGCAGACGAACTTCCAGATTATCCGCAACATTCGCGGCACCAAAGCAGCAGGGTACAAAGACGGCATCCTGGCCACCACCAACCGCAATGCCAGCACGGTGGTGCACACCGCTATTCAGCATGTGTCGTCCCAGGCTCGTATGGAGGTGGCAAAGGCCAACACGGATATCGTCGAAGAAATCCAGATGGTGGCGACGCTGGACAGCAAGACAAGCCAGCAATGCCGCTCGATGGATAAGCGCAAGTTTCCGGTGGATTCCGGGCCGAGGCCTCCATTCCACCCGAATTGCCGTACGACCTTCATCCTGCTGACCAAGCTCAGTGCCATGTTCGCCAAGGGCGCTACCCGTGCCTCAGTAGGCGCCAATGGCGGCCAGCAGGTCAGTGCCGATCTGGATTACTACCACTGGCTACAGCAGCAGCCCGCTTCATTTCAGGACGTCGCCATTGGTCCAGTCCGGGCCAAGTTATTTCGTGAGGGTGGCTTGACCGTGGAGCGTTTCGCCGAGCTGCAGCTTGATCGCAACTTTGCGCCGCTGACCCTGGTGCAGATGAAGAGTCTGGAACCGCTGGCTTTTGAGTTGGCAGGCGTTCTTTAACCTGCCGGACCGGCTTACTAACGTCTTGAACTGACAACTGTGAATGGATCACCGAACGGATCCTTTCCTTGAAGCACGATTCGTTGTCGCTCCTGAGAAAGGATCTTGTACTCATCTGAGCTCCCAGGAACATATTGCTTATTGATATCCGGAAGTGAATAGCCGCTCAGCTTCTCTAGGAGTGCTATCGGCATTTCTAGCTCCCCACTTTTAAAGCTCGATGGTTCGAAGTGCATGCCTGTCAGTGTAAAGGTCAGAAGATCACTGTCGGCCGACCAAGTGCCTGATCCATTTGCGAGCACTACAGATGACGCCGGCTTATCGAGAGTGCTGACTGAGAACTTGAGGGTGCCATTCACGTTGTATCGGCCGTTACGGAAATATTCAGTGACGCCGTTGAAGGCGACAGTCCCACCCGGGACTGGGTGTTGGTAGTTGCTTTCCCAGCGCCCGAGGAAGCCCGGATTGTGCTCTGGGCCTGAATCATGAACCGCTGCGTAAATTGTCGCGATGCTGGCGACGAGAGTGATGATTCCTCCGAATTTGACATAGCCCTTACGAGTGAATTGCTTGATCGTTTCTCGTTTCATTTTCTCAGTACTACTCCATTAGTAATTTTGCGGTTGCCGCAATTCTACCCAGATCGACACGTCTCGGTAGGGCCATTCGCCATTTTCTAGCCCCGCATTCGTGGGGCTCTTTTATGCCTGCAAAGCGGGCAAAACATACCCAAGGGGTGCATCACCGTGGCAGACGAAAACGAAATCGACCTGGAAAACCCGGCAATCAAGGCCGCTATCGCGACTGCCGTTGAAGCATCCGTTTCCGGATTGAAAACCAAGAACTCGGAGCTGCTGGGTAAGCTGAAGGAAACCTCCGGCAAGCTGACTCAGTTCGAAACCCAGTTTGAAGGCATCGACATCGACGCCGTCAAAGGTCTGCTCAGTCGGGCGGGCCAGGACGAAGAAACCAAGCTGCTGACCGAGGGCAAGGTGGACGAGGTATTCAATAAGCGCACCGAGCGCCTGCGTGGCGAGCACGACAAGCAACTGAAGACGCTCGCTGGTCGCGCTGAGAAGGCTGAAGCCTTCGCCGCCAAGTTCCAGGGCAAAGTCCTGGGCGACTCGGTGCGCGGTGCAGCACTGAAAGCCGGCGCATTGCCGGAAGCAACCGACGACATCATCTTGCGCGCCAAAGGCGTGTTCTCACTGAACGAAGAGGGCGAAGCGGTCGCTGTTGACGAGAATGGCCAGACCATCCTCGGTAAAGACGGCAAGACCCCTCTGACTCCGCTCGAATGGGCCGAGTCTTTGCGCGAAAGCGCACCCCACCTGTGGCCAAGGGCTTCAGGGACACATGCCCCGGGCGGGGGCGGCGGCCAGGCTGCATCCAAGCGCTCCGAAATGACCTCCGAGCAAAAGCGCGATTTCCAGCGCAAGCACGGCCAAACCGCATATCTCGCATTGCCCAAGTAAGGGGAAAGACCCATGGCTACAACTGTCAACAGCGACCTGATCATCTACAACGATGAGGCGCAAACTGCTTACCTGGAGCGCATCCAGGATAACCTGGACGTGTTCAACGCCTCGTCCAACGGTGCGATCGTCCTCGACAACGAACTGATCCAAGGCGACTTTCGCAAGCGTGCTTTCTACAAGCTCGGCGGCGGTCTGGAACACCGCGATGTCAATTCCGACGGCAAGGTCACCGCGAAAAAAATCGGCGCCGGCGAAGCTGTAGGCGTCAAGGCTCCGTGGAAATACGGCCCGTACCAGACCACCGAAGAGGCGTTCAAGCGTCGCGGTCGTGCAGTAGATGAGTTCTCCCAGATCATCGGCGCCGACGTAGCTGATGCGACTATCGAGGGCTTCATCGAGTACGCCACCGGCGCTCTCAAGGCTGCCATCGGCTCAAACGCCGCAATGGTGGTGTCGGCCAACATCGAAACCGACGGAAAGAAGACCTTGACCCGCGGTATGCGCAAATTCGGCGACAAGTTCGGCCGTATTGCGCTGTGGGTCATGCACTCTTCGGCCTACTTCGACATCGTTGATGAAGCGATTGCGAACAAGGTTTACGAAGAAGCTGGCGTAGTGATCTACGGCGGCCTGCCTGGCACCCTTGGCAAGCCGGTACTGGTGACCGACAAGGCGCCGGTGGATGCGATCTTCGGCCTGCTGCCGAACGCCGTGGTCATCACCGAGTCCCAGGCCCCGGGCTTCCGTTCGTACGACGTGAACGACGAGGAAAACCTGGCTATCGGTTACCGCGCAGAGGGCACCGTCAACATCGACGTGCTGGGTTACAGCTGGAAGGAGTCCACCGGTGGCACCAACCCAACCTTGGCTGCCGTCGGCTCTGCTGCGAACTGGGTCAAGCACTCGGACAGCAACAAGGTTACGGCCGGCGTAATGATCAACCTCACCGCCACCCCACCGGTTGGCGGCTGATAACCGCCCCAGGAAGCGGCCAGCAATGGCCGCTACGGAGATTTCGATGGAACTCGTTTATACAAACCAGCTTGATGGCTTTGAGCCGGGCAAGCGCTACCGCGTCCCAGGGCTATTCCGTAGCGTTGAGCGCGATGCGACCGCAGTGACCGTGGTAGGTGACTATCCCGAGATCGTCAAGGCGTACGAAGATGCCGGTGTCGATGTTGAGGTTGTCGAGTTGCCGGCGCCTGTTGCTGTCGGCACACAGGCGATCGCATCTGTTGAACTGTCCAAGCTGCTTGCCGATCTGCAAGGCGAGAGTGACGCCATGGTTCTGCTGGTCGACGGCCTGGAAGCTGGCGAAATCCACCGTCCAGAGGCTGGTGCACTGGCATTGCGCTTGTTTGAAGTGCTGGGCACCATCCACACTTCAGTTGGAGAGCTGACCACTGAGCGTGACGGCCTGGCCCTGACTGTCGACACACTGCGCGAAGAGATCGAGGCACTGAAGAAAGCCTCGATCACGCCACTGCCTGATGAAGTTGGCGAAATCGCTGCGCTGAAAGCAACGCTCGACGAAGCCAGGGTCCAGTATCGGGCCAACGCCTCGAAAGAATCCCTGGAAAAGCTCGTCGCTGAGCTGGCCAAGACCTGATAATGCTGGCTACCGGTTGCGCGGTAGCCAATCTCAAACCATTCCAGCGAGTTGACGCATGACACTCATCATTGAGGACGGCACCGGCAAGCCTGACGCCGAAAGCTACGCAAGCGCTGAAGACCTTGGCCGGTATGCCGTGAAATTCGGTACGGTCATCCCTGCAGGCGTCCCGGAGCAGG
The DNA here is from genome assembly GCF_001907715.1 of Pseudomonas sp. BTN1. Taxonomy (NCBI): domain Bacteria; kingdom Pseudomonadati; phylum Pseudomonadota; class Gammaproteobacteria; order Pseudomonadales; family Pseudomonadaceae; genus Pseudomonas; species Pseudomonas sp. BTN1. The sequence continues at coordinate 17,994 of NZ_MPBM01000049.1, read as the reverse complement.
AAGCGTTGCTGCGCCGGGCCGCCTTGGCGATGGATGGCATGACCTGGAAAGGGCGTAAGACCAGCAGCGAGCAGGCCTTGTCCTGGCCTCGCCGGGAAGTGCTGCTGGATCAGGAGATCAAGCCGAACAACTATCTGCCGGCGCGCATTCAGTACGGGCAGATGGCTCTGGCCGCCGAGATCCATCAGGACGACATCGACCCGGTGGAGAAGCGCAAAGGTGCGGTTCTGCTTGACCGCGTTGAAGGGGCGGTAACGCGGCAGTATGCGGCGATCCCATCCACCAGCAACCGACTTTTGCCGGCGGCGCCTGATCGGCCGAGCGCTACGCAGTTTGCTGATTATCTAACCAAGCGGGGCCTTTTTGCAGTTAGAGCCTAAAGCCCCATGTCGTCACTAAGTTTCTCTCCGGTATACCAAGACAAGGCACGACCTCCGTCCTTAAAGCAGAGTGCCTGCGTAACAGACTCCAGCTTCTCCAGATTTACGTTAGGATTTCTGTCCCTTGGGAAGCAATCGTCCATGATTTGAGCGGCGAGGCCGGCGATTACAGGATGCTGCTCGGAAAGCGCTTTAGCTAGCGCATGGGCGGCTGTAACTTTTTTGGCATTAACAGTGCCGCAGCCGCTTTGCACGGCCTGCTTAAGCTTGTGAGCGGCATCTAACAGTTCGGTATGCATCTTTCTAATTTCAATTCTAGGCAGGTGGATCATGGCATTTTATGACGAAATGGCCGTGATGGCTCTGGAGATGATCACAGAGTTCGGCCAGCCCGTGACTATCAGCAAGAGCGAGCCGGGCGAGTACGATCCGAAGACGGGCGGCGAAGCACCAGGCGCAACCATCGAGCAAGCCGCCCAAGGCATCCTGCTCGAATTCACTGGCCAAGAATTCCAGAACAACAGCCTCATCCGGCAGGGCGACAAGAAGCTCAAGATCGCCGCGCAGGGATTGGCGTGGGTGCCGGGCCTGCTCGACAAAGTGGTCGCTCAAGGATGCACCTGGTCAATCGTGCCCCCGCTGAAAGAGGTCAACCCGGCCGGTACGCCGATCCTATATGAGTTGCAGGTGCGGTCATGAGCCGGGCAGGCGCCGGACAATCAGGCAGCTTCGCCCTGAGCCTGGCCGAGTTCGCCGCTCAGACCGGTGAAGCCATCGATGCCAGCGTGCGTGAAATCATCATCGAGGTCGGCAGCAGCCTGATACGGATGTCTCCCGTGGGTAACCCGGAGCTCTGGGCGCAGAACGCCGTGGCGACCCAGTACAACAAGGCCGTTGACGATCACAACAGCGCGTTGCGCAGCGACCCGGCCAACCTCACGAAGGGCGGCAGGCTCAAGAAGGGCCGCAAGCTCAACGACGGCATGGACATAAAGGCGCCTGAAGGCTATGTCGGTGGTCGTTTCCGTGCGAACTGGCACATCTCGCTCGGCGTGGTCGAAAACGTCACCTTCGACGAGGTAGACCCCAGCGGTGCCGAGACAGTCGCTGCTCTGGTCGCGGCAATGAGTGACTTCACCGCCGGCCAAATGGCCTACATCATCAACAACTTGCCCTATGCCATCCCGCTGGAGTTCGGCCATTCCACCCAGGCCCCCGGCGGCATGGTCCGGGTAACCGTGGCGCGCTTTCAGCAGATCGTGCTGGAGGCCATCAGGAACAATCAGGTATGAGTCACGCACGCGCCCGTCAGGCCATCGAAACGAAGCTGGCCGCATGGGCGGCTGCGCGCCCGATACGAGTGGCCTACGCAAACCAGCCTTTTACACCAAGTGCCTCGGAAACGTACCTGCGAGCCTACCAGCTGCCGGCCAGCACCATCTGCCGATACCTAGAAGGGGATGCATACGAGTACGCCGGCGTTTACCAGGTCAGCATCGTTTGCCCTTCGGCCCAGGCCATGGCCACTGCTGAGACGCTTATTGATCAACTGACGCAGCTGTTTCGTGTCGACACGCCGCTGACCCGCAATGGGTTCGAAGGCTTGATCACCGAGCCGTTAGATCAGGGGCCAACCATCACAGAGTCGGCGACCTACACGGTCCCGGCCAGCTTCACCTATCTGGGTGTCGCAGACCAACCGCCCGCTGGGGCATAACCTACCGCCGTCAGGCGGGCACTCAAGAGGAAATACACCATGGCCGCACGCTTCCCGCTGCCGAACGGCGCTGTGCTGGAGATCGCCAGCGTCTTGGGATCTGCTGTACCGTTCACCGCCTTGACCAATGCGAAACCGCCAGTGCTGCGTCCGTTGGGCACAGCATTGAAATGGGCGATGTCTTGCTGCTCAACTCTGGATGGGCGCTGATTAATGATCGCGCTGTAAAAGCATCTGGGGTTACTGCCGATGCCTTTTCCTTGGCTGGCCTCAACACCACCAACACCGACAAGTACACCGTCGGCGCAGGTGGCGGCTCAGTGATTCCTGTGTCCGGCTGGACGCAAATCTCGAAGGTCACATCGTTCACATCCTCCGGCGGCGAGCAGCAGTATCAAACTGTCGGCTACCTGGAAGATGACGACGACAAGCAGTTTCCAACGAACCGTAACCCCACCACCATCACCATCGTGGTGGAGGACCAGCCAACGGCCCAGTACGTCGAAACCGTCGAGGGCTACGATGACACCAAGGAACTGGCAGTTGTCCGCATGAAACTCCGTAACGGCGACCAGATCCTCTACCCGGGTTACGTGAGTATCACTCCTGACCCGACTATGGAACGCAACAACGTCATGACGCGGACCATCAGCATTGGTCTTTCGGCCCGCTCGCTTCGCTACCTGGCCGGGGCATAAGGAGTTCTCATGGCAAAGATCAGAATCGCCCAGAACCCTACATTTAAGGCATTTGTGTTGATTCCAATTGTTGGCGAGGAGCCCGAGAAAATCGAGTTCACCTTCAAATATCGGGATCGCCCAGGTCTTGCCGCGCTGTTCGACGATTGGAGCGCAAAGGGAAAGGAGATGCGCGAGAGCTTCGGTGAGGCGACCACACTGTCCGATGTCGTCGCGGCCGAGACCGAGCTTCAGGTGCAGCAGATCAAGGATCTAGTTGTTGGTTGGGGTTTCGATGACAAGTTCGACGACAAAAGCATCAACGCCCTTGTTAAGTCCTGTTACGGCACCGCCGAAGCGGTTGTTAACGCTTATCAGGGCGCGTTCAGTCAGGCTCGCCTGGGAAACTGAAGGCGGCAGCCAGCGCGATGTACGCAAGCGGCCAATCTGCTGAGCAGTTGGCTGCTCTCGGGCTGACGGCTGCCGACCTCGATGAGGAAGAGGTCGAAGTCTGGCCCTGCAACTGGCCGTCCTTCCTCTTGTTCAACCGCATGTCTACTCAGTGGCGAGCAGGCTCCAGCGGCGTTATCGGTCTCGACTACAGCAGCATCCGCGACGTAGCCGGGTTCCTCGGCATCAAGAAAAAGAAACTCGCTGAAATCTTCCCTGACCTTCAAGTCCTGGAAGGCGAAGCCCTGCGCGTTATGGCGGAGGAAAGGGAAAACAGCCCGTAACCACGGGCATTTATTCAAGGTGAGTCGATGAACATTGCAGAACTCGGCGTCAAGATCGACTCGGCCGATGCGATTCAGGCCAAAACCAGCCTGGATGAAATGGCGAAGGCCGGCGGCCGGGCCGAGCAGTCCGCCGTTTCGCTGATGAACGAAATGCAGGCGCTGGAAAAGTCGCTGTCCACCAGCGCCAAAACCACCCAGGACCTGGCAAAGCAGCGTGACGCGCTTGCCAAGCTGACCAAGACCGGCGCCTACGGTGAGGCCGAGGCGGCGAAGATCTCGGCTCAGCTCGATAAGCAGCAGATCGCCCTGGCCAAGTCTGCGATGGATGAGCAGAAGGCGTTGAACAGCCTGCTGGGGGCGATTGACCCGGCTCGCGCGGCACTCGCCAAGCTCGATACCCAGGTAGAGCAACTGGGTAAGCACCTTGACGAGGGTCGGATCAGCCAGGATCAGTACAACTCTGCTCTGGGTAAAATTGACAAGGATTACGCCAAGCTCGAAAAAACCACCACTGGTTTCGACAAGCTGAAGCTAGGCACGCGTCAGGCACAGGAAAATGTCGTTCAACTCGGGAACGCCCTGTCTACTGGTGATTGGGGTAGTGGTGCACGGGCCATAGCTCAGATTGGAGTGGGGGCGGGCGCCTCTATGGGCAGTATGTTGGCCCTGGCTGCGCCTATCGGGCTGGTGGCTGCCGCCATTGGTGGCCTAGCTGTTGCGTACTACAAGGGTAGCGAGGAGCAGGATCGCTATAACAAGTCGTTGATCCTAACCGGCAATTACGCAGGAGCAACATCCTCATCGCTAGGAGGCATGGCGCGCCAGGTCAGCGACACCATTGGCACTACCGGGGCGGCAGCGGCGGTTTTGGCACAACTTGCGGGCTCCGGTAGGATCGTGAGCAGTAGTTTCGAACATATTGCAGTTGCTGCTTTGTCGTTTGAGAAGGCCACCGGCAAAGCGGCATCAGAAACCGTCGATGAGTTCGCCAGGCTGGCAGATGACCCGGTGAAGGCTGTCGTTGCGCTCAATGACAAGTACAACTTTCTCACTGCTGCCGTGTACACCCAGATTCGGGCGTTGCAAGAACAAGGCGACACCCTCGGCGCCCAGCAGTTGGCGGAGAGCTCATACGCCGACGCTTTGATTCTGCGTGCCGATACCATCACCAGCAACTTGGGCACAGTAGAAAGCGCGTGGAACTCCGTTAAGGGCGCAGCCAAGGGCGCCTGGGACGCAATACTTGATATCGGGCGCGAAGAGACATTCGATCAAAAGTTCGACAAGCTTGCAGATCGCCTAAATACGCTGCGCAATGCCCAATCGAATCCGATGATTCTGGGCGACAACCCCGACATGATGATGCTCAGTCGCGGCGAGTCAGGCGCCCAGGGCGACATCACCGCCCTGCTGCAGAAGGAGGTGGATGACCAGACAAAAGCGCGCCGGGAAATGTTCCAGGCTCAGGATATGCAGGAGGGCACTAAGGCCTATGAAGCCCTGCAAAATAATCTAGACGCCACAGCATCAAAGTCCACGAAGCTGACGAAGGCGCTTGAGGAAAACCAAAGGCGTATCGCTGCTGCGCGACGGGCAGGCTACGCATTCACCGCTGCGGATGAAGCGGCTCTAGAAAAACAGACTCGTGACAAGTTCAAGGAGTCGAAAACAGGCGGATCTTCGCCGGTCAACCTTACCAGCTTCAACAACGCCAAAAACGACCTGGCGGCGATCACTGACACCTACAAAAATTACCAGAAGGAACTGGAGGCGGCGCAGAAGGCTGGCCTGCTGTCTGAGGAAGACTATCTGGTTCGACGCCAAGCGCTAATCGGCAACGAACGCGACCAGGTGACGGCGGCTTACGAGGCCGAAATTGCGGCACTGGAAGCCGCCAAGGGCAAGAAGACAACCTCGGCCGCGCAAAGCATCCAGCTGGACCAGAAGATCGCTGACGCGCGCGCAGGTATGGTCAAGGCGCAGAAGGATGCCGACAGCCAGCTTGAAGTGCTGGCGATCAATGAGAGCGGGCGGCTTGCCAAGCAGGAGCGGGCGATCAGCTCGTACGTGCAGGCACTGGGGCAACAACAGCGGGCCCTGGAACTCGCCGGCCAGCGTGCGGTGCTCGGCGTTGGCCAGGGTGACCGGCAGAACGCACTGAGTGGGCAGTTGAACAGCCAGCAAGACAGGTTTGCTCAACAGTCGCTGGAACTGGAAAACCAGCGATCCGACCCGTCGCGGAACATGTCGGAGGAAGAGTTCAAGCGTAAGTCGCAGGCGCTCGCAGACGCGAACAAGGCCGCCACTGACCAGATCCGGCAGAACTATGCGGATGTGGAGGCAGCGCAGGGCGACTGGACGAAGGGCGCGACATCGGCCTGGGCCAACTACCTAGATTCGGCGCAGAACGTGGCAGGGCAGACCAAAAGCCTGTTCGGCAACGCGTTCAGTTCGATGGAGGACTCAATCGTCAACTTCGCCATGACCGGGAAGATGTCGTTCGCTGACTTCACCAAGTCGATTCTGGCGGATATGGCGAGGATTGCTACTCGGCAGGCAGCATCGGGCCTCCTTGGTTCCTTGGTGGGAATGGGTATTTCTGCGGCGGGATCGTACTTTGGCGGCGGGGCTACCACGTCAGCTGGCTCTACAGCGGCAGGGTACAGCCATGATGTACTGGCGGGGTGGTCCGGCGTGACCCAGGCCAATGGCGGCGCCTGGTCGGGCGGCGTACAGATGTTCGCCGATGGCGGCGCCTTCACCAACTCCATCGTTAGCAAGCCCACGGCGTTCGGCATGGCCAACGGCAAAACCGGCGTAATGGGTGAGGCTGGTGAAGAGGCAATCATGCCCCTAACCCGGACATCAAGCGGCAAGCTGGGCGTTATGGCTATGGGCGGCGGTGGATCTGGGGGCACGCAGATCAACGTCGAGGTGCACATCGATGGCGACGGCAACGCCTCGTCGAGTGCAGACGCACCTGGCTACGACTTGTTCGGCAAGGAACTGGCGACCTTTGTAGAGCAGAAGTATCAAGAGCTGCGCTCGAAGGACATGCGCCAGGGCGGCGTCATCAACAAAGCAATCAAGGGGCGCTGATGGCTATCGAACGATTCACCTGGGCGACGGAGAAGGGCGCGGAGGGCGATATTGCCCAGCGCGTCCGCTCCAAGAAATTCGGCGACGGTTACGAGCAGTCGGTCGAGGATGGGATCAACAACCGGACGCAATCCTGGCCGGTGACCTTCACTGGCTTGAAGCCGCGTATCAAAGACATCATGGCGTTCTTGGATCGGCACAAAGGGGCGCGGGGTTTCCTATGGGAGCCGCCCCTGGGTGATCTTGGACTCTACAAGTGCAACGGCTACAAGCCAGTGCACCGCGGCGGCCAGGTCTACGCCATCACCGCCACCTTCGAACAAACCTTTCATCCCTGAGACCTACCCATGGCACTGATCACGGACATCCAGAAGCTGGAGCCCGGCGGCGAAATTCGCCTGTTCGAAATTGACGGGACCGAGTACGGAGCCGATTACCTCCGCTTTCACGGTCACGCTATCCCACATACGCCGGAGGAACTGCTGGCGTATGAAGGCTCGGAAGCGGATCTGCCGGCCAAGTCGATTTGGTGGCAGGGTGCCGAGTACGCGGCCTGGCCGGTTCAGATCGAGGGGATTTCTTCCAGTAGTGACGGCACCGCCTCTCGCCCGACGTTCGCCGCCGGCAACATCAATGGCCGCGTGACTGCCCTGTGCCTGGCATTCGAGGACCTGCTGAAGTTTAAGCTGACGGTTCGAGAAACCCTGGCCCAATACTTGGATGCGGTGAACTTTCCAGAAGGTAACCCAACTGCAGATCCGACTCAGGAGGCGCTGGAGATCTGGTACATCGATCAGAAAACCAGCGAAGACGGTGAGGCGGTGGTCTGGGAACTGTCCTCCCCGGGCGAGATCGATAACCACGGTTTGCCAGGCAGGCAAATGACAACGTTCTGCCACTGGGCCATGACCAACGGTTACCGAGGGCCGGACTGCGGCTATACCGGGGCAGCCATGTTCGACGACGAAGACAATCCCACAGATGACCCGGCACTTGACCAGTGCAAGGGCTGCCTGTCGTCCTGCAAGTTGCGCTTTGGCGAGAACAACGAGCTCAGTTTTGGTGGATTCCCCGCCGTCAGCTTGATCGCCAGGAGTTGAGCATGCGCAAGCACATCATCGCAGCCATCCAGGCGCACGCTGCCACCGAGTACCCGAAAGAATGCTGCGGCCTGCTACTGGTAGTCGGGCGCGCACAGAAGTACTTCCCGTGCCGGAACATCGCCACGGAGCCGAACGAAGAGTTCAGGCTTGATCCAGAGGACTACGCTGCTGCGGAAGACCTGGGCGAGGTGATCGGCATCGTCCACTCCCACCCGGACGCCACCAGCCGGCCGTCACCGCATGACTTGGCCATGTGCGAGGCCACGGCGCTACCCTGGCATATTCTGAGTTGGCCCGAGGGCGACCTGCGAACGATTACGCCCACGGGTAGCACGCCGCTGCTCAAGCGTCCGTTTGTGCACGGCGCCTGGGACTGCTGGCAAGTCTGCGCAGATTGGTACTTTCGCGAGTGGGGGCTTGAGTTCGAAGCGTTTCAGCGCGTCGATGGCTGGTGGGAGAGTGCGGAGAACGCCAGCCTGTACGAGGCGAACTACGAGGCCGCCGGATTTGTGCGCGTCGACCGACTGCAGCGTGGTGACATGATCGTTATGCAGGTTGGCCGGACAGCTCACCCGAACCACGCTGGTATCTACCTGGGTGCCGATCCTGCGCTACCTGGCGAAGAGTCAGGCGCCTTTGGCCCCGGCCCGTTCCTGCTGCACCACTTGTACGGCAGGCCGTCGGAAATTATTGTCTTCGGCGGCCCCTGGCATGACCGGACTCGCCTGATTCTCAGGCACAAAGACGCAAAAGAACCTACATGACGCGGCATGGCCGAAGGAGACCGAGATGAGCAGTAACTACGAAAAACTTGCGGAAGAAGTACAAGGCCTAAAGCGCCAAATTGAAGAGTTGAACACTCGACTCAATGAAGAGTCGAGCCAAAGGGTTGTAGCTGATGAGGCGCTGCTGCAGAAGTTTTTTGAGCAGCAGCCCCATTCACTGCGTTAGCAGGAATGCTCGTCAGCAGCGACTGCTTTTGCCAGCTTCTCGATTTCTGAAAGTGTCAGTTCGGAAATAGGGCTCGTAGGCTTCACCCATACTTGCGTTTTCGATCCGGTTTGCTTGTTTTCAAGTGAAACGAGCAACCTCCCATCAGCACCGATAGTAGCGCCTGTTATTTGAAATGCCATGTCAACCTCCTAGTTCACAACCGCGCCGATATTGGCACAACCCCAGTCCTTGGGCTTGCGGGCGAAGGACTGGGTAATCCCTACTATTTATTCGGCCTGATATCTCTCTCAAGATCCCACAGGTCCGCGACGTCGGAAAGGTCCGCATCATCAGACTGCCTTATGCTATCAATCAGATCGCGTAAGCCCTGATGGTCAATATCTGCTGGAGGTTCATCATCACCGGGGTGTGCTGCAGGGATGAGAGTATCCCGAACATACTCTGCGGGTAATTTGGTGCCATGAAGCTCCTGATCAATCACCTCTCGCGCTGAGTGAGCACTATCAGGATTGCGAGGAAGATCTTCCGTTGCTTGTTTGATTTTATCTGCGCGGCGCTTGTTTATTTCGATCATTTGCTCAAGTCCTCCTTGATTCGAGTGAGGCATAACGCTACTACGCCAAGCTATGGCCCAGTTACTGGCATTCCATCCACACTGGATGCCTGGCCAGGTTCAGGCCCACGCGACGAGCTTTCCGACTCTGACTGGCAGCTGCATTAGCACCTCCAGCAATGGGAGCTTTCTATCTCCTGTTTCGGGGTTGTGATTGGATATCTCGGCATACCAATAATTTCGTCGGTTCTGGATGCTGGTATCAACATCAGAGGCATAATCAAGCCAATTCATATCAAGCGTGCAAAATGACGATGCAAAAACCTCATAGATTGGTACCCGTTCCGGTCTTGGCAGGATCGTGTCCACAAACCGTTTTGCATCTTCAATTGAAAGCGCCCCGAACATTGATTGAAATCGAGAGCAGCGATGCTCGCTGAAAACCGGCAATGATCTTGTTTGTTCCAACAGAAACTCTCGCTGCTCCGCGTCGGTCAAACTGTCAAATGGCTTGGTGCAGATGGCATCCCAGTAGATAGAGCCAAACCTTGAAAGCCCTCGGCTATCAAGTTCGATCGTCTGGCCCTCAGTCAACCCTTGCCAGCGGTCTGCATGGTAAAAGCGATGTATTCCCAACCTCCAATTCTCCCCAGATGATGCATTGATTGAGTGGCATCGTAGCAGGTGCTCTTGAATTCAGTGATCCAATGATACAGTCGCAACTTTGAGAGCGAGGGAACGACATGCGGATTTTGATAGCGGCGGTAGCGGTGGCGATGCTGGCGGGGTGCTCGACATCTGGAGTGCAGCAGGGGGCTCCTTCGTTTTCCGCGCAGTCGCAGAAGACACCACAGCAGTATGCTCGCTGCCTTGGTCCTAAATGGCAGGAATTCAACCCGTCAACTGGCTCCATAGAAACGGAGAGTGGCTACAAGCTTTCCGCATCGACAGCTTTCACCGGTGTTGTCGCGCTCGCAGTTGTAGATAAGTCTTCAAGTGGTTCGCTGGTAAAGGTATTTCTCCCAATGGACTGGGCTGGAACGGCTGGCTGGAAGGATGCCGCCAAAGCTTGCATATAAATATTTTATCGCGAAATTAAATGCCGCCCACGAGGCGGCTTTTTTACACTTGGAGAAAAGTAATGGCCGCACTCGCTATCGAATATCAACCAATGACTACGATCTTGCTGTATGGGCAGCTCCGGCAATTCGGACGCTCTTTTCGGCTTTCAGTGCGGACTCCGGCAGAGGCGATCAAGGCGCTTTGCGTACAAATCCCTGGCTTTGAGCGTTTTATCTCCAACGCAAAGTCGAGAGGGTTGGAGTTCGCTGTCTTTCGGGGAAAAAATAATCTTGAAGAAAAAGAACTTTGCTACGAAGGTACTGGAGATATTCGTATCGCTCCCGTGATCACGGGCAGCAAACGGGCCGGACTGCTTCAAACCATTGTCGGTGCAGTGATGATCGTTGCTGGTGTAGTGGTGAGCGGCATGTCATTTGGCCTTGCCTCACCTGTAGGCGCCGCTCTGATCGCTGGCGGCATCGGGATGGTCGCTGGAGGCGTAATCCAGATGCTTAGCCCTCAGGCCGGTGGCTTGAAGACCAGCGCGGCTCCAGAGAATACCCCTGGCTACGCCTTCGGTAGCGCCAAGAACACCACGGCATCGGGTAATCCGGTACCGCTGTGCTACGGCAAGCGCCGGGTGGGCGGGGCGATCATTAGCGCTGCCATCTACGCCGAGGACCAGATGTAGCAATGACCGGAGCAAGCTACTGGTCACCGGAAGTTAGAGCGTGTGCAACTATTCGAATCGCGCCTTTTCTATGTCTCCGTGCTTGCTCTGTAGATAAATTGTGTAGGGCAAAATGAGGGTGTCTGCAATTCCAGACAGTCCCATATCTAGCAAAATTAATGACGCAGATGGGTGTCCGTCAAAGCCGGTGCTCTTACGTGGCGCTGCATCGAGTGTGCAGTAATCAAAAACGGCACCGCTATAGATTCTAGGTACCGAATCGCAGCTCGAACTCCAACGAGCCAGCTTATTGCTCGCGACGGTGTCGTCTCGGAAAGTAGTGTTGACGGTCCCACAGCCTGTAGCTGATATCGCCGCTACCAGCATCAAAGCGTTTTTGAGCTTCATCATATTGGCTCCTTGCCAGAAAAATTTGAGGTTAACCGAAGCCGCGATATCGCGGTTTTTTATTGCCTGGAGAAAAGCATGGGCGCAGCACGCAAGTTCGACATCCACGGCGCCAAGGGCGGCGAAGAGAAACCAAAAACGCCGACAGAAGCCCCGGACAGTCTGCGCTCGGTTGCCGTTGCCAAAATGCTGATCGCCGTGGGCGAGGGTGAATTCGAAGGCACTCCGACCGCCAGGGACATCTACCTCGACAACACTCCGCTGCAAGACCCCCAGGGCAATATGAACTTCCCAAATGTGAAGTGGGAGTGGCGCACCGGGGCCGTGGACCAGACTTATATCCAGGGAATCCCATCGGTCGAGAACGAGACCACCATCAGCACCGAACTACGGAGCGGCACCCCATGGGTTAGGGCGATCAACAACACTCAGCTTTCCGCTGTGCGCGTACGCTTCGCGTGGCCGGCGCTCCAGTCTGTGGATGCCGGGGGCAACATCAACGGGTACCGAATTGAATACAAGGTTGAGCTGGCCACTGATGGGGGCGCCTATCAGCCGGTGCTGAGCGAGGCTGTCGATGGCAAGACCACCAGCGTGTACGAGCGCACTCGCCGTATCGATTTACCCAAAGCCACGACCGGCTGGTTGATGCGAATCACCCGCATCACACCAAACCAGAACAACAACAAAATTTCGGACACCATGCAGATTGCCGGATTTACCGAGGTGATCGACGCGAAGATCCGCTACCCAAACACGGCGCTGCTCTACATAGAGTTCTCCGCCGAGCAGTTCCGCAGCATCCCGGCCGTGACGGTCGAGACCAAGCTGAAAAAAATGCAGGTGCCGAGCAACTACGACCCTGTGTCGCGCTCGTACAGTGGCGTTTGGGACGGCACCTTCAAGCAGGCCTGGACCGACAACCCTGTCTGGATGACCTACGACATAACCACCGCCGACCGTTTCGGCCTGGGCCGTCGCATTAAGCCGTGGATGGTGGACAAGTGGGAGCTGTACCGGATCTCGCAATACTGCGACCAGCTGGTGCCGGACGGGAAGGGTGGCCAGGAGCCGCGCTTCATCTGCAGCTTGAATCTGCAAAGCAAAGCAGACGCCTGGTCACTTCTGCGTGACATCTCGGCGATCTACCGAGGCATGACCTATTGGGCCCAGGGCCAGGTGTTCACTCTCTCGGATATGCCGCGGGCAACGGACTTCGACTTCGCCTATACCCGGGCCAACGTCCTCGACGGCAAGTTCACCTACTCGAGCGCGTCTGAGCGCACACGTTACACCCGGGCGCTGGTCAGCTACGACAACCCGCTGAACAACTACGACACCGACGTCACCGCAGTGACTGACCAGAAGCTGCAGCGGCGCTACGGCGATAACCCGCTAGAGATCAGCGCTATCGGCTGCACCCGCGAATCGGAGGCCCAGCGCCGCGGTAAGTGGGCGCTGCTGACCAACTCCAAGGACCGGGCCGTAACGTTCAAGGTCGGGTTGGATGGCCGTATCCCGCTGCCTGGCTACGTGATCCCAATTGCTGACGAACTGCTTGCGGGCCGAGCTATCGGCGGACGTATCTCGGCGGTAAATGGCAAGGTCATCAAGCTGGACCGCGACACCCAGGCCAAGCCCGGCGACCGGCTGATCCTCAACCTGCCAGACGGCAAGTGCGAGGGGCGCACCGTGCAAATGGTCAGCGGCCGACAAGTCACCGTTACCGTGGCTTATTCCGTTGTGCCTGAGCCAGAACTCGTGTGGGCGCTGGATGCTGATGACCTGGCCGTCCCGCTTTACCGGGTGGTCAGCGTGGCCAGGCCAGAGCCTGGCGTGTTCGAAATCTCGGCCGTTCAGTACGACCCGAGCAAGTTCGCGCACATCGATACCGGCGCTCGCCTGGAAGAGCGCCCCATTAGCGTTATACCAATCACCGTGGTACCGCCGCCGGCCAGCGTCACGCTGACGTCGAGCTACGCGGTGAACCAGGGCATCGCGATCAGCACCATGAACATCTCGTGGCCTGCCGTAACTGGTGCCGTCGCTTATGACGTGGAGTGGCGTAAGGACAACGGCAACTGGATCAAGGTGCAGCGTACTGGCTCAACGAGCGTCGACGTCACTGGCATTTACTCGGGCGCCTACCTGGCCCGGGTGCGTGCAGTGAGCGCATTCGAGATCTCGTCGATCTGGAAAAGCTCCGGCCTGACCAATCTTGAAGGCAAGACGGGCCTGCCGCCGGCTGTGTCGTTCCTGACCACCACCAGCGAGCTGTTCGGCATCGGCATCAAGTGGGGCTTTCCTGCTGGCGCCGAGGACACCCAGCGCACCGAGCTTTGGTACGGTCCGGCGAACAACCTGCAGGCCGCGACGAAGCTGGCCGACCTGGCATACCCGCAGGCCGACTACCGTATGCAGTCTCTGCTGGCGGGCGCGACATTTTTCTTCTGGGCGCGCCTGGTGGACCGTACCGGCAATATTGGTCCGTTCTATCCAGTGGTGAATGGGGTGATGGGCCAGGCCAGCTCGGATGCTGGGCCGGTCCTTGAGCAGATCAAGGGGCAGATCGACGAGACGTCCCTGGGGCAACTGCTCAACGAACGCATCAACCTTATCGACGGCAACGGCCCTGGCTCGGTCAATGGGCGCATCGAAGCGGCCAAGGATGAGCTGGAAGGGCTGATTGACCAGATCGTCGACGCGCTTGAGTACGACCCTGCGAAGGCGTACGCGCTTAACGATATCGTGCGCATGGGGCAGCACCTGTATCAGGCTAATGGCCCGGTACCGGCGAACAATCCGCCGCCGAACGCTACCTACTGGACCGACATCGGCACGGTAACGCAGACGGTGAATGCCCTGGTAACGCAGGTTCAGCAGAACTCGGCGACGATCAACCAACACGGCCAGGACATCACCGCCCAAGCGCAACAGCTCAATGCGGTGAAGGTGACGGTCAACGACCCAGTCACCGGCGTTAACGCCACGGCCAGCGGGTTAAGCACCCTCAAGGCCACGGTAACCACGCTCGACGGCAAGGTCACAACCACGGCGCAGCGGGTCGACGGCATCTACTTGCAGGTCAATCCACCGCTTCAGGGTGATGGCACTGCGCTGATCGGCTCTGACGAAAGCCACGTTGGCGTTTGGTCCGTTCAGTCCGCCCTGATCGAGGGAGACCTGGTGCAGGGGCAGCGAACCGACACAGTGGAAGTGAAGGTTGCCACAAACGCCGCTGCGGTTGTCTCCGAGCAAACCGCGCGTATCAACGCCGATGGAGCTCTCTCTACACGGATTGATACCGTCACGGCACAGACAGCAAGCAATGCCGCAGCAGTCCAGGGGGAAATCACTGCGAGGACGAATGCTGATCAGGCGCTTGGCCAGCGTATCGACACGGTTCAAACGACGGTTGGCGGCAATACTCTCGCAATCCAGACCAACGCCACGGCCATTCAAACGGTCGACGGCAAAGTCACGGCGAACTGGTCGGTGCGGATGCAGTACGAAACCGCCACCGGACTCTACAAGTACGCCGGTATCGGGCTTGGCCTGGAAAACGGTCCAGGCGGGCTGCAGTCGCAGTTCATCATCGACGCGGACAGGTTCGCCATCGGCCAGGCCGGATCGGTTCCGTTCGCAGTCCAGGGCGGGCAGACCTTCATCAAGTCAGCGTTCATCCAGGACGGCACAATCACAAACGCCAAGATCGGTAACTACATCCAGTCGAACAACTATGACCCAGGCAAGACAGGCTGGAAGCTGTTCTTCGACGGGACTTTTGAAATCAATAGCTCACTGGGAACTGGGCAGGCTCGCCAAGTAATAAACAATGCTGGCGGCAAGATATTCGATGCCGGCGGAATTAAGCGCTATCAGTGGGGAGATCTTAACGCATGAGTTTCGGCGCGAGGGTGTGGGGTCCTACTGGAGTACTGGAGCTTGATGAGACCTCATTTACCGTGGGGGTCACGTATTCGGCCTTGGTGCCAAAGAGTGCCGGTAGATACGTTGATATCTCGGTTCCTGGCGTCGAGCCGACAAAGTATTCGGCGGTTTGCGTACCCATTGCGCCTTATGACACAGGTGGGCAGTTCTATAGCGCGATTGGATTTATTCCAGAAATATTAAATGGCGTTGTCCGGGTTTGGTTCGGTAATAGGCAAAGCGCGAGTGGGCCGCTGGGAACATCAACTCAAAGGTTACTTGTGATGAGGTACAGGTAATGTCTTATGGAATGATGTTTAAGAACGGGTCGGATGTTGTAGTCATCGACTCTGAATTCTCAAGGCTGTCAACGCTGGATAAAGGAACTTGGAGCGGTACAGGATCGGGCGTCGTGGTGAACTTTGCAAAACCCATCACGACAGATGAGCCTCCACTGGTATTTGTTCGGCCTGATCAGTCCAATTGGTTCTGCTTCTGTTTGGTGCGCGGCTCAGCTGGGGCCTGGACCGGTTTCTCCTTTGTGGGGGTTGTTGGTCAGGCTACATCCGGAAAGTGGTTTGCAGCCGCGTTCAAGTCCGAGCCGGCCGCCAGTTTCGGGTTCAGATTGTGGGATGCGAACGGAAAGCTTCTCTTTGATAACGGAACTCCTTGTGCTCAGTTCACCAGAACCATCACAAGCTGGACTTACCTGGGGTCAGTGTCCACTGGGCAGGGGCAGTCACGCCTCTCATGGACGGCCCCATCTAGTTTGGCCGGCGGTGACTACATGCTGCTAAATAACATCGCCATGGATGTTGCTGGACTAACTTCTCGCCAAGGAAATATGTACGCGATATGGGAATACAACAATGACCGGCTTCTAATTCAGGCTGTTGGGGTAGACCTGTCAACCACTTTGTATAACCCCGTCGTATTTGCGAAACAAATTATTTAAGGAGTCGAGAATGGCACGGCAAGAAATAAATATAGGTGTAGCTCCAACAGGTGCTGGCGGCGACACGACTCGCAGTGGTGCGGTAAAGATAAACGCAATGACGCAAGAACTCTATGCTAGGACCAATTTATTGGGTTCGGCAGCCAATCTTGATGCATCGGCATTGGTCCTCAAAAACCCTTCTGGTGTTTCTACGCCGGTCGCACCTGGAGCTTCTGGCTATGATTCTCCTGGCAACGGGCAGGGCGGAGGGTTCTATCAAGTAGGAGAGGGGCCTTCATCCTCTGGAGTATCATACGCAGGGATGATCCGGATCCCCTACAACGCTACATACGAGGCGCAGCTCTATTTCCCGATGGGCTTTTCCAGCAATCGAATGCTTTTTCGCTGCGCTCTCGGAAATGCAGGGACATTTGGTGCTGCTCAAGAGGTGTATCACACCGGGAACACCACTCGCGGTTCGGGCGGCGCTTTGTCAGCAGCATCACCCATCGTTCGAATCGCAAACGTATCGCAAAGTGAGCGCCGAGACCTTCAAGAGCAATCGTTTGAGCCAGCCGGAGAATGGGGTGTGGCCAATGATGAGGCTAGGGGGATCACAGTAGAACGCATCAGTTTGGGCGAGTACAAACTGTCGGGTAGCCTTGGGCTGGCGCTTGAGGGGTGGCGCACCCATGATCCGAGCTCCCCTGACGGCGGTCGAATGCTGGGGCTCACTGAAAGCCACCAAGATGAGGATGGCACGGTCGTAGTGCGCCTGTTCAAGCAGCGATGGACGCTCACTGAGGACGGGGAGATGGTGCCGGGCCGGGGGGCGCCCATTGATGTGCCTCTGAATAGCTGGATCGATGTGCGACTTGAAATGCCCAGGGTAGACATGCAGCCGCCAACGACCACTGCCGAAAAATAACAGCCCGCCAATGAGCGGGCTTTTTAACGCCTGGAGAAAAGCATGACCACTACCGAAAAAGACCGAGATATCCTGGCGCGTACGCTGTGGGGCGAAGCCCGCGGCGAGGGGCTGACCGGCCAGATCGCGGTGGCCTGGACCATCCGCAACCGTGTGTTCGACGGCAAGGCCAAGTCGTGGTGGGGGGAGGGCTTCTCCGGTGTGTGCCTGAAGCCCTGGCAGTTCAGTTGCTGGAACCAGAACGACCCGAACTACGCCTACCTGAGCGGTGCCAAGCATATCCCGGCCGCGCAGTTTGCCCAGGCACAGCGTGCTGCTGACCAGGTGATCTCGGGCGCGGTACCGGATCCAACCGGCGGCGCCACGCACTACTACGCAACCACCATGCCGAAGCCCCCAGCCTGGGCATCGAAGGCCAAGCAGACACTGCGCCTGGGTCACCATGTCTTCTTCAAGGATGTACCGTGATGACGCCGGTACAGAAGCTGATCGGCCTGGGGCTGGCAATCCTGCTGGCGCTGGCCATCGGCTTTGGTGGCGCGTGGCAGGTTCAGGACTGGCGCCTGGGCGAAAGGCTGGCGGAGCAGGCCGGCCTTCACAAGGATGACCTGGCCTCGATCAGCCGTGCCGCTTCCGATAAAGCCCGCGTCGAGCAGAGCAAGCGCCTAGCACTGGAGCAGCAGCTCTACAGCCAGGACCAACAACACTCCAAGGAATTATCCGATGCCCAGCGCAACCAGGCTCGCCTGCGTGACCAGCTTGCTACTGCTGATGTCCGGCTGTCAGTCCTCATCGAGGATTCAGCCAGTGGCTGCAACGTGCCTACCACCCCCGGCGCC
>NZ_MPBM01000048.1:0-75728 GCF_001907715.1 Pseudomonas sp. BTN1 | reverse complement strand
GCCAAAACCACCGCCGCCGCCGCGAAAACCACCGCCGCCGCCCCCACCGCCGCCGCGCCCGCTGCTGTTGAGAATCGCCAGCAGGATAGCGCCCACCGGCAAGCCCATGCGATTGCACAGCCACAGCACGCCGATCAGCAGAATAAACAGGCCGATGGAAAAACCGGGATTATCCATGGCGAAGTTCGCATCCGCCACATGAGCCGGCACCGCCAAGGGCTCACCGCCCACCACCTGGATCATCGCGGCCACGCCGTCGCTGATGCCCTGGCTGAAATTGCCGGCCTTGAATTTGGGCAGGATCACCTGGTTGATAATCACCCAGGATTGCGCATCCGTCAGCACACCTTCCAGGCCATAGCCGACTTCGATGCGCAATTGGCGGTCATCACGGGAGACGATCAACAGCGCGCCGTTGTCCTTGCCCTTCTGGCCAATGCCCCACTGGCGACCCAATTGATAACCGTAGTCCTCAATGGGCACACCTTGCAGGTCGGGCACGGTGACCACCACCAACTGGTCGCCCGAGGTCTGCTCCAGCGCCTGCAATTGCTGGGTCAGTTGCTCGCGCACCGCCGGGTCGATCATCTGCGCGCTGTCCACCACCCGCCCGGTCAGCGCCGGGAAGCTCAGTGCCGCCTGGGCCACGCCCACGCAGGCCAACAGCCACAGCGCCAGGCCTATCCGTAATAAACGCATCGACACCTCAGTGCAGTCTTATTTGAACTTCACTTGCGGCGCTTTATCGGCATCGGCGCTGGTGGCTTCAAACGTGGCGCGGATCGGCAAATCGCTGTACATCACGCTGTGCCACAGGCGGCCCGGGAAAGTACGGATCTCGGTGTTGTAAGCCTGTACGGCCTGGATAAAGTCACGGCGAGACACAGCGATACGGTTCTCGGTGCCTTCAAGTTGCGATTGCAAGGCCAGGAAGTTCTGGTTGGCCTTCAGGTCCGGGTAACGCTCGGACACCACCATCAAACGGCTGAGTGCGCCGCTCAGGCCATCCTGGGCTTGCTGGAACTGCTTGAGCTTCTCGGGGTTGTCCAGGGTGCTCGCATCCACCTGGATCGAGGTGGCCTTGGCCCGCGCTTCAATCACCGCGGTGAGGGTTTCCTGTTCGTGGGCGGCATACGCCTTCACCGTTTCCACCAGGTTGGGGATCAGGTCGGCACGGCGTTGATACTGGTTCTGCACCTGGCCCCAGGCGGCCTTGGCCTGTTCGTCCAGGGTCGGGATGTTGTTGATGCCGCAACCGCTCAGCACGCTGCTGATCAGTAACAGCGCCGCAGCCTTGAAGCCCCAGCGATAAGTGTGTGCTGCTTGCATAGTGTTTCTCCTACCCGATCTGATGGAATGTGACGACTAACCCTATAAACCACGCGCTTGGGGCATAATCCGCCACCACTGGAATGCTTCGAGCCAATCAGCTACAAAGATGCCCAGCGCGAAAAAGAGTTCAGAGTGTGCTGCATTTATCTGAACAACACCCGAACAACAATAGACGTTCCCCACATTTTGGCCGACAGCATCTCTCTGAATGCTGCGCAGTCGCCGAAAAAGGATATTCATGAAAAAGCTGTGTTTGCTCGGCCTTGTTGCCACTCTGGCCAGCCACCCCGTATGGGCAGAAACAAAGCCTGCTGCGCTTAACGACAAGGACGCCTTCGTCAGCGACCTGCTCAAGCAAATGACCCTGGATGAGAAGATCGGCCAATTGCGCCTGATCAGTATCGGCCCGGAAATGCCCCGCGAGCTGATCCGCAAGGAAATCGCCGCCGGCCGCATCGGTGGCACGTTCAACTCCATCACCCGCCCGGAAAACCGTCCGATGCAGGACGCGGCCATGCGCAGCCGCTTGAAGATCCCGATGTTCTTCGCCTATGACGTGATCCACGGCCACCGCACCATTTTCCCGATCAGCCTGGCCTTGGCCTCCAGTTGGGACATGGACGCCATTGGCCGCTCCGGGCGCATCGCCGCCCAGGAAGCCGCCGCCGACAGCCTCGACATCACGTTTGCGCCGATGGTCGATATCTCCCGCGACCCGCGCTGGGGCCGCACTTCAGAAGGTTTCGGTGAAGACACCTACCTGGTGTCACGCATTGCCGAAGTCATGGTCAAGGCGTTCCAGGGCACCAGCCCCGCAAATGCCGACAGCCTCATGGCCAGCGTCAAGCACTTTGCCCTCTATGGCGCGGTGGAAGGCGGGCGCGACTACAATGTGGTCGACATGAGCCCGGTCAAGATGTACCAGGACTATCTGCCGCCCTACCACGCAGCGATCAAGGCTGGCTCCGGCGGCGTGATGGTGGCGCTCAACTCGATCAACGGCGTGCCCGCCACGGCCAACACCTGGCTGATGAACGACCTGCTGCGCAAGGACTGGGGCTTCAAGGGCCTGACCGTCAGCGACCACGGCGCGATCTTCGAGCTGATCAAGCACGGCGTGGCTAAAGACGGGCGTGAAGCCGCCAAGCTGGCGATCAAGGCCGGCATCGACATGAGCATGAATGACTCGCTGTACGGCAAGGAATTGCCGGGGCTGCTCAAGTCCGGCGAGATCCAGCAGAGCGACATCGACAACGCCGTGCGCGAAGTGCTCGGTGCCAAGTACGACATGGGCCTGTTCAAGGACCCATACCTACGCATCGGCAAGGCCGAGGATGACCCGGTCGACACCTACGCCGACAGCCGCCTGCACCGCACCGAGGCCCGCGACATTGCGCGCCGCAGCCTGGTGTTGCTCAAGAACCACAACGACACCCTGCCGCTGAAAAAATCCGCGACCATTGCCCTGGTCGGCCCGCTGGCCAAGGCACCCATCGACATGATGGGCAGTTGGGCTGCTGCCGGCCGGCCTGCGCAGTCGGTGACCCTGCTCGACGGCATGAACGCCGTGATCGGCGAAAAAGGCAAAGTGATCTATGCCCGTGGCGCCAACATCACCAGCGACAAAGCGGTGCTCGACTACCTCAACTTCCTCAACTTCGATGCTCCGGAAGTGGTGGATGACCCGCGCCCTGCCCAGGTGCTGATTGATGAAGCGGTGAAGGCGGCGAACAACGCCGACGTCATCGTCGCGGCGGTGGGCGAGTCCCGTGGCATGTCCCACGAATCGTCGAGCCGTACCGACCTGAACATCCCGCAAAGCCAGCGCGACTTGATCAAGGCCCTCAAAGCCACCGGCAAACCGCTGGTGCTGGTGTTGATGAACGGCCGTCCGCTGTCGATTCTTGAAGAGAACCAACAGGCCGATGCGATCCTGGAAACCTGGTTCGCAGGTACCGAAGGCGGCAACGCCATTGCCGACGTGCTGTTCGGCGACTACAACCCGTCGGGCAAACTGCCGATCACCTTCCCTCGTTCGGTGGGGCAGATTCCGACTTACTACAACCACCTGACCGTGGGCCGGCCATTCACCCCAGGCAAGCCGGGCAACTACACCTCACAGTACTTCGATGACACCACCGGTCCCCTGTTTCCGTTTGGCTATGGCCTGAGCTACACCACGTTCAGCCTGTCGGACATGGCACTGTCGTCCACCACGCTGAACAAGACCGGCAAGCTCGACGCCAGCGTCACCCTGAAGAACACCGGCAAGGTCGATGGCGAAACGGTTGTGCAGTTGTATATCCAGGACGTGGCCGGTTCGATGATCCGCCCGATCAAGGAGCTCAAGCATTTCCAGAAGGTCATGCTCAAGGCTGGCGAAGCGCGCACGCTGCACTTCACCCTCACCGAGGACGACCTGAAGTTCTATAACACCCAGCTCAAGTACGCAGCCGAACCGGGTGAGTTCAATGTACAGATCGGGTTGGATTCCCAGGATGTGCAGCAGCAAACCTTCGAACTGCTCTGATCTGAAGCTGTCAACACGGTCTGGGTGGGAGCTGGCTTGCCTGCGATAGCGGTGGAATATTCACCACCGCTATCGCAGGCAAGCCAGCTCCCACATTGGACTTGAGGTGGCCCGACTAGCCGCGCCGATCCAGCAGGTTGACCACCAACCGATCAATCCAGCCCCACACCCGCTGCTTTACCCGCCGCCACAATGGCCGCGCCTTCCATGCCTCCAGACTCACCGCCTGGCTCTGGGCAAAGTCCGCTTCGAAACTGCCCACCACCGCCGCCGTCAATCCCGGGTCCAGCGCTTCAAGATTGGCTTCCAGGTTAAAACGCAAATTCCAGTGGTCGAAATTGCACGAGCCAATGCTCACCCAATCGTCCACCAGCACCATCTTCAGGTGCAGGAAGCACGGCTGGTATTCGAAGATCTGCACCCCTGAACGCAGCAGACGCGGGTAATAACGGTGCCCGGCGTAACGCACCGACGGGTGATCGGTGCGCGGGCCGGTGAGCAACAGACGCACGTCCACACCGCGCCCTGCCGCCCGGCGCAAGGCGCGGCGCACGCTCCAGGTGGGCAGGAAGTATGGGGTCGCCAGCCAGATACGCGATTTGCTGCTGTTCAAGGCGCGAATCAACGATTGCAGAATGTCACGGTGCTGACGCGCATCGGCATACGCCACGCGACCCAGCCCCGGCCCGGTGGCGGGCACCTTGGGTAAGCGGGGCAAACCAAAATGGGTCGCCGGTTTCCATTCACGGCGCGCGGCGTTAGCGTGCCATTGCCGATCGAACAGGGCCTGCCAGTCCAGCACCAGCGGGCCGCTGATCTGCACCATCACTTCATGCCAGTCGGCGGTGTCTTGCCCCGGCGTCCAGAACTCGTCGGTAACACCGGTGCCGCCGACCACCGCAATGCGCTGGTCGATCAGCAGCAGCTTGCGATGGTCGCGATACAGGTTGCGCATCCAGCGCCGCCAATTCAGGCGGTTGTAAAAGCGCAGCGTCACGCCGGCGTCGGTCAAGCGCTTGCGCAGCCCAAGGGTAAACGCCAGGCTGCCGTAATCGTCGAACAGGCAACGCACCTGCACGCCGCGTTCAGCGGCCAGCACCAGTGCCTGCACCATGGCCTCGGCGCAGCCCCCGGCTTCGACCAGATACAACTCAAGGTCAACCTGCTGCTCAGCCCGGGCGATGCCCACCAGCATCTGCGGGAAGAAATTCGGCCCGTCGATCAGCAATTCGAACTGATTGGCGCTGCGCCACGGGAACACCGCGCCGCTCATGTCAGCGCGCCGTGAAAATCAGCACCGCACCCACCGGCACCGACAAACTGATCGACTTGAGCCCCGCCGCCTTGCGCAAGGTAGCCACACCGGGCGCCAGGTCGAAATCTTCGGCATGCAGCACCACGGGCTCCAGGGTTACCACCTGGAAACGCCGCTCATCCAGGCGCGTGGCCAGCAGTTCGGCGCTGTAGGTCTGGGTCTTGCCGTGCAGCGTGACGCTCAACGGCAGGCGCAATTCCAACTGCGCGCCGGATGCCAGGTCATTGATGGGCTGCAGATTGATTTGCGCGCTGATCTGCGCTTCGGGGAAGGTCTTGATCTCGAACAGCTCTTTACGCATGCGCTCGTCGCGCAGCGGGATGCCGCTGTTGATTGAGTCCAGCTCCACTTCCAGCCGAGCCGCACCTTTGGCGTCGACCTTGCCATGCAATACCAGGAAGCGCTGGACTTCAGCCACTTCGGTGTTTTTAGTGGTGACGAAGGACAGGCGTGAGGATTCGTTATCCAGGTACCAGTCGGCGTGGGCGGGCACGGCAGCACAGGTCAGCAGCGCGAAGACCAGAGGTTTGACATTGAACATAAAAACTCATGGGGCAAAAAACCTGGGCGAACCTTAAGCGCAATCTCACAACCGGCGCAAATTCAAATGTGGGAGCTGGCTTGCCTGCGATGGCGGTGTATCAGTGAACCATTTCTCGCCTGGCACACCGCCATCGCAGGCAAGCCAGCTCCCACAGGGTTTTGCGGTGTTTTTAATCCAGCGTTCGCTGCACTTCGCACACCGCCTGTTCAAGGCTGCCCATATGCAAATTCAACACTCGCTCCACCGGCGCCTGATGCATTGGCCAATGCAGCGCCATGCTCCCCACCAGGCGGCCATTGGCGCGCACCGGCAGCGCCACCGCCCGGATCAGGAACGGCAAACGCACAGGATATTCCCAATAGCCCTCGGTACGCTGGCCAAAGCCCTGGTGCTGGGTTTGCTCGCATGCGCGATAGTGCTCGTCTGCCGCCACATGATTACGGCCTGCCAGGCGATGTACTTCTTCGGCCGGCAATTGCGTCAAGCAGGCTTTGCCCATCGCGGAATGGAACAGGCTGGCATACTGGCCGACGATCTGGCAGTTATTCGGGTACAGCTTGCGCAACACGCTGGGAATTGCACTCTCCATGACCTCCAGGCGCTCACCATCGAAGCACGACAAATCCACCACCAGCCCGGTGCGCTCGCTGAGCTCCAATAACCAGGGGGCGGCGCTCTCCACCACCTGGCGCTTGAAGCGTTGCTGGGTATCGCCGAACAAGCGCCGGGCACGCAGGCGGTAACGTCGATCACTCAGGCCCCGATAGACCCAACCCTGTTCCTGCAAGGTTAGCAACATGCGCGACACCGTGGCCTTGGGCAGGCGCGTGAGGTAGTGCAACTCTTCCAGCCCCAGGGCCTGGTGCTCGCCCAGCAACTCGACAATTGCCAGTGCGCGTTCAACCGAGCGTACGGTGCCTGTCTCCATGTTCGATCTCCCTGTTGCCGGTGGATGATCTTTTTTCACAGCAAGATACAGGCCCGGTCAGCGCTCAACGGGTCGTTGCAAGGCACGCCGGTGGCCGGCGTTGTACCCATTGGGTCAGTTGTTCATGGGCGTAGGCCAATTGCAGCACGGCCCTGTCGGCCTGGGCCGGGCCAATGATTTGCAGGCCCATGGGCAAGCCCTGGGGGTTGAAGCCCACCGGAATGCTCATGCTCGGCAAACCGGCGAGGGTCGGGCCGATCACCACCTCCATCCAACGGTGATAAGTGTCCATTTCACGCCTGCCGACGAGGCGTGGCCAAGGCTGTTGTGCATCGAAAGGGAACACCTGGGCGGTGGGCAACAGCAGGAAATCGTAACGTTCGAACAGCTTGCCCAAGGCGCGGTACCACTCACTGCGGTCCACCGACGCCTGGTAAACCTGCTGAGCACTCAAGCCCTGGCCGCCCTCCACTTCCCATTGCGCTTCGGGTTTGAGCAGTGCGCGTTTTTGCGGGTTGGCATAGGCCGCGCCGAGGTTGCCGTGCACCAGCCAATGGCGGTGTACCAACCAGCACCGCCACAGGCGCGCCATGGAAAAGTCCGGTTGGCAGCTGTGCACTTCACAGCCCAACCTGGTGAAATCATCCAACGCCGCCTCGCACAGGCTCATCACGCCATCGTCCATCGGCAGATAACCGTTGTAGTCCCCCAGCCAACCGAGGCGTGCGCCGTTGAAGTCGCGTTGCAACGGCTGGCCCAGCACCGCCGGATCGGCCTGGGATGACAGCGGCGTGCGGGGGTCGTAACCGGCCTGGATGCTCAGCAACCGCGCCACATCCGTCACGCTGCGCCCCATCGGGCCTTCGGTGCCCAGTTGCTGCACGAACAACTCCGGCATCGGCCCGTGGGGCACCCGTCCTTGGGAGGGGCGCAAGCCGAACACGTTGTTGAACGCCGCCGGGTTGCGCAGCGAGCCCATCATGTCGCTGCCGTCGGCCACCGGCAGCATGCGTAGCGCCAGGGCCACCGCCGCTCCGCCACTGCTGCCGCCGGCCGCCAGGCGCGGGTCATAGGCGTTGCCGGTGGTACCGAACAGCGTGTTGTAGGTGTGGGAACCCAGGCCGAACTCCGGCACGTTGGTCTTGCCGATGATGATCGCGCCACTGGCCCGCACCCGCGCCACGCTGATGGCGTCCTCGCCCGGCACATGCTCGGCGAACAGCGGTGAGCCCAGGGTGGTGCGCAAGCCCCGGGTGGCCGCCAGGTCCTTGATGGCCTGGGGCATGCCATGCATCCAGCCACGGGAGTGGCCCTGGTCCAACTCACGATCGCAGGCCCTCGCCTCGGCCAGCACGGCCTCGCTGTCGCGCAACGACACCAGCGCATTCACGCCAGGGTTAAAGCGCTGAATCTGTGCCAGGTACGCCTGCATCACCTCTTCGCACGACACCTGCCGCCCATGAATGGCCCGCGACAGTTCAGTGGCATCCCAATCAACAATACTCAAGGCTTCACCTCTCTGGAAAACGGCAGCGATTTGCTCGCCCGGGGTGCCTCGCGCATGCAGTAAGTGCCCAGCAGCGTCAGCACGCACGCAAACAATACATAGAACGAGGGCGCCACCGGCGTGCCCAGCACCTTGCTCAGCCAGGTCACGATCAACGGCGCGAAACCACCGAACACCATCACTGCCACGTTATAGGCCACCGACACGCCGGTCGAGCGCACCTCGATAGGGAACTGCTCGGCCAATGCCGTCGGCGCTGGCCCGAAGAACCCGCCAATCGCCGTGCACAACATCACCTGCATCACCAGCAGGCGCTCGATAGACGGTGCGGCGGCCACCCACACATACAACGGGTAGACCATCACGAAGAACGCCAAGGTGAAGGCCATCAACACCGGTCGCCGTCCCCATCGATCCGAGAGCAAGCCGGACAACGGAATCACCACAGTCATCAGCGCTACCGCAAACATCTGCACCATCAGCACCTGGTCCAGCGGCAGGCCAAGGTTCTTGTGAGCGAAGGTCGGCATGTTCACCAGCACCACATAAAACGACACCGTCGCGCCGCAGGCCAGCCCCATCGACACCAAAATACTGCGCCGATGCTCACGCAGCACTTGCATGAGGCTCGGCGCCGGGCCAGTGGCTTGCTTGCGCGCTTCGATGAACTCTTCCGGGTCTTCCATGTGCCGACGAATCCACAACCCCACCGGGCCGATCAGCAAGCCCAGCACAAACGGCAGGCGCCAGCCCCACAAGTCGAGGGTTTCGGGCGAAAAGAAATGCGTGACCAGCGCCACCATCGCTGCCCCACCGAACACCGCCAGGCATTGCCCCACCAGTTGCCAGGAGCCATACAATCCCTTGCGATGGGCCGGTGCACTTTCCACCAGAAATGCCGTGGCACTCGCGTACTCACCGCCGGTAGCAAACCCCTGCAGCATCCGCGCCACCACAATCAGCAACGGCGCGCCCATGCCGATGGCAGCATAGTTCGGCGCGAAGGCGATCAGCGCGATGGACACGGTCATCAACCGGATAATCAACTGCATCGCCGCCTTGCGGCCTTTGCGGTCGGCGTAGATGCCCAAGAGGATGCCGCCCACCGGGCGCATGAAAAAGCCCACGCCGAAGGTGGCCAGGGCCATCAGCAGCGAGGCGTATTCGTCCTCCGAGGGGAAGAACTGCCGGGCGATGATACTGGCGAGAAAGCCGTAGACGATGAAGTCATACCATTCCAACGCGTTGCCAATCACCGCCGCCACCACTTGGCGGGTGCGCGAAACACCAGGTTTTGCAGTCTGCATGAGGAACACTCCGTTCAACCGGTCAGGGAAAGGGTCCAGCGGCAGAAAAAAGAGGTCATCAGGCCGGCTTGAGCCAGCTCTCGGCCAGCGCGCCCCAGTAGGCTGCGCCGGTCAGCAGGATGTCGTCGTTGAAGTCATAGGCGGGGTTGTGCACCATCGGCCGCGACACGCCGTTGCCGATAAACAGATAACTGCCTGGGCAGCGTTGCAGCATCCAGGCGAAGTCTTCGCTGCCCATCAGCGTGCGGGTGTTGCCGTCCACGGCGTCGGCACCGAGCAAGGCCACGCCGACCTGACGGGCGAATTCGGTTTCTTCGGCGTGGTTGACCAGCACCGGGTAGGCCGGGCGGTGTTCGACCTGCACGGTGCAGCCGAAGCTGGCGGCCTGGGTCTGGATGATCGCGTTGACCCGTTCCAGCATTTGTTCACGCACCTTGGGGTTGAGTGCGCGCAGGCTCAGGCGCAATAACGCTTGCTGGGGAATCACGTTGGCCGCCTGGCCGGCCTGCAAGGCGCCGACGGTGACCACGGCGGCTTCCTGGGTATCGATATTGCGCGCCACCACCGTTTGCAGAGCCATGACCATGCTGGCTGCCGCCACCAGTGGATCGATAGTGAGGTGTGGCATGGAGCCGTGGCCACCGACACCTTCGAGGATCACGGTAAGCAAATCCTGGGACGCCATCATCGGGCCAACTCTCAAGCCCAGATGCCCCGCCGGCAAACCCGGCATATTGTGCATGCCGAACAACCCGTCGCAAGGAAAGCGCTCCAGCAAACCGTCCGCCAACATCGCCTCGGCACCGCCCTGGCCTTCTTCGGCGGGTTGGAAAATCAGGTTCAAAGTGCCGTCCAATTGCCGCGTCGCCGCCAAGTAACGCGCGGCACCGAGCAACATGGTGGTGTGGCCGTCATGGCCGCAGGCGTGCATGCAGCCGGCATGCTGGCTGGTATAGACCGCGCCGGTATTTTCGATGATGGGCAAGGCGTCCATGTCGGCGCGAATCCCCAACGTGCGCGAGCTGCTGCCGTTACGCAGCACGCCGACCACACCGGTCTTGCCGATGCCGGTATGCACCTCATACCCCCACTCCCGCAATGACTGCGCGACCAGTGCTGAGGTGCGGTTCTCTTCAAAGCCGAGTTCGGGGTGGGCGTGGATATCGTGACGCACAGCGTGCAAGTCGCTGGCAACGTCACTGAGCCAATCCAGAATGTGCTGGTGCGGGCGCATGGTGATTCTCCTCACAGGCGGGTGGTCCCGTTCTTGTTGGCGACACATCGACAGCTAAGCGCGATGTGCGCGTGAGGACAATCAAAGGTGGTTCCACTCTGTGGAACCTCAGGGCCGGTTCTTTTTCCGAGAACCCACGCAGATAATCTAAATGTGGGACCTGGCTTGCCTGCGATGACGGCGGCACAGGCACCCGTGATGTTGACTGACCTGGCGCTATCGCAGGCAAGCCAGCTCCCACAGGGGAATTTGGGTGTGTCAGGGGTTGAGGCGGCAGCCTTGACGGTCGCCCAACCACCGCGCCGTCTGCGTACGCCCTAAACCGCTTGCCGTGACTTCACTGCGTTCCGGCGAGTCAGTGAACGCACTGGTTGGCACGTACTGCTTCACATACCCCAGGCAATACTGCGCAGGGTTGTTGGCCACATACCGGCACGAGCAATACTCCTTGGCGGTGTACGCCGCGATGATGTCAGGGAAGGCTTGCAGGTTGACGCGCTCGTGCCAAACCCAGCCCAAGAGTGCGATAAACAACACCAGTAAAACGCTGATGAACGGATGACGACGCATCATGAGCGCACCGCCGCCAGCACTCGTTTGAGCAGTTCGTTATGCCGGTAACTACCATCCCGATCATCGCCGTAACGCACGATCACCAGGTGTTCATAGGGCAGCACAAACAGCGCCTGGCCCCAGTGCCCCAGCGCGGCAAAGGTGGCGGCCGGTGCGTCGGGCCAGGGTTGGGGGGCGCCGGTGTTGAGCCACCACTGGCCGCCCGGCACAGCTTCATCCTGGCCGGCTTTGTAGCGGTCGAAGGGCCGGCGGTTGAAGGCGACCCAGTCCTTGGGCAGCAGTTGCCGCTCGCCCCAGCGTCCATCCCGCGCCATCAGTAGCCCTACTCGTGCCAGATCGCGGGCTGTGAGATAGGCATAGGACGACGCGACAAACGTTTCATCCGCATCGGTTTCCCAGGTTGCGTCGCGAATGCCCAGGGGCTGGAACAGCGCGTCCCATGGGTAGTTCATGTAAGCCTTGTGGCCGAGCATGCCCTTGAGCGCGGCGGACAAGAGGTTACTGTCGCCGCTGGAATAGCGGAAAACCTGGCCGGGGGCGGCGGCGGCTTCGGTATCCGCCGTGAATTGCGCCATGTCGGTGTGGCCACGGGTGTAGAGCATCGCCACCACCGAAGACTTCAACGGGGCGTATTCGTAGTCTTCCTGCCAATCCAACCCGGAGGCCCAGTGCAGCAAGTCGGCCATGGTTACCTTAGGGTGCTGCTTCATCGGCGGGTAGAAACGTGCGACAGGGTCGCTGAGTTTGAAGCGGCCTTGCCCATAGGCCACGCCCAGCACGGTAGCCATCAGGCTTTTGCTGACGGACCAGGTCAGGTGCGGTGTGCTGGCAGTGGTGGGTGCGGCGTAGCGTTCATAGATGATTTCGCCATCCCGAATGACCAGCAACGCGTCGGTGCGAATACCGTTGCGGGTGGCATCGTCACGGGGTGGGAAAGCGTAGGCGTTCAGGGCATCGACAGCGGGACCAGTGAGGGCTGTGCCCACGGCCCACTCCTTTTCAGGCCAGATTTCAGCGCGAGCATTCACGGCGACAAACAATAGGGCAACGCACAACAGGCCTCGGACCATGGACGCAAACTCAAGGGGGCATTCAAGCCCGCGAGCCTAGCTCACGCCAGTGACAGATTTGCGACAAGGGGGCTGTCATCCAACCGTCACCGTAACTTCATGGAGCTGACACCGAGGCTACATAGCCTGACTTTGGACAACAAAGTCGACTGGCCGCAACCTGGCCGGCACCCGGAGACTCGCTATGACTCAGATCGCCCGCATCAGCGACAAAGGCAATGAACGCCGTCTGCAAGCCGAACGCCTGGTAGGCGCACAGGCATTGCAGGAAGCCCAGGCCCTGCGGTTCAACGTGTTCAGCGGCGAGTTCAACGCCAAGCTGAAAGGCGCGGAACTGGGTCTGGACATGGATGACTATGATGTTCACTGCAGCCATATCGGCGTGCGGGATTTGAACAGCGGTCGACTCGTCGCTACTACCCGTCTGCTCGACCACCAGGCCGCCAGCACCCTGGGCCGGTTCTACAGCGAAGAAGAATTCAGCCTGCATGGCCTGCTGCACTTGCAGGGCCCGATTCTGGAGATTGGCCGCACCTGCGTCGACCCGGCCTATCGCAATGGCGGCACCATCGCGGTGTTGTGGGGCGAGTTGGCCGAGGTACTCAACCAGGGTGGCTACAGCTACCTGATGGGCTGCGCAAGCATCCCGATGCACGATGGCGGCATCCAGGCCCACGCGATCATGCAGCGCTTGCGCGAGCGCTATCTGTGCAACGAACACCTGCGCGCCGAACCGAAAAAACCGCTGCCGGCCCTGGACTTGCCGTCCAACGTCATCGCCGAAATGCCGCCGCTGCTCAAGGCCTACATGCGCCTGGGCGCGAAGATCTGCGGCGAGCCGTGCTGGGATGAAGACTTCCAGGTAGCCGACGTGTTTATCCTGCTCAAGCGCGACGAGTTGTGCCCGCGTTACGCGCGCCACTTCAAGGCGGCCATGTGATGAACCGCCTGCGCATTTACGGGCGCATCGCCCGCGTGCTGTTGGTGGTGGGGCTGGGGTTGAGCATGGCCAGTGTGTTCGGCCTGTTCGAGCGCCTGGGGGTGGCTAACTCGATGGTGCGGCGCCAGCGTTGGTCGCGCTTCTTCATGGCACGGCTGACCAACGCCCTGCCCTTTCGCGTGACGGTGCATGGCGAGTTGCCGCAAACGCCGATGCTGTGGGTGAGCAATCATGTGTCCTGGACGGATATCCCGTTGCTGGGCATGGTGGCGCCGATGTCGTTTTTGTCCAAGGCCGAAGTACGTACCTGGCCGGTGGCGGGCTGGCTGGCGGCCAAGGCTGGCAGCCTGTTTATTCGTCGCGGTTCAGGTGACAGCCAACTGATTCGCAAGCAGATGACCCGTCATCTGGAACAACAGCACCCCTTGCTGATGTTCCCCGAAGGCACCACCACCGACGGTCGCGGCCTGCGCACGTTCCACGGGCGCTTGCTGGCCAGCGCGATCGATGCGGATGTGTCGCTGCAGCCGGTGGCGATTCGGTATCTGCGCGACGGCCAGGTCGACCCGCTGGCGCCCTTTATTGGCGATGATGATTTGCTCTCGCACCTGATGCGCTTGTTTTCCAATGACCAGGGCGATGTAGAGATTCATGTGCTCAAGCCGATTGCCTGCACTGGGCAGGAACGTGCGGCGTTGGCGTATCAGGCGCAGCAAGCGGTGCAGAAGGCGTTGTTTGGGCCAGTGCCGGAAGCAGAGCAAGTGGCTGCTCGACCTGCATTCGCAGCCTGAAGCAATGTGAACACAATCCAAATGTGGGAGCCGGCAAGCCAGCTCCCACATTCAGCTCTCATGTAGTCAGTTGAGATTGCGCAAATTTCTGCAACTCTGGGTAGAACAGTCGAAAGTCCTCACTCAGGGGCTCATATAAAACCCGCAACTCCTGCATCGCATATCCTAACTCCTCAGGCTGCGTCAGCCGCCGCGAAATCCCGCGCAGCACCTGGTCCATCACCGCAAACTCGCGGTACGAGCCCAACCAATCATCCGCGGCCATATACGGCGCAATCTGCGCCAGCCGCCCCGGCAACGCGGGTTCAGCCGCCAACACCTGATACACCTGGGACGTGAAACGCTCCAGAGGCTGGTCGGCATACAGCGCCCAATCCCGCGCCAGGCAATGGTCAAAAAACACATCGAGGACGATCCCGGCATAGCGCCGGCGGGTCAGACTGAAGCGCGACAAGGCCTCGCCCACCAGCGGATGGCTATCGGTAAAGCGGTCGATGGAACGATGCAACTGGATCGCCGCTTCGATTTGCGGGCTGAACTGGCCCTGCAGGCGGCCTTTGACGAAGTCACCATAAAGGCTACCCAGCAATTGCGCAGGAAGTTGGCCGCCCAGGTGCAGATGTGCGAGATAATTCATGCCGCGCAGTCTACCACTGCCACCAACATATCGTTATAACCCGATATACCGATTCGACCTGGCCTCAGATCAAAATCATATTGGTATATCGGGATATTACGATCTAAAGTTCGCCTTATCGCGATATAACGCTTTACGACACCGAGCACCCTGCCATGTCCATCGACCTCGACGAAATAATAAAAGCCCTGGCGCACCCAGTACGACGAGACATCCTCACCTGGCTCAAAGACCCGAAAGTGCAGTTCCCCGAGCAATTGCACAACCACGAATACGGCATCTGCGCCGGGCAGATCGACCAGCGCTGCGGCTTGTCCCAGTCGACGGTGTCGGCCCACCTGGCCACCTTGCAACGGGCGGGTCTGATCAGCAGCCAGAAGGCTGGACAGTGGCACTTTTTCAAGCGCAATGAGGAAGTGATCCAAGCCTTTCTGACTGCGCTCATTACCGAACTCAGCGCACCGTAATCACCAAGGACACGTACATGCCCCTCTCGCTACTCATACTGGCCCTGAGCGCCTTCGCCATCGGCACCACCGAGTTCGTCATCATGGGCTTGCTGCCCGATGTGGCGGCAGACCTGGGTGTGTCAATTCCCGGCGCCGGCTGGCTGGTCACCGGTTACGCCCTGGGCGTGGCCATCGGCGCACCGTTCATGGCACTGGCCACCGCCAGGCTGCCACGCAAGGCGGCGCTGGTAGCGTTGATGGGTATTTTCATTATCGGCAACCTGCTCTGCGCCCTGGCAAGCGACTACAACGTGCTGATGTTTGCCCGTGTGGTCACGGCGTTGTGCCACGGAGCCTTCTTCGGAATTGGTTCGGTGGTGGCGGCCAACCTGGTGCCGGCCAACAAACGTGCGTCGGCGGTGGCGCTGATGTTCACCGGGTTGACCCTGGCCAACGTGCTGGGCGTGCCCCTGGGTACGGCGCTGGGCCAGGAAGCCGGCTGGCGCTCGACCTTCTGGGCCGTGACCGTGATTGGCGTGATCGCCTTGATCGGCCTTATTCGCTTCCTGCCCGCCAAGCGTGACGAAGAAAAACTCGACATGCGTGCCGAACTGGCCGCCCTCAAGGGCGCCGGTATCTGGTTGTCACTGAGCATGACTGCGCTGTTTGCCGCGTCCATGTTTACCCTCTTTACCTACGTCGCGCCGCTGCTGGGCGATGTCACTGGCGTGTCGCCCAAAGGCGTGACCTGGACACTGCTGCTAATCGGCCTGGGCCTCACCGTGGGCAACATCATCGGCGGCAAACTGGCGGACAAGCGCCTGGCGGCCACCTTGATCGGCGTGTTCATCAGCATGGCGGTGGTTTGCACGGTGCTGAGCTGGACCAGCGTTGCGGTGATACCGACTGAAATCACCCTGTTCCTGTGGGCCACCGCTTCGTTCGCCGCCGTGCCGGCGCTGCAAATCAACGTGGTGACCTTCGGCAAGGCCGCGCCGAACCTGGTGTCCACCCTGAACATCGGGGCCTTCAACATTGGCAACGCCCTCGGCGCCTGGGTCGGTGGCAGCGTGATTGCCCACGGTTTCGGCCTGACCCGCGTGCCACTGGCCGCCGCGGCGCTGGCCATCCTCGCGCTGCTGGTGACCCTGATCACTTTCCGTCAGGGCGCCAATGCCGACCTGGCCCCCGCGACCCACTGATCAACTTGAAAGAGAAGGTGTTTTTCCCATGACGACTATTTTCGATCCGATCACACTGGGCGACCTGCAACTGTCGAACCGCATCATCATGGCGCCGCTGACCCGCTGCCGCGCGGATGCCGGCCGCGTACCCAACGCACTGATGGCCGAGTACTACGTGCAACGCGCCTCCGCCGGGCTGATCCTCAGCGAAGCCACTTCCGTGACGCCCATGGGCGTGGGCTACCCGGACACCCCCGGCATCTGGTCCAACGATCAGGTGCGCGGCTGGGCCAACATCACCAAGGCCGTGCATGGCGCGGGCGGCAAGATCTTTCTGCAGTTGTGGCACGTCGGCCGGATTTCCCACGAGTCCTACCTGAACGGCGAAACTCCGGTGGCCCCGAGTGCGGTTCAGGCTAAAGGCCACGTCAGCCTGGTTCGCCCATTGGCCGACTACCCGACCCCGCGCGCCCTGGAAACCGCTGAAATCGCCGACATCGTCGACGCTTACCGCACCGGCGCCGAGAACGCCAAAGCCGCAGGCTTCGACGGCGTGGAAATCCACGGCGCCAACGGCTACCTGCTCGACCAGTTCCTGCAAAGCAGCACCAACCAGCGCACCGACCAGTACGGCGGCTCTTTGGAAAACCGTGCGCGCCTGTTGCTGGAAGTCACCGACGCCGCCATCGAAGTCTGGGGCGCCGGCCGCGTGGGCGTGCACCTGGCACCGCGTGCTGACGCGCATGACATGGGCGACGACAACCTCGCCGAGACCTTCACCTACGTCGCCAGCGAACTGGGCAAGCGCGGTATCGCCTTTATCTGCTCCCGTGAAAAAGAAGGCGCAGACAGCCTTGGCCCGCAGCTGAAAAAAGCCTTCGGCGGCGCGTACATCGCCAACGAACGTTTCACCAAAGACAGCGCCAATGCCTGGCTGGCGGCGGGCAAGGCGGATGCAGTGGCCTTCGGTATTCCTTTCATCGCCAACCCGGACCTGCCGGCGCGACTGAAGGCTGATGCGCCGTTGAACGAGCCGCATCCGGAGACCTTCTATGGCAAAGGCCCGGTGGGTTATATCGACTACCCGACGCTGCCGATCTAACGTAACCCGCAAACCCAATACTGTAGGAGCGAGCTTGCTCGCGAAAAACGTCAACAATAACGCGCGCTTCCTGAACGAACGCGGCGCCTGTTAGTTTTTCGCGAGCAAGCTCGCTCCTACAGTGTCAGGGGCAAGTCTCCCTCCCACATTTGTGCCCCCTGGAAACATCGCTTCACAGAACGGCAACAATATCGCTACAAAATACTTAGCCGGCTACCTATCAACCGCCCGCCATGCCGTATATAAAGTCACCCCACAAATCAGGCAGAAGGACGATTGACCGTCCTTAGGCTTTACTGTTGACACAACGGGTTGCAATTACGCATTTTGTTTCAATTGCGCAGGCTGGGGCTCAGGCGCAGCATGTCCAGCCCTATGTCAGCCCAGCGCTCGGCGTCCTGGTGCAGTTCAAAGCTATCGGGGACCAGCAGCCACTGGCCGATCAAACCGTGGATGAAGGCATGTATGCAGACAGCCCCACGGGTGGTGTCGAGATTTTCAGGCAGTTGCCCGCGATTGACCGCGTTACGCAACGTCAGGCTGATACGCAGGTTGCATTCCAGGCTGTGGGTCTGGCGTTGGCGGCGCATGTCGCACATTTCATCGGTGAACTCGCACTTATGAAACAGAATCTCGTTGATGCGCCGGGTTTTCGGGTCCAGGGCCACTTCATGGTAGAGATGAATCAGCAGCTTGCGCATACAGCCGAGCGGGTCGGCTTCATCCTCGCTTTCACTCGCCCGGGCCAGTTCGTCCAGCGGTTCGTGCAGCGTGTCGAGCAGGGCCTGGAGCAAATCGGACTTATTGCTGAAATGCCAATAGATAGCCCCGCGCGTCACCCCTGCCAGCGCGGCGATGTCCGCCAGGGTGGTGCGCGCCACGCCACGCTCATAAAAGGCTTGCTCGGCGGCTTGGAGAATCTGGCTGCGCGTTTCCTGAGCTTCCTCTTTGGTGCGACGAACCATGGCAGTAAAACCTCAATCAGGACACTGTGGATGGTACTTGACCATCATCTGAATAATTGTGGGACGACGCCGTCATGGGCGCCGAACGTACTAGAATCGAGGCTTGCAGCGGTGCTTTGTCAGCATTGCGCGAAGCCTGTCAAGAGTTTACAAACAACCATGAACGTAAGTATATTGCGTAGCAAGCTACTTATCCACTCACGGCTTGTTTTTTACCCTTCCACACTTCTTGTGCGCACTCTGCGCGCCTGACCCGAGGATCTTCATGCAACTTAAGCCAGCTGTTACCGCTCTGGTCACTGCCGTCGCCCTGGCATCGCTGCTCAGCGGATGTAAAAAGGAAGAAGCGGCACCGCCCGCTCAAACCCCTCAGGTCGGCGTGGTCACCATTCAACCGCAAGCCTATACCCTGACCACCGAGCTGCCAGGCCGCACCACGGCCTTCCGCATTGCGGAAGTCCGGCCGCAGGTCAACGGCATCATTCTCAAGCGCCTGTTCAAGGAAGGCGCCGACGTGAAGGAAGGGCAACAGCTCTACCAGAT
This sequence comes from Pseudomonas sp. BTN1, assembly GCF_001907715.1. Taxonomy (NCBI): domain Bacteria; kingdom Pseudomonadati; phylum Pseudomonadota; class Gammaproteobacteria; order Pseudomonadales; family Pseudomonadaceae; genus Pseudomonas; species Pseudomonas sp. BTN1. The sequence goes on along the minus strand of NZ_MPBM01000048.1, from coordinate 56,777 downwards.
CGACCCGTCGGTGTATGAAGCCACGCTCAAAAGCGCACAGGCGAGCCTGACCCAGACCAAATCCATCACCGATCGCTACAAGCAATTGGTCGAGGAGCAGGCCGTCAGCCGTCAGGAATACGACACCGCCGTTGCCAACCGCATGACTGCCGAGGCAAACGTTCAAACCGCCCAGATCAACGTGCGCTACACCAAGGTGTACGCGCCGATCTCCGGGCGTATTGGCCGTTCTTCGGTCACCGAAGGCGCACTGGTCAGCAATGGCCAGGCCGACGCCATGGCGGTGATCCAGCAACTGGACCCGATCTACGTCGACGTCACGCAATCTTCAGCTGAAATGCTCAAGCTGCGTCGCGACCTGGCCAGTGGCCAACTGGAAAAAGCCGGCGACAACGCTGCCAAGGTCAAGCTGACCCTGGAAGACGGCACGGCCTACGCCCAGGACGGCAAGCTCGAGTTCTCCGAAGTGTCGGTCGACCAGACCACCGGTTCCGTGACCCTGCGCGCCGTGTTCCCCAACCCTGACCACGTGCTGCTGCCGGGCATGTTCGTCCACGCCCAGTTGCTGGCCGGTGTGAACAGCAAGGCCATCCTGGCTCCGCAACAAGGCGTGACCCGTGACCTGCGCGGCATTCCGACGGCGCTGATCGTGAACAAGGACAACAAGGTCGAGCAACGTGAACTGGTTGCCAACCGTACCGCCGGTGCCTACTGGCTGGTGGAAAAAGGCCTCAATGCCGGTGATCGCGTCATCACCGAAGGCTTGCAGTACGTCAAGCCAGGCGCCGAGGTGAAGGTCACGGAAGCCTCCAACGCTAAACCCGCCGGTACTGCCGCAGCGCCTGCTGCCGCTGCTGGTCAAGGGGAGTAATCCATGTCGAAATTTTTTATCGACCGTCCCATTTTCGCCTGGGTAATTGCCCTGGTGATCATGCTGGTCGGGGCACTCTCGATCCTGAAGTTGCCCATCAACCAATACCCGGCCATTGCGCCAACGGCCATTGATATCCAGGTGACCTACCCAGGTGCGTCCGCACAAACCGTGCAGGACACCGTGGTGCAGGTCATCGAGCAACAGCTCAACGGTATCGACAACCTGCGTTATGTCTCCTCGGACAGTAACTCCGACGGCAGCATGACCATCACCGTGACGTTCAACCAGGGTACCAACCCGGATATCGCCCAGGTCCAGGTACAGAACAAGCTGAACCTGGCCACCCCACTGCTGCCGCAAGAAGTGCAGCAACAGGGTATCCGTGTGACCAAGTCGGTGAAGAACTTCCTGATGGTGATCGGTCTGGTGTCGGAAGACGGCAGCATGACCAAGGACGACCTCTCCAACTACATCGTGTCCAACATCCAGGACCCGATCTCCCGTACCGCGGGGGTGGGTGACTTCCAGGTGTTCGGTTCGCAGTACGCCATGCGTATCTGGCTCGACCCGGCCAAACTGAACAACTACCAGCTCACGCCCGTGGACGTCAGCAATGCCATCAAGGCCCAGAACGTGCAGGTGGCCACCGGCCAACTGGGCGGCCTGCCTGCCCTGCCCGGCACCCAGCTGAACGCCACGATCATCGGCAAGACGCGCCTGCAAAGCACCGAGGAATTCGCCAAGATCCTGATGAAGGTGAACACCGACGGCTCCCAGGTTCGCCTGGGTGACGTCGCGCGCATCGAACTGGGCGGCCAGAACTACAGCATCAGTGCACAGTTCAACGGCAAGCCGGCTTCGGGTATGGCGATCAAGCTGGCGGCCGGTGCCAACGCCCTGGACACTGGCAAGGCCATCCGCGAAACAGTCAAGTCCCTGGAGCCGTTCTTCCCGCCTGGCATGAAGGCGGTGGTGCCTTATGACACCACGCCGGTCGTGACCGAGTCGATCTCCGGTGTGGTTCACACCCTGGTCGAAGCGATTGTGTTGGTGTTCCTGGTGATGTTCCTGTTCCTGCAGAACTTCCGTGCCACCATCATCACCACCATGACCGTACCGGTGGTATTGCTGGGTACCTTCGGGATCCTGGCGGCGTGCGGCTTCACCATCAACACCTTGACCATGTTCGGCATGATCCTGGCCATCGGCTTGCTGGTGGACGATGCCATCGTCGTGGTGGAAAACGTCGAACGGGTAATGGCTGAGGAGCACCTGTCGCCCAAGGAAGCAACGATCAAGTCCATGGGCCAGATCCAGGGCGCCCTGGTGGGTATTGCCCTGGTACTGTCGGCGGTACTGCTGCCGATGGCGTTCTTCGGTGGTTCTACCGGTGTGATCTACCGGCAGTTCTCCATCACCATCGTTTCGGCGATGGCGTTGTCGGTGCTGGTTGCCCTGATCTTCACCCCGGCGTTGTGCGCCACCATGCTCAAGCCGATTGATCCGGAAAAACACGGCCAGCCCAAGCGCGGCTTCTTCGGCTGGTTCAACCGCACCTTCGACCGTGGCGTACTCAAGTACGAGCGCGGCGTGGGCGGCATGATCAAGCACAAGATCCCGGCATTCCTGGTGTACGCGCTGATCCTGGCCGGCATGATCTGGATGTTCACCCGTATTCCAAGCGCGTTCCTGCCTGAGGAAGACCAGGGTGTGATCTTCGCCCAGGTGCAGACACCGGTCGGCGCTTCGGCTGAGCGCACGCAAAAAGTCGTCGACGACATGCGCGCCTTCCTGCTGAACGACAAGGAAGGCGAGCCAGGCGAAGGCAAGGCAGTGAAATCGGTGTTTACCGTGAACGGCTTCAACTTTGCTGGCCGTGGCCAGAGCTCGGGTCTTGCGTTCGTGATGCTCAAGCCGTGGGACGAGCGGGATTCGAGCCAGTCGGTGTTCGAAGTGGCTAAGCGTGCCCAGGGTTACTTCTTCGGGGCCTTCAAGGACGCCATGGTATTTGCCATCGTGCCGCCTTCGGTGCTGGAGCTGGGTAACGCCACCGGTTTTGACGTGTTCCTGCAAGACCAGGGTGGCGTCGGCCACGACAAGCTGATGGCTGCACGTAACCAGTTCCTGGGCGCTGCGGCACAAAGCAAGGTGCTGGCCGGCGTACGCCCTAACGGCGTGAACGATGAGCCGCAGTACGAGCTGACCGTTGACGACGAGAAGGCCAGTGCCCAAGGCATCAGCCTCGCCGATATCCAGCAGACCCTGGCCATTGCCTTGGGTGGTAGCTACATCAACGACTTCATCGACCGTGGTCGCGTGAAGAAGGTGTATGTACAAGGTGACGCCGCCAGCCGCATGTCGCCTGAAGATCTGGACAAATGGTACGTGCGCAGCAACGACGGGAAAATGGTGCCGCTGTCGGCTATCTCGTCGGGCCAGTGGATCTACGGTTCGCCCAAACTTTCGCGATACAACGGTGTAGCGGCGATGGAAATCCTCGGTACCCCGGCACCGGGCTACAGTACCGGTGATGCGATGGCCGAAGTCGAACGCATTGCCAAAGAACTGCCGGCCGGTGTCGGTTATGCCTGGACAGGCCTGTCGTACGAAGAACGCCTTTCCGGTTCCCAGGCGCCAGCCCTGTACGCACTGTCGCTTTTGGTCGTGTTCCTGTGCCTGGCAGCACTGTACGAAAGCTGGTCGATTCCGATTGCGGTGATTCTGGTTGTGCCACTGGGTGTGATCGGTGCACTGATCGCCACCAGCATGCGCGGCTTGTCCAACGACGTGTTCTTCCAGGTGGGCCTGTTGGTGACGGTGGGCCTGGCGGCGAAAAACGCCATCCTCATCGTGGAATTCGCCAAGGAACTGCACGAGCAAGGCAAAGGCATCGTCGAGGCGGCTATCGAAGCGTCCCGTATGCGTCTGCGCCCGATCATCATGACCTCGTTGGCGTTCATGCTCGGCGTACTACCGCTGGCAATCTCCACCGGCGCCGGCTCAGGCAGCCAGCACGCAATCGGTACCGGCGTTATCGGCGGTATGATCACGGCCACTGTGCTGGCGATCTTCTGGGTGCCGCTGTTCTACGCAACCGTGTCCGCCGCTGGCGAACGCAAAAAGAAAGACACTACTGAAACTCCTAAAGAGGCTGGCCAATGAGCAAGTCGCTACTTTCCCTAGCCGTCACCGCATTCGTGCTCAGTGGCTGCTCGCTGATACCTGACTATCAGCGCCCCGAAGCGCCGGTGGCCGCGCAGTTCCCGCAGGGGCCGGCGTATTCGTCGGCCCAGGCGCCGAGCCAGGCCGCTGCCGAGCAAGGCTGGAAGCAGTTTTTCCATGACCCTGCCCTGCAACAGCTGATCCAGACCGCGTTGGTGAACAACCGTGACCTGCGTGTCGCGGCGCTGAACATCGACGCCTATGCGGCGCAATATCAAATCCAGCGTGCCGACCTGTTCCCGGCCGTGTCGGCCACCGGTAACGGCAGCCGTTCGCGCACCCCGGCCAAGCTGTCGCAGACCGGCGAATCGACCATCGCCAGCCAGTACTCGGCGGGCCTTGGGATCAGCTCTTATGAGCTGGACCTGTTCGGTCGCGTGCGCAGCCTCAGTGAAGAAGCGCTGCAGAAGTACTTCGCCACTGAAGAAGCACGTCGCAGCACCCAAATCAGCCTGGTGGCCAGCGTGGCGAATGCCTACCTGACCTGGCAGGCCGACAAGGAGCTGCTCAAGCTGACCCAGGACACCCTGGCCGCGTTCGAGCAAAGCTACAAGCTCACCTCGCGCAGCAATGAAGTCGGCGTGGCCTCGGCCCTCGACCTCAGCCAGGCACGCACCTCGGTGGAAAACGCCCGTGTGCAACTGGCGCGTTACACCCGCCAGGTGGCCCAGGACGAAAACAGCCTGACCCTGCTGCTGGGCACCGGCCTGCCGGCGAATATCGCCAGCAAGCCGCTGTCCGATGACCTGCTCAGCGAAGTGCCCGCCGGGTTGCCATCGGACCTGCTGCAACGTCGTCCCGATATTGTGCAGGCCGAGTACAACCTCAAGGCCGCCAACGCCAACATCGGCGCGGCCCGTGCGGCGTTCTTCCCGAGCATCAGCCTGACCGCCAGCGCCGGTACTGCCAGCCCTACCCTGGGTGGCCTGTTCAAAGGCGGTTCGGGAACCTGGGCGTTTGCCCCGCAGATCAACATCCCGATCTTCAACGCCGGTAGCCTGCGCGCAAGCCTGGACTACTCGAAGATCCAGAAAGAGATCAACGTGGCCAACTACGAGAAGGCCATCCAGACCGGCTTCCAGGAAGTCTCCGACGGCCTGGCCGCGCGTGCGACCTACAAGCAGCAACTGGATGCCCAGCGCGGCTTCGTCGAGGCTAACCAGGATTACTACCGCCTGGCCGAGCGTCGCTACCGCATTGGTGTCGACAGCAACCTGACCTTCCTCGACGCCCAGCGCCAACTGTTCAGTGCCCAGCAATCGCTGATCACCGACCGCCTGGCGCAGCTCACCAGCGAGGTCAACCTGTACAAGGCCCTCGGCGGTGGCTGGAACGAGCAGACTGCGAAGAACGAGCCGTTGAAAGAACAAGCACCGCCGTTGAAGTTGTTCTGATAGCGCGGGTGTGAAAACCGCTTCCCTCACCGGAAGCGGTTTTTTTATGCCTGCATTGTTGCCCTTACAACTTGCGTTCGATCATCGCCCACAACCCACCTTCCCCTACTTTCATCGCCCCCGCACCGCCGCGCACCATGGCCGCCACCTGCATAAACCCAATAACAACAGGTTCACACCATGAGCACTTTCCAACCGCGCCAGCTGTTGCTGGCGGCTGCTGTCGCCAGTTCTGCCCTGCCCGTTCTCGCCCAGGATCACGGCTTTCTCGAAGACGCCAGCGCCAACCTCAACCTGCGTAATTTCTTCTTCAACCGCAACTACACCAACCCGACCAAGGCTCAGGGTGGCGCGCAGGAGTGGACGCAAAGTTTCATTCTCGACGCCAAGTCCGGGTTCACCCAAGGCACAGTCGGTTTTGGTGTGGATGTGCTGGGCTTGTACTCGCTCAAGCTCGATGGCGGGCGTGGCACAGGCGGCACGCAGTTGCTGCCGCTGGACCATGACGGCCGGCCAGCCGATGAGTTTGGCCGGCTGGGCGTGGCATTCAAGGCGCGCTTTTCCAAGACCGAGCTGAAGGTGGGCGAATGGATGCCGGTGCTGCCGATCCTGCGTTCCGACGATGGCCGCTCCCTGCCACAGACCCTGCGTGGCGGGCAGATCACCTCGAAGGAAATCGACGGCCTGACCCTCTATGGCGGCCAATTCCGCGCCAATAGCCCGCGGGACGACGGCAGCATGAGCGACATGTCGATGTTCGGCAAAACCGCCTTCACCTCCGACCGTTTCAACTTCCAGGGCGCCGAATACGCGTTCAACGACAAACGCACCCAAGTCGGCGTGTGGAATGCCCAGCTCAAGGACATCTACAGCCAGCAGTTCGTCAATCTGATCCACAGCCAGCCTGTGGGCGACTGGACCCTGGGCGCCAACCTGGGCTTCTTTTACGGTAAGGACGACGGCAGCGCCCGCGCCGGCGACCTGGACAACAAAACCTGGTCCGGTTTGTTCTCGGCCAGGTACGGTGGCAACACCTTCTACGTCGGCCTGCAAAAACTCACCGGCGACAGTGCCTGGATGCGCGTCAACGGCACCAGCGGCGGCACCCTGGCCAACGACAGCTACAACTCCAGCTATGACAACGCACAGGAAAAATCCTGGCAGGTTCGCCACGACTACAACTTCGCCGCCCTCGGTGTACCAGGCCTGACCCTGATGAACCGCTATATCAGCGGCAGCAACGTGCACACCGGCACCATCACCGACGGCAAGGAGTGGGGCCGCGAGACCGAAGTAGGCTATACGGTGCAAAGCGGCACGCTGAAAAACCTCAACGTGCGCTGGCGCAATTCGAGTATGCGCAGGGACTACAGCAACAACGAGTTCGATGAGAACCGGTTGATCGTCAGCTATCCGATCAGTCTGCTGTAAACCGGCATAGCACTTACTGTATGGTGCGCGCCTGCCGCTGCTGATCCCCCCAGCAGCGGCCTTTACTCGGGCCCTGCACGGCATGAAATCCTTCGCTACAGCAATCGCTTTGTTTGCCCTGGTCTTGAGCCTGGGGGGCTGTATCAGCGCACCCATCGCCCTGACACCACAGACCGAACAACGCCTGCTGGCCCAGGCGCCGATCCGCTTTTTGCTGACCTTCGACGATGGCCCAAGCGCCTCGGGCTACAACAATCCGAGCCGTTCGGTAGTGGCGGACCTGGCCAACAACCCGGTGCTGCCGGGGATCAAGGCGGTGTTCTTCCTGCAGACCGAAGCCGCTCGCGCAGGCGGCAGTTCCCGAGGCCGCAAGACCATGGAACGAGAATTCGCCGCTGGCCATGTCCTGGCCTTCCACACGGCCACCGCGTTTCACACCAATCATCGCTGGCTGAACGACGCCACCCTGGAACACACCCTTACCGAAGGCGCCGCAGACATTGCCGCCATCACGGGCGCGCCCCCCGTGCTGGTACGCCCGCCATTCTGGAACTACGACAAGCGCACCTTCGCCGCCTACCAACGCCACGGCATGCAGGTACTGTTGACGGATTTGAGCGCCAATGACGGCAAGATCTGGGGCTTCAACGCCAGCCCGCGTCGGCGGGCCAACCTGTATCGGCAACTGTCGGTGGTACGCGAACGCATCGCCTTAGGTGAACTACCGACAGTGGAGGGTGTGATCCCGGTAGTGGTGACCTTTCATGACATCAACCGCTACACCGCGCGGCATATGCAGGAGTACTTGCAGATTCTGATGGACAGCGCACGGGTCAACGGTTTGAAGACCGCGGCCGAGCCGTTCTATACCGACCACGCCGCGCTGGAACGCGCAGCGCTGGCCCGGACGGTCAAGGCTGTGAACGAGCCGGTGCACCTGCCTGGGGTGTGGAATTGGCTGTGGGATGCTGATTCCCACTAATACCTTAAACCTGTGACGATCCCCTGTGGGAGCTGGCTTGCCTGCGATGCAGACAACACGGTCCCCAGTCAGACCTCGTCGCTGCAATCGCAGGCAAGCCAGCTCCCACAGGTGATCGCCTTTCACATTCAGTCTTGTTGGCGAGACTCCACACCCAACTCATCCCACACCGACTCCGCCAGGTGAAACGTCGCATTCGCTGCCGGGATCCCGCAGTAGATCGCACTCTGCATCAGCACTTCCTTGATCTCGGCGCGGGTTACGCCATTGCTGGCGGCGGCACGCAGGTGCAGCTTCAGTTCTTCACTGCGGTTCATGCCGATCAGCATCGCGATGGTGATCAGGCTGCGGGTATGCCGAGGCAGGCCGGGACGGGTCCAGATGTCACCCCAGGCGTGGCGGGTGATCATTTCCTGGAACTCGCTGTTGAACTCGGTCAGGGCATTGAGGCTGCGGTCGACATGGGCATTGCCCAGTACTTCGCGGCGCACCTGCAGGCCCTCGGCGTAACGTTGTTTCTCGTCCACAAATAGCTCCTCAGCGGGCCAGCAGAAATTCGATCACCCGGTCGCTGAACGCAGCACCGGCCTGAACGTTGGACAAGTGCGCTGCATAGAACTCGGCGTACTCGGCGCCCTGCACATGGCTCTGGATAAAGTGGCCGCCGGCTGGCGGCGTTACCGCGTCTTCGGTGCCGGCAATCACCAGGGTCGGCACCTTGATCGAGGACAATTGCTCACGAAAATCCGCATCGCGCACGGCGCCGCAGTTGGCGGCATACCCCTCGGGCGAAGTGGCTGCGAGCATATCGGTGATCTGCTTGGCCTGGTGCGGGTTGGCAGCGGCGAAATCTGCGGTGAACCAGCGCGCAATGGACGCATCGCGCAGCGCCACCATCGCGGCGGCGCCATCACGCAGGACCATTTCGATACGCGGGTTCCACACCTCGGGCGTGCCGATCTTGGCCGCGGTATTACACACCACCAGGCGTTGCAGGCGCTCGCCGGCATGAATGCCCAGCCATTGGCCGATCAAGCCGCCCATAGACAATCCGCAAAAATGCGCCTTCTGGATATCCAGCGCATCCAGCAGTGCGAGCACGTCTGCCCCCAGTTGCTCGATGCTGTAAGGCCCCTCGGTCACCAGGGATTGGCCGTGGCCACGGGTGTCGAAACGCAGCACACGAAAATGCTCGGTAAAGGCCGGAATCTGGATATCCCACATATGCAGGTCGGTACCCAGGGAATTGGACAGCACCAGTACCGGTGCGTCGGCGGGCCCCTCGAGTTGGTAATGCAGTTCGCCCTCGGCGAGTTGTACAAAAGCCACAGCGGTCTCCTCAGGCAGTCAAAGCAAAATGTTCGGTCACCGCACGCGTGACCCAGGTAGACGCCTGGCCCAGGTAATGGGCCGGGTCGAGCAGGCGGTCCAATTCAGCCGCCGACAGCTCGGCGGTGACGTGCGGCTCATCCGCCAGTACCGCGCGCAAATGGCGCTGCTCGGCGACCGCACGTTTGCAGCACTGCTCCAGCAGATGGTGCGCAGTGTCGCGGCCCAAGCGTTGGGCGAGCACGATACTCACCGCTTCGGCCAGTACCAGGCCCTGAGTCAGGTCGAGGTTGTGTGCCATACGTTCGGCATTCACCTCCAGCCCTTCACTGACCAGAATTGCCTGGTGCAAGGCACCGGACACCAAGCGGCAAATCTCTGGCAAGGTTTCCCATTCGGCGTGCCACAAGCCCAGGCTGCGTTCGTGCTCTTGAGGCATGGCGCTGAACATCGTTGCCACCAGGCCTGGTACGCGGGTGGCCGCGCTGATCAGCACTGCGGCGCCCACCGGGTTACGCTTGTGCGGCATGGTGGACGAACCGCCCTTGCCCGGCGCCGAAGGCTCGAACACCTCGGCCGCTTCGGTCTGCATCAACAGGCTGATATCGCGGCCCAACTTGCCGAGGCTACCGGCGATCAGGCCAAGCAGGCTGGCAAACTCCACCAGGCGGTCACGCTGGGTGTGCCAGGGTTGTTCCGGCAAACCCAGTTGCAACTCGGCGGCCAAGGCTTCGGCCACGGGCATGGCGTGTTCGCCCAGCGCTGCCAAGGTGCCCGAGGCGCCGCCAAATTGCAGCACCAGCAGGCGCGGTTTCAATTCGGCCAGGCGCTGGCGACTGCGCGTCACCGCGCCCAGCCAACCGGCGATTTTCATTCCCAGGGTGACCGGCGTCGCCTGCTGCAACCAGGTGCGCCCGGCCAACGGCACGGTGGCGTAACGCTGAGCCTGGGCGGCCAACACCTCCCCCAGGCGAGCCAGGTCGGCCTCGATCAATTCCACCCCACGGCGCAGTTGCAGCACCAGGCCGGTGTCCATCACATCCTGGCTGGTTGCGCCCAGGTGTACATAACGCTCGGCGTCGGCGTCCTCACTGGCGATCAACTTGCCCAACGCCTTCACCAATGGAATCGCAGAGTTGCCCGCCGTGGCAATCGCGCTGCCAAGGGCGTCCACGTCATACAGCGACGCCAGGCACGCCTGGGCAATCGGTGCGACAGCGGCCTGGGGAATCAACCCGACCCGGGCCTGCGCCCGGGCCAGTGCGGCCTCGAAATCCAGCATGCCCTGCAAACGCCCCTGGTCACAGAACACTTCGGCCATGCTGTCAGCGGTGAAATAAGCGTCGAACAGTTGATTGCTCGTGCGCAGCGTCATAACTCATCCCTTACAGATCGTGATGCAGGTACGCCGCCTGTTTCGGCAGGCGCAAGCTGAACAGGAAGGCCACCGCCATCATCGCGGTGACGTACCAATAAAAGGTGTTTTCCATGCCGATGGATTTGAGGCTCAGCGCAACCACTTCTGCCGAACCGCCAAACACCGCGTTAGCCACCGCATACGCCAGGCCCACGCCCAATGCACGCACCTGGGGCGGGAACATCTCCGCTTTGACCAGGCCGCTGATGGAGGTGTAGAAGCTGACAATCGCCAAGGCCAGGGTGATCAGCACAAACGCCAAAAACGGGCTGGTCACGGTTTTCAAGGTCAGCAGGATCGGCACGGTAAACAGCGTGCCAAGGCCGGCAAACCAGAGCATGGAATTACGCCGGCCAATCTTGTCGGCCAACATGCCGAACAACGGCTGCATGCACATGTACAGAAACAGCGCGCCGGTCATGATGTAGCTCGACGTCTTGGCGTGCATGCCCACGGTATTCACCAGGTACTTCTGCATGTAGGTGGTGAAGGTATAGAAAATCAGCGAGCCGCCGGCAGTGTAGCCCAGCACCGTAATGAAGGCTTTGCCGTGGTCGCGAAACAGCGCGACGATACTGCCGGCGTCCTTGTCTTCACGCATTTCCTTGCTGGTGGTTTCTTTCAGGGTGCGACGCAGCAGCAGGGAGATCACGGCGGCTATAGCGCCGATCACAAACGGGATGCGCCAGCCCCAGGCGCGCAGTTCTTCTTCGGTGAGGATCTGTTGCAGGATCACCACCACCAGCACCGCCAGCAACTGGCCGCCGATCAGGGTCACGTACTGGAACGAAGCAAAGAAGCCACGCTGGCCCTTGAGCGCGACTTCACTCATGTAAGTGGCCGTGGTGCCGTATTCGCCGCCCACCGACAAGCCCTGGAACAGCCGCGCCACCAACAGCAACGCTGGCGCCCAGGCACCGATGGCGTTGTAGGTCGGCAGAAAGGCGATGACCAGGGAGCCGCCGCACATCATCAGCACCGAGATCATCATCGAGTTCTTGCGCCCGTGCTTGTCGGCCACCCGGCCAAACAACCAGCCACCGATCGGTCGCATCAGGAACCCGGCGGCAAACACCCCGGCGGTGTTGAGCAACTGCACCGTGGGGTCGTCCGAGGGGAAAAACGCCGGAGCAAAATAAATCGCGCAGAAGGCATAGACGTAGAAGTCGAACCATTCGACCAGGTTGCCGGAGGACGCACCGACAATCGCAAAGATCCTTTTGCTGCGTTCTTCTCCGGTGTAGTGGCTGGTTTTTGTTGTCATGTTTTTTTACTCAGTGGGAACGGTTATAGCCTAGACATACTTTGCAACAACCCTGTTCCGCAAGCAGACTTTTGGATAGGTGGAGCCTGGATGATCGTTCCCACGCTCTGCGTGGGAATGCCGCATGGGACGCTCCGCGTCCTGCCGTTCGCGGGTGACGCGCAGCGTCACGGGATGCATTACCACGCAGAGCGTGGGAACGATCGTTACAGCCAACTCAATAGTCGAAGAACACCGTTTCCTTATCTGTGCCCTGCAAAATCACATTCCACTGATAAACCCCTGCCGCATCCGCCTGGGCAATCAAGGTGCCACGACGCTCTGCCGGCACACACGCCAGCAACGGGTCATCGCCGTTCAAGGCCTCACCGTCAAAATAAATCCGCGTCAGCAAGTGCTTCACCAACCCACGGGCAAACACCAGCACCACCAAATGCGGCGCCTGGGTGGTGCCCTTGAGCCCCGGCACACTGCCCGGCTTGACGGTGGTAAAGCGGAAACGCCCTTCGGCATCCACCGGCACGCGGCCAAAGCCTTCGAAGTTCGGGTCGAGCGCTTTGTCCTGCTCGTCTTCGGGGTGAGCATATTTGCCGGCGGCATTGGCCTGCCAGACTTCCAGCATGGCGTCGTTGACGACATCACCGTTGCCGTCCACCACTTGGCCGCTGATTGCCACGCGTTCGCCGAGGGTGGCAGTGACGGTCAGGTCTTCACGGTTCAGCCAGGTCAGGCCAATGTGGTAATACGGCCCGACGGTGTGGGACGTGGTCGCGTTGAGTGTCATCTCATTTCTCCATCGGCGTGGCGTCGCGGCCGCGCAGGACGATGTCCCAGCGGTAGCCGAGGGCATAGGAAGGAATGGTTTTTTCCAGGTCGAAACTGGCGATCAAGCGTTGCTTGGCGCTGGTGTCCGGCACGCAGTTGTAGATCGGGTCGTATTCCAGCAACGGGTCGCCCGGGAAATACATTTGCGTCACCAGGCGCGTCAGCACGCTGGGGCCGAACAGCGAAAAGTGGATATGCGCCGGGCGCCAGGCGTTGTGGTGGTTGCCCCACGGGTAGGCGCCTGGCTTGATGGTTTGGAACTGGTACCAGCCGTCGGCGTCGGTGACGGTGCGCCCGGTGCCGGTGAAATTCGGGTCCAGGGGTGCATCGTGCAGGTCGCGCTTGTGGTTGTAGCGGCCGGCGGCATTGGCCTGCCAGATGTCCGGCAGGCTGGCAGGCCGTTTTCGTCCAGCACACGGCCATGAATGATGATGCGCTCGCCTTGCGGCTCGCCCTCATGCTGGGCTGTCAGGTCGTTGTCCTTCTCATTGATACGTTCGGCGCCGATGGTCGGGCCCGTGATTTCCGACAAGGAATGGGGCAGGAACACCAAAGGCTGTGAAGGCGAACGCAGGTTCGTCGACTGGTAGGCCGGGTGCAGGTAATCAGGTTGAGTGCCCGCTTGCGGGCGCCGGTAACCGGGCTTGTCACTCATGGAGCAATCCTCTTTTAGTTATCAGACGCGTTCAATCGCCAGGGCCAGGCCTTGGCCGACGCCCACGCACATGGTCGCCAGGCCTTTGCGGCCGCCGGTTTTTTCCAATTGGTGCAGGGCCGTCATCACCAACCGCGCACCACTCATCCCCAAGGGGTGACCGAGGGCAATGGCGCCGCCGTTGGGGTTGACCTGGGGCGCATCGTCAGCGATACCCAGCTCGCGCAGCACCGCCAGGCCTTGGCTGGCGAAGGCTTCGTTGAGTTCGATCACATCAAAGTCGGTGACCGCCAACCCCAGGCGCTCCACCAGTTTGCGCACCGCCGGCACCGGGCCGATGCCCATCACCCGCGGGGCGACACCGGCACTGGCCATGCCCAGCACACGGGCGCGGGCGGTGAGGCCGTGTTGCTTGACGGCCTCGGCGCTGGCGAGGATCAGCGCGGCGGCGCCGTCGTTGACGCCCGAGGCATTGCCGGCAGTGACGGTCTTGTCCGCGCCGTTGACTGGCTTGAGCTTGGCCAGGGCTTCCAACGTGGTGTCCCGTGGGTGTTCATCGTGTTCCACCAGGGTTTCGCCTTTTTTATGGGCGACCCGCACCGGAACGATTTCCTCGGCAAAGAACCCGGCGGCCTGGGCAGCGGCGGTGCGTTGCTGGCTGCGCAGGGCGAAAGCGTCCTGGTCGGCGCGGGAAACCTGATAGTCATCGGCCACGTTATCGGCGGTCTGCGGCATGGCATCCACACCGTACTGGGCCTTCATCAGCGGGTTGATAAAGCGCCAGCCAATGGTGGTGTCTTCCAACTTCATGTTGCGCGAGAACGCCGCGTCGGCCTTGCCCATCACAAACGGAGCGCGGGACATCGATTCGACGCCACCGGCAATCGCCAACTCCATTTCACCGCTGGCAATCGCACGAAAGGCGGTGCCGATGGCATCCATGCCCGAGGCACAGAGGCGGTTGAGGGTCACGCCGGGAATACTTTCCGGCAGCCCCGCCAGTAACAGCGCCATGCGTGCCACATTGCGGTTGTCTTCACCTGCCTGGTTGGCGCAGCCGAGGAAGACTTCGTCTACGGCGCTCCAGTCCACCGACGGGTTACGCTCGATCAACGCCTTGATCGGCAGCGCCGCCAGGTCATCGGCGCGCACCGTGGACAGGCCACCACCGAAACGGCCAATCGGCGTGCGAATGGCATCGCAGATAAATACCTCGCGCATCAGGCTTCTCCCGGTGCTTGGCCATGGGCGGCGGCGGTGCGTGCTTCGAGGTCACGCAGGGCGGTCAGTTCGGTCTCGGTGGGTTCAGCGGTGGTGCTCACCTGGTCGGCAAAGCGAATCGCCCAGCCGGTGGCGGCGACCACTTGCTCGCGGCTCACGCCGGGATGCAGTGCAGTGACCACGAACTCATGGCTGCCCTCCTCCGGCTCCATGATGCACAGGTCGGTAATGATGCCCACCGGGCCGGCGCCGGGCAGGCCCAGACGCTTGCGTGAGTCGCCACCTTCGCCGTGACCGACGGAGGTGATGAAGTCCAGTTTGTCCACAAACGAACGGGACGATTGCTTAAGGATGATCAACACGCTCTTGGCCGAACCGGCGATTTCCGGCGCGCCACCGGCACCCGGCAAACGCACTTTGGGCTGGTGATAATCACCGACCACGGTGGTGTTGATATTGCCGAAACGGTCGACCTGGGCCGCGCCGAGAAAACCGACATCAATGCGCCCGCCCTGCAGCCAGTAGCGAAAGATCTCACCGGTGGGCACCACGGTGTCGGCGGTCTCCGCCAGCTCGCCATCGCCGATGGACAGCGGCAACACGCTGGGCTTGGCCCCAATCGGGCCGGACTCGTAGATCAGCACCACATCCGGCGAGGACGTCAGGCGCGCCAGGTTGGCCGCCTTGGATGGCAGGCCGATGCCGACGAAGCACACCGAGCCGTTCTTGAGGCGGCGTGCGGCGGCGACGGTCATCATTTCATTGGTGGAATAAGCCATTACTTAGCCTCCTGCGCGGCGGCCAGCTTGGCCTGGAATTCACTGAAGTCGGCAGTGCCGTGGATGTATTCGTCGATCCAGGCGGTAAAGGTCCCGCGGTCGCGGGCAATCGGGTCCCACGCCTGGTAGAAGCGGTTATCCCGCTCGTTGTAGCCGTGCGCGTAGGAAGGATGGGCACCACCGGGTACGTGACACACCGCCGTCAGCGCCCAGGTCGGCAGCACGCAGCTGTTCATCGGCGCATTCAGGTCGTCGACGATTTCCTCGACGGTGACGATGCAGCGCTTGGCCGCCAGCGCCGCTTCCTTTTGCACCCCCAGAATGCCCCAGAGCAGCACGTTGCCTTTGCGATCGGCTTTCTGCGCGTGAATCACAGTGATGTCCGGACGCACCGATGGCACCGCCGCCAGCACTTCGCCGGTGAAGGGGCAGGTGACGGTCTTGATCAGCGGGTTGACCTTGGGCCAGTAGGAACTCAACTTGCGCGCACAGCCGGCACCGATCAACTGGTCGTAGATCAGGTCAGGCGTCATGCGCACCAGCGTCAGGTCTTTCTTGCCCTGACGAATGATTTCATGGCCTGCGGCCGTAGGGATCAGGTGGGTGAAGCCTTCGAGGGCGACGGTATCGCCGTCGTTCACGAAGCGCTTGACCGCATCACGCAGGGTGAGGATTTCAGCCATGGGGTTGGGCTCCCGGTGTTGATCGAAAAAGGCGCTGAGGTGGCGCCGAAGTGCTAGAAGATTAAGCCGGGGAAATAGGCCAAACAATCCGATAATCGACTGAGCGTTCGATTATCGAACCGATTGTTGCTTAACTAACCATCGCAAGGAACAGGGTCAATGTGGGAGCTGGATTCAGCACCGCTATCGCAGGCAAGCCAGCTCCCACAGGGGTAGTGATCGGTTTCAGGTCGCATCGGCATGGCTGACCATGCCCTTAATCATTACCGCTGCCGTGGCCAAGGCCGCCGGTATCACCAATGCGGTGAGCACCTGCTCGAAGTTCCAGCCCAGGCCCAGCAAGGTTGCGCCCATCCACGCTCCCAGGATCGCGCCGAAGCGGCCGATGCCGAGCATCCACGACACACCGGTGGCACGGCCTTGGGTGGGGTAGAAACGCGCCGCCAGCGACGGCATCGCCGATTGCGCACCGTTGACGCACATCCCGGCGACCAGCACCAGGGTGGCCAACAACGTGATGTTGCCCAGGCTCTGCCCCACCGCGTAGGCAAACACCCCGGCCAGCAGATAGAACGTGCCGATCACTTTGTGCGGGTTGAACCGGTCCATCGCCCAGCCCACGCCCACCGCGCTCAATACCCCACCAAACTGGAACAGCGCGCCGATGAACGCGGCTTGCTCCATGCTCGCGCCACTGTCGCGCATCAAGGTGGGGAGCCAACTGGTCAGCAGGTAAACGATCACCAGGCCCATGAAGTACGTGAGCCACAACAGCAAGGTGCCAGCGCTGTAGGTGCCCGAGAAGATCACCGCGAACACATTGCGGGCCTTGACGGTTTTTTGCTCCGGTACGCTGAAGTGAGAGGCCTGGGCAACGATGTTTGGCTCGATAGGGGCCAGGGTCTTGCGCACCTTGTCGGCGCCGCGATTGCGCACCACCAGGTAACGCGCCGATTCCGGTAGCCATACCAGCAGCACCCCAGCCAGGATCAACGGCAGGATGCCGCCGATCAGCAACAGGCTGTGCCAGCCGAAGGCCGGGATCAGCTTGGCCGAAATAAACCCACCACCGGCCATGCCGAGGTTGAAGCCACAGAACATGCTGGTCACCAACAAGGATTTATGCCGCTCGGGGGTGTATTCAGACAACAAGGTGGTGGCATTCGGCATGCCGGCGCCCAGGCCCAGGCCGGTGAGAAAGCGCAGCACCAGCAACTGGTCGACAGTGGTGCTGTAGGCCGACGCCAGGCTGAACGCACCAAACACCAACACCGCGCCGACCAGCACGACTTTGCGGCCAAAGCGGTCGGCCAGGGGGCCGGAACCGAGTGCGCCAAACACCATGCCGATCAACGCGGCGCTCATCACCGGGCCGAGGCTGGCGCGGTCGATGCCCCAGTCCTGGGACAGCGCGGGCGCGATAAAGCCCATCGCGGCGGTGTCGAGGCCGTCGAGAAAGACAATCAGGAAACACAGGATCACCACGCGCCACTGATACCGCGAGAGTGGCTGGGTGTTGATAAAGGACTGTACGTCCAGGGTGGTACCGACAGAAGGCTGATTCATTATTTTTATTCCACACCGATGGCGGGCTGACGACCTGGGGTCATCATTCTTATTGGGCAGCTCCTCAGAGCGCTGCCGCACATTAATAAGCCAAGGGAAACACCGTCAATCGAGCCAGCCGGGATCTGTGCGGTCACCGAACAGCTTAGGCAAACAGCTGCGCACTCAGCTCACGGCTGGCGCTGAGCATGCTCGGCAAAAAGCGCTGCTCCAACTCGCTGCGGCTGACCCGCCCGGCATGGGTGCTGATATTAAGCGCGGCCAACACCTGGCCGGACGCGTCATACACCGGCACCGCGATGGAACGCAGGCCCTGCTCCAGTTCCTGGTCGACAATGCACCAGCCCTGCTGACGCACCTGTTGCAGGCATTCCAATAACGCTTGCGGCGTGGTCAGGGTGCGGCTGGTCTTGGTTTGCAGGTCGGCATGGTCGAGATAATCCTGCAGCGAAGCGTCGTCGAGGGCGGCCAGCAGAATGCGGCCCATGGACGTGCAATATGCAGGCAAGCGCCCACCCACCGACAGGTCAACCGAGATCAGACGCTGGGTGGTGGCGGAACGGGCGATATAAAGAATGTCATCGCCTTCCAGGGTGGCCATGTTGCAGGCTTCATGCAGTTGCTCGCTCATGCGGTCCAGGTAAGGCTGGGCCGAAACAGCCAGCGGTGTGGACGACAGATAGGCATGACCGAGGGTCAGTACCTTGGGCAACAGCGAGTAGGTGCGCCCATCCGTGGTGGCGTAGCCGAGCTTGATCAAGGTATGCAGGCAGCGGCGCACGGCGGCGCGGGGAATTTCCGTGCGATGGCTGATCTGGGCGATGGTCAGGTGACGCTTACGCTCCTGGAATGCCTGCACCACGGCCAGGCCACGGGCCAGGGACGTCATGAAATCCGGATCACCGGTGAATGCCTGGATGCGCTTGGCCGGTGAAGCCACGATCGGCGGCGCCACTGATGCAAAGGAGTTGCGCAATTGATCGTTCATTTCAAGGGGCCTTCTCTTGTTATCACCACGGGAGGGTTGGCGGCTATTACAAGCCGTGCCGGTTGCCCTGCACAAGTCAGCGCCGGCAACATTGGGCGATTATCGAACGACCATGCGATTATCGCAATTTGGCCGGCGCTGGCGCACACCTCGCGGCCCTGGTTTCAGATTTGCCTGATGCATCTATAAAGCAGGGGCATTTACACTGCCAGGATGATGACGGTGTTCACAAATACCGACGCCAGCATGTAACAAACCTCTGACACATCGTTGACGCTTTTTAACTTCATGATGATAGTGTTATTCAAATGCGCCGCTATAATGCAACCTGTGCAGAGGTCGGCCCGGTATGTATCGGGAGTGGAGCTCACCGGGCGTTGCGGGTTGTATGCAGGGCCGGACACAAGTATTCGCTTAAAAGAACTGCCCTCAGGCCTATTTACCCATTTGAACGTTTTATTGTTCTATTTGGAATCGCCCGAGCACGACTTTCAGGCATGACGCTGCGCAATCAATAAACTCAACTCAATTAGGTAATACTGTGACGAAAGATGAACTGCGCGCGGAACTTGAGCGCCAGGAGCAACGTTACAAGGATGTCTACGGCGGGGAAGTCACCACCTACGCCGCGCAACCCGAGCCGGAACGCAAGCCATGGCGTAAACGCGCCAGCCTGCTAGACCAGGCATTTGCCCAGGAAATCCAAAAGATCGAGCAGGAGCTCAAGACCGAGGAGCCATAAGCGCTTCGGTTCGAGCCTTAAGGGTCGTGCTGTCTCTGCCGGTGAAGTACTGGCAGAGGGCACCCGCTTTAGCGTCCACTGGTCAGTAACCTACAGCCACCTACGAAATTTCATACAAATGTTTCAGGCATGGCATTTTCATGACTAAAGCCCGCCTTCTGCGGCCTGCGCTTTATAAATCAAAGACTTGCCAAAGCCCCGAAAACCCTGGGATGCGTGCGTCCTGCCGCGTTTTTTTCCAGGAAGATTGTTACCGATGAGCAGCTAATGCATCGATTACTGATGTTTTCTGGCATAATCGCGCCCCCTTACGACCGGGTCAGAAAACCTTCATGATCGATTTATTCAGCGGACTGGATGCTTGGGTTCTAGTGAGCCTGTTGCTCGCCCTGGCCTTTGTCCTCGCCTTCGAGTTCATCAATGGCTTTCATGACACCGCTAACGCGGTGGCCACAGTCATCTATACCAAAGCCATGCCGCCACACCTGGCCGTGTTCTTCTCCGGGGTGTTCAATTTCCTCGGCGTATTGCTCGGTGGTGTCGGTGTCGCCTACGCCATCGTGCACTTGCTGCCGGTGGAGTTGCTGATCAATGTGAACACCGGCCATGGCTTGGCAATGGTCTTCTCATTGTTGGCAGCAGCGATCACCTGGAACCTGGGCACCTGGTACTTCGGTATCCCCGCCTCCAGCTCCCACACCCTGATCGGCTCGATCCTTGGTGTCGGCCTGGCCAACGCGTTGATCAACGACATCCCCCTGGCTGACGGTGTGAACTGGCAGAAGGCCGTGGATATCGGCGCGTCCCTGGTATTCTCGCCGATGGCGGGCTTTCTGGTCGCCGCTCTGGTACTGATCGGTCTGAAGTGGTGGCGTCCGCTGTCGAAGATGCACAAGACCCCGGACCAGCGCCGCAAGCTTGACGACAAAAAGCACCCGCCATTCTGGAACCGCCTCGTCCTGGTGATTTCGGCCATGGCGGTGAGCTTCGTGCACGGCTCCAACGATGGCCAGAAGGGCATCGGCCTGATCATGCTGGTGCTCATCGGTATCGTGCCGGCGCAGTTCGTATTGGACCTGGGCAGCACCACTTACCAGATCGAACGTACCCGCGACGCCACCCTGCACCTGAACCAGTTCTACCAGCGCAACCACGAGACCCTCGGTGAATTCCTGGCCCTGGGCAAAAGCGTGAAGGATGACCTGCCGGGCAAGTTCCGCTGCAACCCGCAGCAGACCGAACCGACGATCAACGCGCTGCTGGGCACCCTCAAGGGCGTCTCGGACTACCACTCGCTGACGGCCGACCACCGCATCGAGGTACGTCGCTACCTGCTTTGCCTGGATGACACCGCGAAAAAGGTCGGCAAGCTGCCAGGCCTGGACTCCCGTGAGAAGTCCGACCTCGACAAGCTGCGCAAAGACCTGACCGCCACCACCGAGTACGCCCCGTTCTGGGTGATCCTCGCGGTCGCACTGGCCCTGGGCCTGGGCACCATGGTGGGCTGGAAGCGCGTGGTGCTGACCATCGGTGAAAAGATCGGCAAGCAAGGCATGACCTATGCCCAGGGCATGTCGGCGCAAATCACCACGGCCACCATGATCGGCTTCGCCAACATCTTCGCCCTGCCAGTGTCCACCACCCACGTCCTGTCTTCTGGCGTGGCAGGCACCATGGTTGCGAACAAAAGCGGCCTGCAAGGTGGCACCGTCAAGACCATCCTGATGGCCTGGGTATTGACCTTGCCAGCGACCGTAGGCCTCTCGGCCGGGTTGTTCTGGCTGGCGTCCAAGGCTTTGGGCAACTGATAGCCAGCCGGCAATAAAAAAGGTGCGATCCGCGAGGGTCGCACCTTTTTTTATGATCGTTCCCACGCTCTGCGTGGGAATGCCGCCACGGACGCTCCGCGTCCCACTGGCGCACGGGTGACGCGGAGCGTCACGGGATGCGTTCCCACGCGGAGCGTGGGAACGATCAAAAACTGCGGTGCGTTTTGCCAAAAAAAAGGGCGACCGAAGTCGCCCAAAATGCCTTGCGTGCTCATGTAACCCGGAAAGACTTAAGGTTTTTTACGCTTGTTCGCGTCTTTCCAGATAAAAAATCCAAACCCTACAAAAAACAGCACCATGAGGCTAACAGTCAGCACTCCGGCAAAAACCACATTATCGAAAAACATGACCGGCCTCCTGCACTTGCCCTGTTGCGATAGGGCTAAGTTAATAGAGAAGGCACAGTGGGAAATTGACCAGGATCAATGTCGCCCACAACGGGGCGTAAAGAAAGGGAATAACTGACCTGCATCAATAGAGGCAGGACGTTTCAACGTTTTTTCGGCTTGTTCTTCGACTTCTTCTTGGGCTTGCCCAAGGGCATGGCTTGCTCAAAGGCTTGGCGCACTTCATTCAGGCGCTTGTCATTAAGGTCGTGAACGCGCTTGGCACGTTCGGCGTTCAGGTCGATCAGCTTGTCGTCATCACTCATGGCTTGGCTTACGTCGTGGCGAGAATGCCTCAATAATGCGGCCTGCCCCGCCCGACGGCAATTAAGCGGGCGACAAAATGCAGGCCATCGACCAAAATCGGCACTTTCTACCCTGCCCAGGAGGTGCATCCAGGTGGCCTTGCACAACGACCTTCCACCGCTGCTGGCCTTGCGCGCCTTCGAGGCCGTGGCACGGCACTTGAGTTTTATCAAGGCGGCTGACGAGTTGTCGGTGACCCAAAGTGCGCTGAGCCACCAGGTACATAAGCTCGAACACCACTTGGGCAAGCCGCTGTTTATCCGGCGAACCCGTGCGATTGACCTGACGCTGGCCGGGCAAGATTACTACACGCAAATACGCCCTGCCCTGGACGCCATCGCCGCTGCAACACGCAGCCAGCGGGAAGCGCCGTGCGCCAGTGTGTTGCGTATCGGCTTGCTGGCGTCCTTTGCCACGCTGTGGCTGGCGCCGCGCCTGGCCGAGTTTCTACAGCGCCACCCGCATATCCAGGTGGAATTGCTGCCCGCGATTCAATTGGCCAACGTCGCCACGGCCGAAGTTGACTTGGCCATCCGCTACGGCAAGGGCGACTGGCCCGACGTGCTCGCCACACGCCTGATGACCGAAACCCTGTCACCGGTATGCAGCCCGGCGTTCAAGGCCAGGCAGGTCGCCACAGGCCCGTTGTTGATGGCGACCTCGCACCGCCCTTTCGAGTGGACCGATTGGTCCGCCCATTACCAGATCAACCTCGATCATCACCCCCGCGTGATGTTGCATGACTACAACATCGTGGTCGAAGCGAGCGTGGCCGGCCAGGGTATCGCCATGGGCCGCCATCGCCTGATTGAACGCAGGCTCCACGACGGCAGCCTGGTGGAGGCCTTTGACAGGCCGCCCTATCACAGCGACATCGGCTATTGGCTGATCGCCCCTCAGGGTCCGCTCAGTGAGGCGGCTGAATGCTTCAGTCAGTGGTTGAAGCAAGCGTGCGCCGACGCGTGAGTTTTTTAGATACGTCGGTTGAGATCTATCCGTTTGTCGCCCCTCGCCACCACCAACATGCTGGAACCTTCTGACACCAGAGGATTTCACCATGACTGACTCCATCCGCCAGCGCGTACACGCCCTCGGCCTGACACTGCCTACGCACAGCCAACCCGCAGCCAACTACATCAATCATGTGATCAGCCAACACCAGCTGTTCATCTCGGGACAAATTCCCATGATCGATGGCAAACCCGCCTACATTGGCCGGCTGGGCGATTCTCTCAGCGATGAAGATGGCGCCCAAGCAGCGGAATTGGCAGCGCTGGGCCTGCTGGGGCAATTAAGCGATGCGCTGGACGATGACCTGTCGCGGGTGGTGCGCATCCTGCGCCTGGGCGTGTTCATTGCCAGCAGCGCCGACTTCCAGCGCCAAAGCCTGGTCGCCAATGGCGCTTCGAACCTGCTGGTCAACGCCCTCGGCGACAAGGGCCGGCACGTGCGCACCGCCGTAGGGGTTTGCAGCCTGCCGGCTGGTGTCGCCGTGGAAGTGGACGCCACTTTCGAGCTGCAGCCATGAGCCCGCTGCAAATCCAGCACTTGCGAGAAGCCACGCCCGGTTGCCAGTCCGGCCTCGTGCACTTCAATCATGCTGGAGCCTCCTTGCCCAGCCAGGCGACGCTCGACGCCATCATCGAACAGCTGCAACGCGAAGCCCGCGACGGCCCGATGGAGGCCGGAGAACAGGGTGCCATCTTAGTGGAGAAGGCCCGCCGCGCCGCTGGGCAGTTGCTCAATGCGCCCGCCTCAGCGATTGCCTTCGCCAGCAGTGGCTCGACGGCCTGGAGCCTGGCCTTCCAGGCGCTGGGGCCCTGGCAGCCGGGTGATCGAATTCTGGTGGGGCGCCACGAATGGGGCGGTAACCTGGCGAGCATGGAACTGGCCATTCAAGCCGGGGCGCGGGTGGAGGTCATCCCGTGCGATGCCAGCGGCGCGGCCTGCCCGGTGGCGTTGGAGGCGATGCTGGATGCCAAGGTGAAGCTGATCGACCTCACCTGGCTGCCGGCCAACGGTGGCTTGATCAACCCGGCCCAGGCCATCGGCGATGTGGCCAGGCGGCATGCCATCCCCTACTTCATCGACGCGGGCCAAGCCGTCGGCCAACTGCCGGTGGATGTGCAAGCGTTGCAGTGCGATGTGCTCAAGTCTGCCGGCCGCAAACACCTGCGCGGGCCTCGCGGTACCGCGCTGCTGTATATCAGGCCGGATTTTCTGCCGCATCTGAACCCGGCCCAACGCGACGTGTTTTCAGCGCCCTGGACCGCCGAAGGCTTCGACCTGCGCAACGACGCCCGGCGCTTTGAAACCAGCGAAGTCTCTTTCGCCCTGCTGGCCGGCCTGGGCAATGCGTTGCACGAGATCAATCAACTGGGGATTGAGCGGGTATGGCAAAGAGTCTTGCAGACCAGCGCGCGAATCCGCGAAGCACTGCGTCAGATACCGGGGATCAGCTTGCACGACTTGGGCAGCACGCATTCAGGCTTGATCGCGTTCAACCTGGCCGGCTGGGATAGTTTTGAACTCAAACAACGCCTGGGGTTAAAGCGCATCAACATCGGCGCCAATGGCGTGGCCTACACCCCGCTGGACATGCAAGCACGTGGGTTGAGCAGCGTTGCGCGCATCTCCGTCAGCCCGCTCAACACCGATGACGATATTGAGCTGCTGGTGAAGGCCCTGCGCGAACTGAACGGTTAGACCTCGATATCCACCCACAGGCCCTGGCGCGGCGCGTCTTCGATCAGCGGCGCCACGGGCACGGTGTTGTCAGCGTTGAGCAAGTCGCCGGGAATCGGCAAATGCTGCTCCGCGTCGTCGTCGGCTTCGCGCCGGCGTTTCTGCTGCTCCTGCTGGCGACGCTGCTCTTCGCGCAGCAGAAAGGTCGATTGCTCGGCATCGCCTTTTTTCAGGTCGATCGTGCTCTCGTTGGAGCCCGGTTGAACGGGCACCACCGGCGGAATATCCGGCTTCTGGCGTGCCGGGTCGAGTTGCGACGTGACCGGCACAACACTGACGGGCAGCATGGGTGGCAGCATGATAATTATTCTCCTGATCAACAGGCTGTCGGCGGGTGGCAGGGCGACTTGAGCACCCGCGTGCCAAGCTGTGACTCAGTCGACACTCTCAAGTGCCCGCCATCCGTCGATTCAATTTCCGCCGGCCCGTACAAACAGCGTAGTTTTTGTCAGAGTTCTTGGGCGCCGGGCCGTGTTCCGTTAACATAGTCGGCTTTTTCACGGCGGGAGTCAGGCAGCATGGCGCAGCAGTATCAACCGGGGCAACGCTGGATTAGTGACAGCGAAGCAGAGCTGGGGTTAGGCACCGTTCTGGCACAGGACGGCCGCTTGTTGACCGTGCTCTATCCGGCCACTGGCGACACTCGCCAGTATGCGCTACGGAATGCGCCCCTCACTCGCGTGAGGTTTTCGCCGGGTGACACCATCACCCATTTCGAAGGCTGGAAAATGACCGTACAGGAAGTCGACGACGTCGATGGCCTGCTGGTCTACCACGGCCTCAATGGGCAGAACGAGCAGGTCACCCTGCCGGAAACCCAACTGTCCAACTTTATCCAGTTCCGCCTGGCCAGTGACCGTCTGTTCGCCGGGCAGATTGACCCGCTGGCGTGGTTCTCGCTGCGCTACCACACCCTGGAACACACCAGCCGCCAGTTGCAGTCCTCGCTGTGGGGCCTGGGTGGCGTACGCGCCCAACCGATTGCCCACCAACTGCACATCGCCCGCGAAGTCGCGGACCGTATCGCGCCACGGGTGTTGCTGGCGGACGAAGTGGGCCTGGGCAAGACCATCGAAGCGGGCCTGGTGATCCATCGCCAACTGCTTTCGGGCCGTGCCAGCCGCGTACTGATCCTGGTTCCGGAAAACCTGCAGCACCAATGGCTGGTGGAAATGCGCCGCCGCTTCAACCTGCAGGTTGCGCTGTTCGATGAAGAGCGCTTTATCGAAAGCGATGCCACCAACCCGTTCGAAGACACCCAGCTTGCACTCGTTGCGCTGGAATGGCTGGTGGACGACGAGAAGGCCCAGGACGCGCTGTTCGCCGCTGGCTGGGACTTGCTGGTGGTCGACGAAGCCCACCACCTGGTATGGCACGAAGACAAGGCCAGCGCCGAATACTCGCTGGTCGAACAACTGGCCGAAGTAATTCCAGGCGTGCTGCTGCTGACCGCCACCCCGGAACAACTGGGCCAGGACAGCCATTTTGCGCGCCTGCGCCTGCTGGACCCGAACCGCTTCCACGATCTGCAAGCCTTCCGCGCCGAGAGCGAAAACTATCGCCCGGTGGCCGAAGCCGTGCAGGAGCTGCTGGACAAGGGCCGCCTGTCACCGGCCGCGCACAAGACCATCCAAGGCTTCCTTGGTGACGAAGGTGAAGCCCTGCTCACCGCCGTCAACGATGGCGACAGCGAAGCCAGTGCCCGCCTGGTGCGTGAACTGCTCGACCGCCACGGTACCGGCCGCGTGCTGTTTCGCAACACCCGTGCCGCGGTGCAGGGCTTCCCTGAGCGCAAGCTGCACGCCTACCCGCTGCCGAACCCGGACGAATACCTCGAACTGCCCCTGGGCGAACACGCCGAGCTGTACCCGGAAGTCAGCTTCCAGGCGCAACCGGATGTCGAGGAAGAGAACCGCTGGTGGCGCTTCGACCCGCGGGTCGAGTGGCTGATCGACCAGCTGAAAATGCTCAAGCGCACCAAGGTTTTGGTGATCTGCGCCCACGCCGAAACCGCCATGGACCTGGAAGACGCCCTGCGCGTGCGCTCCGGCATCCCGGCCACGGTGTTCCACGAAGGCATGAACATCCTCGAGCGTGACCGCGCCGCCGCTTACTTTGCCGATGAAGAGTTCGGCGCCCAGGTGCTGATCTGCTCGGAAATCGGCAGTGAAGGCCGCAACTTCCAGTTTTCCCATCACCTGGTGCTGTTCGACCTGCCGTCTCACCCCGACCTGCTGGAACAGCGCATCGGGCGCCTGGACCGGATCGGCCAGAAACACGTGATCGAACTGCACGTGCCTTACCTGGAAACCAGCCCGCAAGAACGCCTGTTCCAGTGGTACCACGAAGCGCTCAATGCCTTCCTCAACACCTGCCCGACCGGCAACGCCTTGCAGCATCAGTTCGGCCCGCGCCTGCTGCCCTTGCTGGAAGCCGCCGATGACGGCGAGTGGCAAGCCCTGATCGACGAAGCCCGTGCCGAGCGCGAGCGCCTGGAGCAGGAGCTGCACACCGGTCGTGACCGTTTGCTCGAACTCAATTCCGGCGGCGCCGGCGAAGGCGATGCCCTGGTCGAGGACATCCTCGAACAAGACGACCAGTTCGCCCTGCCGATCTACATGGAAACCCTGTTCGACGCGTTCGGCATCGACAGCGAAGACCATTCGGAAAACGCGCTGATCCTCAAGCCCAGCGAAAAAATGCTCGACGCCAGCTTCCCCCTGGGCGACGACGAAGGTGTGACCATTACCTACGACCGTAACCAGGCGCTGTCGCGCGAAGACATGCAGTTCATCACCTGGGAACACCCGATGGTGCAGGGCGGCATGGACCTGGTGCTGTCCGGTTCCATGGGCAACACCGCCGTGGCGCTGATCAAGAACAAGGCGCTCAAGCCAGGCACCGTATTGCTTGAACTGCTGTATGTCAGCGAAGTGGTCGCCCCGCGCTCCCTGCAACTGGGCCGCTACCTGCCACCGGCCGCCTTGCGCTGCCTGCTGGATGCCAACGGCAACGATTTGTCGGGCCGCGTGTCGTTCGTGACCTTGAATGACCAGCTGGAAAGCGTGCCACGGGCCAGCGCGAACAAATTCGTGCAGGCGCAGCGCGACCAACTCACCCCGCGCATCAACGCCGGTGAAGAGAAGATCGCCCCGCGTCACGCCGAGCGTGTCGCCGAAGCCAAGCGTCGCCTCGCGGCAGACACTGACGAAGAGCTGGCGCGCCTGACCGCGTTGCAAGCGGTCAACCCGACCGTGCGTGACAGCGAGCTGGTCGCCTTGCGCAACCAGCGCGAGCAAGGCCTGGCCATGCTCGATAAAGCGGCACTGCGACTGGAAGCGATTCGGGTGCTGGTGGCAGGTTGATAAACCGCTGAACGTAAAAGGCCCGCTTAGTGCGGGCCTTTTTAGAGATCGTTCCCACGCTCTGTGTGGGAATGCATCATGTGACGCTCTGCGTCACGACTTTAAAGCGGACGCAGAGCGTCCAGAGCGGCGTTCCCACGCAGAGCATGGGAACGATCACTCGGTCTCACGCCGTTACCGCAGTTGCCGGCACCTCAACCGCACTCAACCCTTCCTTCATCCGCTTGGCATCACGCACAAAACTGCGCGAGGCCTGGAACAGAAAAAGCATGGTCAAGAACAGCGCTACCGGAATCAGGTACATGGCGTCATGCAAGCCCACCGCTTTATAAGCCTCGGTCATCTGCTGCGCCCCGGCCGCATACATCGCCGAATGGGCAAAGTGATCGGACAGCGCCCCAACCACCACCGGCCCCATGCCACCGCCGAGCAAATACAGCCCAGCAAAGAACAGCGCCATCGCCGTCGCGCGCAAACGCGGTTCGACCACGTCCTGGATCGCGGTATACACGCAGGTATAGAAGTTGTAGGCAAACAACCAGCCCACACTGAACAGCGCGACAAACACCCCGATTTCGACGCGCCCGGCATGCAATGCCCAGGCGGTGGTGCCCGTGGAGATGATCAAGCTGAAGGCGGCAAACAACAATCGACCATTGGCGACCCGCTGATGAATCTTGTCGGCAATCCAGCCGCCCAGCGTCAGGCCCACCAAGCCGGTCAGGCCGACAATGACGCCCGTCGCGACGGCCGCGTCCTGCAACGGCATGAGGAAATAGCGTTGCAGCATCGGCACCAGGAATGAGTTGCACGCATAGGTGGCAAAGTTAAAGCACAGCCCGGCCAGCACCAGCCACAGGAAGGTCGGCACGGCCAGCACGCGGCGGATCGGGCGGTCGACGCGCGCCTGGGAGACCTGCACGGTTTCCGCCGCGCCGCGCTTGGGTTCTTTTATGTAGAACATAAACACCGCCAGGATCAGCCCCGGCACCGCTGCGATAAAGAAGGGCGCGCGCCAGCTGTCGAACGCCTTGACCATCGCACCGATGGTAAAGAACGCCAGCAACAGGCCCAACGGCAGGCCAAGCATGAAAATCCCCATGGCTCGGGCACGGCGGTGGGCGGGAAAGAGGTCGCCAATCAGCGAATTGGCCGCGGGTGCATAGCTGGCTTCGCCGATGCCAATGCCCATGCGCACCAGCAGGAAGGTCCAGAAACTGCCGACCATGCCGTTAACCGCCGTCAGCCCGCTCCAGGCGAACAAGCCCCAGCCCATCAACTTGCTGCGTGAGCCGGTGTCGGCCAGGCGCCCGAGCGGTAGCCCGGCAATGGCGTAGACGATGGTAAAGGCGGTGCCGATGATACCGAGCTGAAAGTCGCTCAAGTGCCATTCCATGCGGATCGGCTCGATGATAATCGCGGGGATGGTGCGATCGAAGAAGTTGAACAGGTTGGCCAGGAACAGCAGGAACAGAATGCGCCAGGCATTCGCCGCTTGGGTCGAGTTCTGCATGGGTCCGTCTCTTTTATTGTTATGAGAGCTGTGATGCCCGATGCATCCTGCCCGGTACCTGCAACATAGTCAGGTAAGGCGGGGTTGTCTGTAATGATTCGTAAAGCTGATAGGGCATGATTTCAGCCGGCAACACGGGGATTTGTCCCACGAAAATATAAGTGCGTACCCCCCTTCCCAACGGCCATGGCACGGATAGAATGGCGAGCCTTCCTGTAACACCCCCACCCTACTTTCTTATTGATGACGCCCATGTCCGAAGCCAGTCCGTGTCTGAATTGCGGTGCCTGCTGTTCACACTTTCGCGTGTCCTTCTTTTGGGGTGAGTGCGCCTCGTCCGGGGGCACGGTGCCCGATGACCTGGTGGTGCAGATCAACCCCAGCCGCGTGGCGATGATCGGCACCGACCGCAAACCGGCACGGTGCTGCAGCCTTGAAGGTGAAGTCGGACAGGCCACCAGCTGCTCAATTTATGAGCAGCGCTCCAGCGTGTGTCGCGAGTTCGAGGCGTCCTGGAGCCAGGGCGTGCAAAATGTCGATTGCGACGCCGCCCGTGCCGCATTCGGCCTGGCCCCGTTGGAGGCCCCGCACTTCGAACTCGACCTGCCCATCAGCGCTTAGCACCAAACGCTATGGACGGCATATCAAAATAATTTGAGATCAAAACGCCATTACTCATGGCAAATCTCGAGAGACTTCTATACTCGACCTCATAGGTCATCGCCGCTGGCAGTGACATGGCTCTGTGACGGGATAAGCTATGGAATGGCTGGGGCAGCATTTTTTTACCGACCTTCCAGACAGCGGGCATTTATTGCTCAACTGCAGTCATAACCCGTTTCTGGTGCTGCTGGCGTACCTGGTCGCCTGCGCGGCGGGTTTCGGTACCCTGGACATGGCCGAACGTGTGGGCCATGTCGAAGACCCCACCGCCCGCCGCCATTGGCGCTGGCTGGGTGCCGGTTGCCTGGCAGGCGGCATCTGGTCGACCCACTTCATCAGCATGCTGGCCTTCCAGGCCCCCATCGCCATTCACTACGAACTGATCATGACGTTCGCCTCGCTGCTGATCGCCCTGATCGCCTCGTTGCTTGCCATGCAGACCCTCAGTCATACCCACCTGCGCTTTCATCAGTACCTGGTGGCTTCGGTGTGGATGGGGCTGGGTATCGCGTTGATGCACTACGTGGGCATGTCAGCCATGCGCTCCCAGGCCCAGGTGTACTTCGAAACACGGCTGTTTTTGGCCTCGGTGGCGATTGCCATGGGCGCCAGCCTGGCCGCATTGTTGCTGTCCAGTTACCTGCGCAACGGTGCCGGCGTGTTTCACCAACTGCTCAAATACGCCGCCAGCCTGGTGCTGGGCGCCGGGATTCTGAGCATGCACTTCACCGGCATGGCGGCTATGCAAATGCTGGTGCCCAGTGGCGCGGATCTTTCGTTACCGGCGGATAACAACCCGATTCAACTGGGCCTGTCGGTCGCCATGATCACCTTGCTGGTAATCGGCAGCAGCATCAGCGCAGCCCTGGCCGACAAGAAGTTGCAACACAAGGAGCGTGACCTGCGTCGGGTCAACGCGCTGCTCAGCGAACTCGACCAGGCCCGCGCTTCGCTGCAACAAGTGGCCCACTTCGACGCACTGACCAGCCTGCTTAACCGCCGTGGTTTCAATCAGATCTTTGCGGAAAAAGTCGCGGAAAAAACCCGCAGCCAAGGCATGCTGGCGGTGATCTTCCTTGATATCGACCATTTCAAGCGTATCAACGACAGCCTGGGCCATGACGCGGGCGACCAGTTGCTCACAGTGCTCGCCGGGCATATCAAGGGCTCGATACGCAGCCATGAAGATGTAGTGGCACGCTTTGGCGGCGATGAGTTCTGCATCCTGGTCAATATTCATCACCGCGACGAAGCCCGGCACATGGCCCAGCGCATCATGCAGAAGATGAAAGAGCCCATCGAACTGGCCGGCCGACGCATGGTGATGACCACCAGTATCGGTATCAGCCTGTTCCCCGAGGACGGCCACACCTGCGAAGAGCTGCTGAAAACCGCCGACCTAGCGCTGTACCAATCCAAGGATGCGGGGCGCAATTGTTTGAACTTCTTCAGTTCCAACCTTAAAACCCGTGCCTTTCTTGAGCTGCAACTGGAAGAAGAACTGCGCGCCGCCTTGCGTACGCGCAGCCAGCTGGTGCTGTTTTATCAACCGATCTTTGACATGAAACTGGGCAAGGTCACACGCCTGGAAGCCCTGGTGCGCTGGCAGCACCCCCAACACGGGCTACTGGCCCCGGACCGCTTTATCGGCATCGCCGAGAACAACGGACTGATCGCCGAGCTGGACCACTGGGTATTGCGTCAGGCCTGTCACGACCTGAGCCTGTTGTCTGACCGGGGCTACACCGAGCTGATCATGGCCGTGAATTGCTCGGCGCTGAACCTGGCGCGTGACGAACTGGCCGATGAAATCGAAGACGCCCTGCGCTTCGCCGGCATAGGCACCAACCGCCTGGAACTGGAAGTCACTGAAAACGCGTTGATGGGCAACATCAGCAGTACCTTGGCGCTGTTGCGGCAGATCCGCGCCCTGGGTGTGTCGCTGGCCATCGATGACTTCGGCACCGGCTATTCGTCGCTGGCTTACCTCAAGCGCTTGCCGCTCAACACTTTGAAGATCGACCGCTCGTTTATCCAGGACATCCCCAAGTCCACCGCAGACAGTGAAATTGTCCAGGCGATTATTGGCATGGCCCACACCCTGCACTTGCAGGTGGTCACCGAGGGCGTGGAAACCCAGGCGCAGTTCGAGCTGCTGCTCAAGCATGGCTGCGACTACATCCAGGGCTACCTGCTCAGCCCGGCGGTGCCTTTCGATGACATCATCGGCGTGATGCAGGGCATTGCCATGCGCAATCCGTTATATCTGCCAAGCGTGGAAGGCAACGACGCTGCGCAGCCAAAAGACCCGGCGCCAGGGCGTATCGGCTCGCCTTCTATTGTCAGGCCGATTCGCTGAGACCCGGGCACGGGGAGTGGTGGTGTGATCGTTGCTTCTCTTCACGCCGCGTCATACCCGGAAACAATTGCGCCACTCATTCCTTCTGCCCTCAACTGTTCCCGTGACGCTTACGTCACCCTCGGCTGTGACCTTTCTCTACGGCAAGGTGCCATCACGCGTTGAGCGGTTACTCGGCTACACACTTCACTGCGTGAAAAATACGCACCTTTTTCGTGCGCGCCATTATTACCGCGCCCTTTCCTGGATCAGGATCCACGGCGAGACCACTACCGCCCATAAGCTTGGATCCCGTTCCACCAGGTCCAATGCCCGCGTCGCAGACACCTCGCCAAGGGTGCCTGCAGCCAGCCAGGCGGCGACTTTGTCACGGTTGTCTTCGGCCATTCCTTCGGCGGCCTCGATCAAATCCAGGCCGGCATCGACCCACAATAGGGCACCCTTGGCAAAGAACGGTTCAAGCTCCTTCCAGGAAATTTCGGCGGTTTCACCGAGCAGCTTGGCATAGAGGGTGCTTGGTTCTTGCGTCATGGGAATTCACCTGAGTAAAAAATCGGCGCAATCATAGCCCCGTCGCTCAGGCAGAAAAACCCAGTAGCAAATGAAGTAGCGATTGAAACTGCCAGGAAAGCCACGGAATGCCTTGAAAGCTATCAGCAACCCGGCGCAATTCTGTCTTTTTCTTTCACTTAAGCGACACACCCAGGTTTTGCCCCCAGCTGCCAGCTTTTCAAGCGATCAACCGGCGCTCTACACTGTACCGGTACAGTTGCCAGGGCAATGCCGGGGGGATATCCGCGATATCTGATCCGGTTCTGCAGCTCACAAGGCCGCTAGAACTATAAAAAATACAACAGTAAGAGTGGAGCACTATGAATAAGGCTACTAAGCAGATTTCCAAACTGTTTGCCGCTATGGTCCTGGCTGGGGTTGCCGGCCATTCGTTCGCAGCCGACACCATCAAGATCGGCATCGCCGGCCCCAAGACCGGTCCGGTGACGCAATACGGCGACATGCAATTCATGGGTGCCAAGCAAGCCATCGCAGACATCAACGCCAAGGGCGGCGTAGACGGCAAGATGCTTGAGGCCAAGGAATACGACGACGCTTGCGATCCAAAGCAAGCCGTGGCCGTTGCCAACAAAGTGGTCAATGATGGCGTCAAGTTCGTCGTCGGCCACCTCTGCTCCAGCTCCACTCAGCCAGCGTCGGATATTTATGAAGACGAAGGCGTCATCATGATTACCCCGGCCGCCACCAGCCCTGAAATCACTTCCCGTGGCTACAAGCTGATCTTCCGCACCATTGGTCTGGACAGCGCACAAGGCCCGGCAGCCGGCAACTACATCGCCGACCACGTGAAACCGAAAATCGTCGCCGTCCTTCACGACAAGCAGCAATACGGTGAAGGTATCGCCAGCGCCGTGAAGAAGACCCTTGAAGAAAAAGGCACCAAGGTTGCCGTCTTCGAAGGCCTGAACGCCGGTGACAAAGACTTCTCCTCGATCATCCAGAAACTCAAGCAAGCCAACGTCGACTTCGTCTACTACGGCGGCTACCACCCTGAGCTGGGCCTGATCCTGCGCCAAGCCAAGGAAAAAGGCCTGAACGCCAAGTTCATGGGCCCGGAAGGCGTCGGCAACGACTCCATCTCGCAAATCGCCCAAGGTGCATCCGAAGGCCTGCTGGTGACCCTGCCGAAGTCCTTCGACACCGACCCGGCCAACAAAGCCATCGTTGAAGAGTTCGCCAAGAACAAGCAGGACCCAACCGGTCCGTTCGTGTTCCCGGCCTACTCGGCGGTTGAGGTCATTGCCGGCGGTATCAAGGCCGCCAAGAGCGAAGACACCGCCAAAGTGGCCGAGGCCATCCATGCCGGTACCTTCAAGACCCCTACGGGCGACCTGAGCTTCGACGCCAAGGGCGACCTGAAGGACTTCAAGTTCGTGGTCTACGAATGGCACTTCGGTAAACCAAAAACCGAAGTTTCCCCTCAGTAAGCCAGGCGTTACTGGTCAACAAGCCCACTGTGCAAGCAGTGGGCTTTGTTTTACGAGGTTTATGGGCCATGTCACCCGCGATCCGGGCGCTGGCTCACCTGAAAATCTTAAAACCGTCACCAGCGGTTCGCTGGCAAACGCTTTGTGCAACCTGGTCACAGAACAGGGCACCGAGCCGGAAATGACTCCACCAGTGAAATGCGTATCGGGTTTTTAGGAGCGCTGTAATGCCTGAGATCTATCATTTTTTCCAACAGCTGGTTAATGGCCTGACCATTGGCAGCACCTATGCCTTGATAGCCATTGGCTACACAATGGTTTACGGCATCATTGGAATGATCAACTTCGCCCATGGCGAGGTGTACATGATTGGTTCCTACGTGGCCTTTATCGCCCTTGCCGGGCTGGCCATGATGGGGATCCACTCCCTGCCGCTGTTGATGACCGCTGCGTTCCTGGCGTCGATCATCGTGACCAGTGCCTATGGCTACAGCATCGAGCGGGTTGCCTACCGTCCCTTGCGTGGCAGCAACCGTTTGATCCCGCTGATTTCTGCCATCGGCATGTCGATTTTCCTGCAGAACACCGTATTGCTGTCCCAGGACTCCAAGGACAAGTCCATTCCCAACCTGATTCCGGGTAGCATCTCCTTCGGCCCGGGTGGCGCACA
This sequence comes from Pseudomonas sp. BTN1, assembly GCF_001907715.1. Taxonomy (NCBI): domain Bacteria; kingdom Pseudomonadati; phylum Pseudomonadota; class Gammaproteobacteria; order Pseudomonadales; family Pseudomonadaceae; genus Pseudomonas; species Pseudomonas sp. BTN1. Next base: position 21,569 of record NZ_MPBM01000048.1, on the reverse strand, counting down.
AGAAGTGCTGATTTCGTACATGCAGATTCTGGTTTTCGTGGTCACCCTGGTGGCCATGCTGGGCCTGACGCTGTTCATCTCTCGCTCCCGTCTGGGCCGCGCCTGCCGGGCCTGCGCCGAAGACATCAAGATGGCCAACCTGCTGGGCATCAACACCAACAACATCATCGCCCTGACCTTCGTCATTGGTGCTGCGCTGGCGGCCGTGGCGGCCGTGTTGCTGAGCATGCAATACGGCGTGATCAACCCCAACGCCGGCTTCCTGGTGGGCCTCAAGGCCTTTACCGCAGCGGTATTGGGCGGCATCGGCAGCATTCCGGGCGCCATGCTCGGCGGGCTGGTGCTGGGTGTGGCCGAAGCCTTTGGCGCCGATATCTTCGGTGACCAGTACAAGGACGTCGTCGCGTTCGGCCTTTTGGTTCTGGTGTTGTTGTTCCGTCCGACCGGCATTCTGGGCCGTCCGGAGGTTGAGAAAGTATGAGCAGATATCTTAAATCGGCGTTTTTCAGCGCCTTGCTGGTATGGGCCGTGGCCTTCCCGGTACTCGGCCTCAAGCTGAGCATTGTCGGCATCAACCTGGAGGTGCACGGCACCGGGCCTGTGACCCTGACCGTCATCGCCCTGTGTTCGGTGCTGATGTTCCTGCGTGTACTGTTCACGCAGCAGGTCGGTGCCTTGTTCAAGGGCAACCGTGGCCCGTTGGTGTCGCCCAAGGTCAGCCAATTTCTGACCCTGCCGCGCACCCAGCGCTACATCATCATCGGGTTGATCATCGCGGCGCTGATCTGGCCGTTCTTCGGCTCGCGCGGCGCGGTCGACATTGCCACGCTGATCCTGATCTATGTGTTGCTGGGCCTGGGCCTGAACATCGTAGTGGGCCTGGCCGGCCTGCTCGACCTGGGTTATGTGGGCTTCTACGCCGTGGGTGCCTACACCTACGCGCTGCTCTCGCACTACCTGGGCTGGAGCTTCTGGATCTGCCTGCCACTGGCCGGTATGGCAGCGGCTACGTTCGGCTTCCTGCTGGGCTTCCCGGTGCTGCGCCTGCGCGGTGACTACCTGGCCATCGTGACCCTGGGCTTCGGGGAAATCATTCGCCTGTTCTTGCGTAACCTCACCGATATCACCGGTGGCCCCAACGGTATCAGCAGCATTCCCAAGCCGACGTTCTTCGGGCTGTCGTTCGACCGCACCGCCGCCGAAGGCATGCAGACCTTCCACGAGTACTTCGGGATTGCCTACAACCCGGTGAGCAAAGTGGTGTTCCTGTACCTGGTCGCGCTGTTGCTGGCATTGGCGGCTCTGTTCGTGATCAACCGCCTGCTGCGCATGCCCATCGGGCGCGCCTGGGAAGCGTTGCGCGAAGATGAAATCGCCTGCCGCGCCCTGGGCCTGAACCCGACCATCATCAAGCTATCCGCGTTCACCCTGGGCGCTGCGTTCGCAGGCTTTGCCGGCAGCTTCTTTGCCGCTCGCCAAGGCCTGGTGACGCCGGAATCGTTCACCTTTATCGAGTCGGCGATCATTCTCGCCATCGTGGTATTGGGTGGCATGGGCTCGCAACTGGGCGTGATCCTGGCGGCCATCGTGATGATCCTGCTGCCGGAAATGATGCGTGAGTTCAGCGAATACCGCATGTTGATGTTCGGCGCCATGATGGTGCTGATGATGATCTGGCGCCCTCAAGGCCTGCTGCCCATGCAACGTCCACACATGGAGCTGCGCAAATGAGCCGCGAGATCCTGAAAGTCGAAAACCTGAGCATGCGCTTCGGCGGTTTGCTAGCGGTCAATGGCGTGGCCCTGACCGTCAAAGAGAAACAAGTGGTAGCACTGATCGGCCCCAACGGCGCCGGCAAGACCACGGTGTTCAATTGCCTCACCGGTTTCTACAAGCCGAGCGGTGGCAGCATCCTGCTGGACGGCCAACCCATACAGGGCCTGGCCGGCCACGAAATCGCCCGCAAAGGCGTGGTGCGCACCTTCCAGAACGTGCGGTTGTTCAAGGACATGACGGCGGTCGAGAACCTGTTGATCGCCCAGCACCGTCACTTGAACACCAACTTCTTCGCAGGTCTGTTCAAGACCCCGGCGTTCCGCAAGAGCGAGCGCGAGGCCATGGAATACGCGGCGTACTGGCTGGACAAGGTCAACCTGACCGAGTTCGCCAACCGCCCGGCAGGCACCCTCGCCTACGGCCAGCAGCGTCGCCTGGAAATCGCCCGTTGCATGATGACCCGCCCGCGCATCCTGATGCTCGACGAACCTGCCGCGGGCCTGAACCCCAAGGAAACCGAAGACCTCAAGGCGCTGATCAGTGTGCTGCGTGAGGAAAACAATGCCACGGTGCTGTTGATCGAACACGACATGAAACTGGTCATGAGCATCTCCGACCACATCGTGGTGATCAACCAGGGCACGCCGCTGGCCAATGGGACGCCGGAGCAGATCCGCGACAATCCCGAAGTGATCAAAGCCTACTTGGGGGAAGCGTAAAATGCTGCAATTCGAAAACGTTTCCACTTTCTACGGCAAGATCCAGGCCCTGCACAGCGTCAACGTCGAAGTACGCCAGGGTGAGATCGTGACCCTGATCGGCGCCAACGGGGCTGGCAAATCGACCTTGCTGATGACCTTGTGCGGTTCGCCGCAAGCCTACAGTGGCAGCATCCGCTACATGGGTGAAGAACTGGTGGGCAAGCACTCCGCCGAGATCATGCGCAAGAGCATTGCGGTGGTGCCGGAGGGCCGTCGGGTGTTTTCGCGCCTGACCGTGGAAGAGAACCTGGCCATGGGTGGGTTCTTTACCGACAAGGGCGATTACCAGGAGCAGATGGACAAGGTGCTGCACCTGTTCCCCCGCCTCAAGGAACGCTTCAGCCAGCGCGGCGGCACCATGTCCGGCGGCGAGCAGCAAATGCTCGCCATCGGCCGGGCGCTGATGAGCAAGCCCAAGCTGTTGTTGCTGGACGAGCCTTCCCTGGGCCTGGCACCGATCATCATCCAGCAGATCTTCGACATCATCGAACAACTGCGCAAGGACGGTGTGACGGTGTTTTTGGTGGAGCAGAACGCCAACCAGGCGCTGAAAATCGCTGACCGTGCCTATGTGCTGGAGAATGGCCGGGTGGTGATGCAGGGCACTGGCGAGCAATTGCTGACGGATCCGAAGGTGCGGGAGGCGTACCTCGGCGGCTAAACGAAGGCTGCCACAGGAACCGGATCAAAAATGTGGGAGCGGGCTTGCTCGCGAATGCGGTGAATCAGCCAGGAAACTGTTGGCTGACACACTGCATTCGCGAGCAAGCCCGCTCCCACATTTGTTTGGTGTGAACCCTAATATTTAATTTATTTTCGAAGTTTGTGTAACGCAATTCGTCGAGCCCTCTCTAGTGGTGCATGCAGGCAATCAAGCCTGCGCATTCAACCACTGCTGGAGACACACCATGACCACCAAACTGTCCGCTGCCACCCTCGTTCTGGCCCTTGGTTCTGCCCTGAGCCTGTCCGCCCTGACCACCACCGCCCACGCGGCCGACGACATGCAGAAATGCTTCGGCGTGGCTGAAGCCGGCAAGAATGACTGCGCCGCGGGCGCCGGCACTTCCTGCGCTGGCACCTCCAAAACCAAAGACCAGGCCAATGCCTGGAAACTGGTCCCTGCCGGCACGTGCACCCAGACCCCAAGCACCACCTCGCCGACCGGTTTTGGCCAGGAAGCGGCCTTCACCGCCAAATCCTGAACCCCGCGCAGCCTGAGTACTGATGATGACGCCTACAGCCCAACACGCGGTCTCACCGGCTCAGGTGCCCGGCCTTCCCTATCGGGCCGGGCTGGGGCTCAAGACCGAGCACTTCACCGAGGTGCTCGAGACCCGCCCCGACATCGGTTTTTTCGAAGTACACGCCGAAAACTACATGGTGGCCGGCGGCCCGTTTCATCACTACCTGGGGTTGATTCGTGCGCAGTACCCCCTGTCACTGCACGGCGTCGGCCTGTCTATTGGCGGCGAAGGTCCTCTGGACCGCGAGCACCTGGCACGCCTGGCCACGCTGATCGAACGCTACCAACCCCAGTCTTTTTCCGAACACCTGGCCTGGTCCAGCCACGGCCCGGTGTTTCTCAACGACCTGCTGCCCCTGGCCTACGACGCCAGCACCCTGGAGCGGGTATGCGAACACGTGGACCAAGTACAGAGCACGCTCAAGCGCCCGATGCTGCTGGAAAACCCGTCTACTTATCTGCAGTTCCAGCGCTCTACTTTGGACGAAACCGACTTTATCAGCGAGATCGTCCGCCGGACCGGTTGCGGCCTGCTGCTCGACGTCAACAACGTCTACGTGTCCTGCATCAATCACCAGCGTGACCCGCTGGCCTACATCGATGCCCTGCCATTGCACGCGGTGGGTGAGATTCATCTGGCCGGTTTTGCCGAAGACACCGACAGCCTGGGCGACCGCCTACTAATCGACGACCACGGCGCGCCGATCGATAACGCCGTGTGGCAGCTGTACGCACAGGTACTGGCGCGAACCGGAGCGGTGGCGACGCTGATCGAGCGGGATAACCAGGTGCCCGCGTTCAGCGTGCTGCAAACAGAGGCCCGGCAGGCCGAATGGTATTTGTCGCAGGTGGACAGATGAGTATTCAGCAAACATTCGCCGAGGCTTTACTGGCCCCGCAAGCAACCTGCCCCGAGGGCGTGTTCAGCAGCAACGGTGCTGAGCCGACGAGCCGCTTTGCGGTGTATCGAAACAATGTCCATAGCGCGTTGATCCATGCTTTGGCGGCCGCCTACCCGGTGGCCCGGCAACTGGTCGGCGATGAATTTTTCCGCGCCATGGCCGGCCTGTATGCCCAGGCTCATCCGCCCACCAGCCCGTTGATAAGTGAGTACGGCAGCACGTTCTCTGACTTTATCCAGGGTTTCGAACCGGCCTCGAGCGTGCCCTACCTGGCCGATGTCGCCCGGCTGGAACGCTTGAGGGTTCGCGCTTATCACGCGGCGGATTGCCAGGTTCTGGATCAGCACAGCGTACTTCGGCAACTGCAAGGCTGCGCGCAACTGGGGCAACTGCGTGTACGACTGCATCCGTCACTTGCCACGCTGGAATCTTCCTACGCGGTGGTATCGGTCTGGGCGGCGCATCAGGTCGACGGGGCTATCGCCACTTTGCACCCTTGGTATGCCCAAGGCGCGCTGGTCTTGCGCCAAGGCTTAGCGGTCAAGGTGTTCGCCATCGACCGCGGGTCTGTGACCTTTATCAACCGCCTCAACCAAGGCGCCGGGCTGGAAATGGCCATCGCTGATGCCCTGGAAGCCTCCACCGAATTCGATTTGCACCAATGTCTCACGCTGTTGATCAGCCACGACGCCATCACTCATTTGCATCTGCAACCCGAGGTATTGCCATGAACATTCCCGCTCCTTGCCTGGTAAAGCGAACCGTCGCACTGTTTGAAAAAATCCCCTACAGCCTGATCGCCTTTATCGCGCGCTTCTCCATTGCGGCGGTGTTCTGGAAGTCTGGCCAGACCAAGGTCGAAGGCTTTGCCATTGACCTGATCAGCGGCACCTTCCAATGGGGTGAGCCCAAACTTGCCGCCTCGACCCTGTTCTTATTTCGCAGCGAATACCAATTGCCTCTGCTGTCGCCCGAGGTGGCCGCGCACTTGGCAACCTTTGCCGAGCACTTTTTTCCGGTATTGATCCTGCTGGGGTTCGCCACGCGTTTTTCGGCCCTGGCCTTGATCGGCATGACCCTGACCATCCAACTGTTCGTCTACCCCGACGCCTATCCCACTCATGGCACCTGGCTTGCGCTGTTATTGCTGTTGCTTGCCAAAGGCCCAGGTTGGCTGTCCATCGACCACCTGATTGCCCGTCGTTATCGCTGAAGTCGATCCAGTGCCTCGCCGCTGCGCTTGAACCAGTCCACCAGGTAGTCGGCCAACACTTGGGTACGCCGTGGCAGGCCGCCCTGGTAGGGATGCACCAGGTACATCGGCATGCTGCGCGTCTGATAGTCGCGCAGCAGCCAGCGCAATCGGCCATCAGCCAGCTCCGTGGGTAAAACGTAGGACGGCAGGCGAGCAATACCGGCGCCGACCAAGGCGGCTTTTTTCAGCAGGTTGTAGTGGTTGGAGGCGAAGGTACCGCTCACCTTTACCCGCAGCAATTCGTGTTGCTGGTGGTACAACCATTCCTCGCGACCACTGTAATGACTGTTGAGCAAACAGCTGTGCGCCGCCAGGTCTGCCGGGGTCTGCGGCTCGCCATGCTGTTCCAGATAGGCCGGGCTGGCGCAGGTCATCTCATGCCAGGCCAGTAAAGGCCTGGCTACCAGGCGTTCATTTTCGAGGGCGCCCGAGCGAACGCCCAAGTCAAAGCCATCGCGCGCCAGGTCCCGGTAGCTGTTGTTAAGCTCCAGCTCGATCTGCACCTGCGGGTATTGCTTGGAAAATTCCAGCAACAAGCCATCGAAAAAGGTTTCACCCAACGACACCGGGACAGTCATACGTACAGGGCCGGCCAAATCATCTTTGAGCCGCGCCAAGGCCTGGCGCGCGCGTTCCACCTGCACCACCAATGCTTGTGCCTGGGGCAGCAACGCCGCGCCGGCAGCAGTAAGGCTCAGCTTGCGCGTAGTGCGGTGCAGCAAAACCACGGCAAACTGCGCTTCCAACTGGCTGATGCGCTTGGACAACTGCCCTTTGCTGCAGCCCAATTGTGCGGCCGCCACAGTGAAACTGCCGGCTTCGATCAGCACGGCGAACGCCGCCAAGTCATCCATTTCGCTCATGGATTGTTTCCATTTGAAAACCAAAGGTTGCCTATTAGCGCGTTTATCCGGCTAAAAAGCCACACTAGACTGAATGCAAATCCCAACCCCTGTAGGAGCGAGCAAGCTCGCTCCTACAGGGAATCAGCCCCAGAGGAACAGCACGATGAAAATCCTATTGATTGGTGCCAGCGGCACCATCGGTTCAGCCGTCAAGGCAGAGTTGGCCCAGCGCCACGAAGTGATCAGCATCGGCCGCACCAGCGGTGACTTCCAGGTGGATATCAGCGATAGCAACTCGATCCGTAAACTGTTCGAGCAGACCGGCAAGTTCGACGCGCTGATCTGCGCGGCAGGCAGCGTCAACTTCGTGCCCCTGGCAGACATGAACGACAGCGATTTCGAACTGGGCCTGCGTGACAAACTGATGGGCCAGGTCAACCTGCTGTTGATCGGCCGTGAATACGCCAACGACGGTGCTTCGTTCACGTTCACCAGCGGCATTCTGAACCGTGACCCGATCCGCACCGGTGCTTCGGCGGCCTTGGTCAACGGTGCACTGGACGCCTTCGTCAAAGCGGCGGCCATCGAGTTGCCACGCGGCCTGCGCATCAACTCGGTCAGCCCGACGGTGTTGCTGGAAGCCATGGGCAGCTATGCTCCCTATTTCCGTGGCTACAAACCTGCCCCGGCCGCCGATGTGGCACTGGCTTACGCCAAAAGCGTCGAGGGCCTGCAAACCGGTCAGACCTTTATCGTAGGTTGAGGGTGAGATCCGTAAGAAACGCCTGAAGCTGGCAAGCGGGCTTGTGATGCACGGCCAGCCTGCGTAACGTGGCGGCACTTGCCTGGAGACCCGATAATGCGCGCCGCCCGTACCCTCGCCCTGTTTGCCTTGCTTCCTGTGTTCGCCGCCTGCCAATTGTTCGAAAGCGAGCCGGCCAAGCCATCGACTGTCGGGCTGACCCGTATGCAGGGTGAGTTGACGGCGGTGGACGGCAAACTGCTGTTCCAGCCCTGTGGCGACCAGCGTAGCTACGTGGTCAACGATACCGGCGGCACCAGCGTCCTGCAGGAAGCCGCCTCGCTGGCTGGCCAGCAGGGCATACTGTTTGCCGACCTGCGTGGCAAGTTTTCCGGGGTCGCCAGCGGCACCCAGGGTTCAGTGGACCTGCAACAGCTGTATCGCGTCGAACGCTCGACCTCAGCGTGCTCTGACCCGGATTTCAAGCGCATGATCCTGCGGGCCAACGGCCATAAACCCGCCTGGGCGATGAACGTCACGGCCAAGGGCATGGTGCTGGAGCGCGAAGGCCAGCCACCTTTGGCAGTGCCGTACGTCGAGGAACAACTGGGCGACGGCCGCTTCAACCTGATGACCGAAGCCAATAACCAGCACATCGAACTATGGGTGGCGCCCCAGCGCTGCGTCGACAGTGTGAGCGGCAGCCTGCAGCACATGAGCGCCGAGCTGCGCGTGAACGGCCAGGTGCAGCGTGGTTGCGCGGCGTTCGGCGGCTCGCGGGACGACTGATTAGCCCCTGTTATGTTTTAACCTGACGGAAACTTGCCATTGGGGCTTATAATCGCCGGTTTGCAAAACAGCCGGCCTTCTTGCCCGCCGCCTACCGGATCCTGTCATGTTACGAATCACCGAACTCAAGCTGCCCATCGACCATCCCGAAGAAGACCTGCGCACGGCCATCGTGCAGCGCCTGGGCATCGCCAGTGATGACCTGCTCGATTTCACCCTGTTCAAGCGCAGCTACGATGCGCGTAAAAAGACCTCCGAGCTGTGCTTCATCTACACCGTCGACCTGAACGTGACGGGTGAAGCCGCGCTGCTGCTCAAGTTTGCCGACGACCGCAACGTCAACCCGGCACCGGATGTCAGCTACAAGGTGGTGGGTCAGGCGCCGGAAGGCCTGGCTGAGCGGCCGATCGTGGTAGGTTTTGGTCCCTGCGGGATTTTCGCCGGCCTGCTGCTGGCACAGATGGGTTTCAAGCCGATCATCCTCGAGCGCGGCAAGGAAGTGCGCCAACGCACCAAGGACACCTGGGGCCTGTGGCGCAAAAGCGTGCTCAACCCAGAGTCCAACGTGCAATTTGGTGAAGGCGGCGCCGGTACCTTCTCTGACGGCAAGCTGTACAGCCAGATCAAGGACCCGAAATTCCACGGTCGCAAAGTACTGCACGAGTTCGTCAAGGCCGGTGCGCCGGAAGAAATCCTCTACGTCAGCAAGCCGCACATCGGTACCTTCCGCCTGACCGGCGTGGTAGAAAACATGCGCGAGCAGATCATCGCCCTGGGCGGTGAAGTGCGCTTCGGACAACGGGTCACCGACGTGTTGATCGAAGACGGCCAGTTGAACGGCGTGGTCATCGACGGCGGCGAGCAGATCCTCTCCAAGCATGTGATTCTTGCCCTGGGCCACAGCGCCCGTGACACCTTCCGCATGCTCCACGACCGTGGCGTGTACATGGAGGCCAAGCCATTCTCGGTGGGTTTCCGTATCGAGCACCCGCAGTCGCTGATCGACGCGGCACGCCTGGGCAAATACGCTGGCCACCCCAAGCTGGGCGCAGCGGACTACAAACTGGTGCACCACGCCAAGAATGGCCGTTCGGTCTACAGCTTCTGCATGTGCCCGGGCGGCACCGTCGTGGCTGCGACCTCGGAACCCCATCGCGTCGTGACCAACGGCATGAGCCAATACTCGCGTAACGAGCGCAATGCCAACTCCGGCATCGTGGTAGGCATTACCCCCGAGGTGGATTACCCAGGCGGCCCGCTGGCCGGTATCGAGTTGCAGGAACGCCTGGAGTCCCACGCCTACATCCTCGGCGGTAGTAACTACGAGGCCCCCGCGCAACTGGTGGGCGACTTCATCGCTGGCAAACCCTCCACGGCGCTGGGCAGCGTGGAGCCGTCCTACAAACCCGGCGTGTCGTTGGGTGACCTGGCGCTGGCCTTGCCGGACTTCGCCATCGAAGCCATCCGCGAAGCCTTGCCAGCGTTCGAGAAACAGATCAAAGGCTACTCGCTGCACGATGCGGTGCTGACCGGCATCGAGACCCGCACCTCGTCCCCACTGCGCATTACCCGCAACGAGTCGATGCAGAGCCTGAACGTCAAAGGCTTGTTCCCGGCCGGTGAAGGCGCAGGCTATGCCGGTGGGATTCTGTCGGCGGGTGTCGACGGGATTCGGATCGCCGAGGCGTTGGCGCGGGATATGCTCGGCATCGAGGCCTGAAGCACGCTGACGGCCAGCATAAATCCCGTGTGAGAGCTGGCTTGCCTGCGAAAGCGGTGGTGCAGTTAAAGACTCGGTGACTGACACGCCGCTTTCGCGGGCAAGCCCGCTCCCACAGGGGATCTGTGCCGGGCGTTGATCCTGGGGGCAATACACGACCAGTGTGGGAGCTGGCTTGCCTGCGATAGCGGTGGTGCAGTTAAAAATTCAGTGACTGACACTCCGCTTTCGCGGGCAAGCCCGCACACAGTTGGATAGTGGGGTGTCAGATATTAGCGCGCAGGATGTTAGCGGGTAGCGCCTCACCGCGTTCGACACTCGCCGCAACCGCCGCGATCAACCCTTCCAGCTCATAGCCCTGCCCCGCCAGCCACGCTTGATCGTAATAGGTCGTGGCATAGCGCTCACCGCCATCGCACAAGATCGCAACGATCGACCCCGACTCCCCCGCCGCTTTCATCTGTTGCGCCGCCATCAGCGCACCGATCAGGTTGGTTCCGCTGGACCCACCAACCCGTCGCCCCAAACGCTCAGCCAGGTAATGCATGGCCGCCAGGGACACTGCATCCGGCACTTTGACCATGGCGTCAATCACCGCGGGCAGAAACGATGCCTCCACCCGCGGGCGACCAATCCCTTCAATCCGCGAGCCACAGTCCAGGCGCAGGCTGGCGTCACCACTCTGGTAGAAATCGAAAAACACCGAGCGTTCGGCATCGGCACACAGCACCCGGGTGCAATGCTGGCGATAACGCACATAACGGCCCAGGGTCGCGGTGGTGCCGCCGGTGCCAGGGCTGGAAATCAACCAACTCGGCTCCGGGTGCTGCTCAAAGCGCATCTGCTGGAAGATCGACTCGGCAATGTTGTTGTTTGCCCGCCAGTCGGTGGCACGCTCGGCGTAGGTGAACTGGTCCATGAAGTGCCCCCCGCTTTCCTGGGCCAGGCGTTCGGATTCGGCGTAGATCTGCGTCGGGTCCTGGACCAGATGGCTCTTGCCACCGTAGAAGGCAATCTGGGCGATCTTCTCTTGGGACGTGGTCGCGGGCATGACGGCAATAAACGGCAAGCCGAGCAAGCGCGCGAAGTAGGCTTCCGAGATCGCCGTAGAGCCGCTGGACGCTTCAATAACGGGGGCGCCCGGCTTGAGCCAGCCATTGCACAGCGCATACAGGAACAGCGAGCGCGCCAGCCGGTGTTTCAGGCTGCCGGTGGGGTGGCTGGACTCATCCTTGAAGTACAACTCGATGCCTGGCAAACCCGGTAATGGCAGCGGGATCAGGTGGGTATCGGCGCTCCGCTGGAAGTCCGCTTCAATGATACGAATGGCTTCGCGGGCCCAGGTACGGTGGTCGCTCATGGTGGGTTCTCTAAAGGTTTTCAGCGGTGATCTTAGGATGTTTCCCACACTTCACACAGATACAGTGACGACGCAATTGGACACACAATTGCTAGTCTTTAACCCACCGATGTTCCGGCCAACCCCTTATAACAAATAAGAATATAACTATTGTTTTAACAACTAACGGTACGGGTTAGGGTACCCACCTATTGAACCTGGATTGGAGAGCATCCCTTGCCTCTGCGTAGCACTTTCACCCGTTTCTTCCAGCTGGAAGCCGCCAGTGGTCTGTTGTTGATCGCCGCTGCCGCTTTGGCGCTGATTATCAACAACTCACCGTTGTCGCACCTGTACAACGCCTTTCTCGACACGCCGGTGGTGGCTCAGGTTGGCGCGTTGAAAATCGCCAAGCCGGCGCTGCTTTGGATCAACGATGGCCTGATGGCCCTGTTCTTCCTGTTGATCGGCCTGGAGGTCAAGCGTGAGCTGCTCGATGGTCACCTGTCCAAGCCTTCGCAAGTGGTGTTGCCTGGCGCAGCGGCCATCGGCGGCATGGTGGTGCCGGCGCTGATCTACTGGGCGCTGAACAAGGACAACCCGGCCGCCCTCGCTGGCTGGGCGATCCCCATGGCCACCGACATTGCCTTCGCTCTGGGCGTGCTGGCCCTGCTGGGCAAGCGCGTACCGGTGTCACTGAAACTGTTCCTGATGACCCTGGCGATCATTGATGACCTTGGCGCCATCATCGTCATTGCCTTGTTCTATTCCGCTGACTTGTCCACGGCATCCCTGGCGGGCGCGGGGGCGTGCTTGATTGCGCTGATTGCGATGAACCGCCTGGGCGTGATCAAACTGGGGCCGTATATGATCATCGGCCTGATCCTGTGGGTGTGCGTGCTCAAGAGCGGTGTGCATGCGACCTTGGCGGGTGTAACCCTGGCGTTCTGCATTCCACTGCGCACCAAAAATGCCGAAACCTCACCGCTGCTGAGCCTGGAACACGCCCTGCACCCGTGGGTGGCCTACGCCATCCTGCCGCTGTTCGCGTTTGCCAATGCCGGGGTCTCTCTGACAGGTGTCAGCCTGGAGAGCTTCACCCACTCCGTGCCCATGGGCATCGCCGCCGGTCTCTTGATCGGCAAGACCGTCGGTGTGTTCGGCCTCACCTGGCTGGCGATCAAAACCGGCATCGCCTCACTGCCCAGCGGCGCCAACTGGGGTCAGGTAATGGGCGTGGCGATTCTGTGCGGGATCGGCTTCACCATGAGCCTGTTTGTCGGCTCCCTGGCGTTTGTGCCAGGCGCCAGTGAGTTTGCCGGTGAAGATCGCATGGGGATTCTGACCGGGTCGATCCTGGCGGCCTTTATCGGGTATGCGGTGACGGCGATGGCAAGTCGCAAGAAAGCCGTCGTTGCATGATTGAAGTCAGTCAGTTGTAGGAGCGAGCTTGCTCGCTCCTACAAACAAAACCCCCAACCGGTCACCCGGTTGGGGGTTTTTCTTCGCCTGAAGCTTAAGGCTTAGCGAGTAACGCGGCTGGTACCGTCGACGGTCATGATGCGTACGCGGTCGCCAATGCGGAAGATTTCATTTTCCTGCACGGCTTGTACGTAAGCACGCATGCTGCCGTCGTCTTCGCGCACGGTGATTTCCACGCCCTGGGTACGGGTCAGGCCTTCTTCAGTGGCCGAGCCCAGCAGGCCGCCCGCAACTGCGCCGATCACAGCAGTAACGATGCTGCCTCGGCCGCCACCGATGGCGCTGCCGCCAACGCCGCCGATGACTGCGCCCGCGGCGCCGCCGATTGGGGTTTTGGTGCCTTCGATTTTCACCGGACGCAGGGATTCGATGGTGCCCATGCGAACGGTCTGTACACGACGCGCCTCATCACGAGAGTACGAGTCGCCGGTCAGACTCGAGGCGCAGCCACCCAGCAGCAACGACAGGGTGGTAAAGCAGGCAACTAGTAAAACGGACTTACGCATAGCATCAACTCCAAAGGACAGGTATTCATTAAACGCTGTGGCTTGGCGCGTGTCACGGCGCACCAGGCAGAAACTTGCTTTCATTCAGCCTGAGTACAGACTGCCAGCACCAGAGAACTCGACGAACGGTAACCAAGCCAGGGTACGGAACGATGCCATAACCGGCTCGATCAGTGTAGCCGCGCAGCCGAAAGCGTCCGAAGTCTCTTGAACAAAGACTTCGACGCAACGGTGTTGATTCAGGTGGGATGACGAAAGGTGACGCTCAGGGCGCCAGGCGCTCGCGGCACCATTGGCCGTCTTGCAAACGGTAGTTGAGGCGATCATGCAGGCGGCTGGCCCGGCCTTGCCAGAACTCGATGCGCTCGGGCAGTAAACGGTACCCTCCCCAATGCTCGGGGCAATCGGGCTGGGTATCGCTGAAACGCTCTTCAGTGGCCTTGAGCAACGCCTGCAGCTCTTCGCGATCACGAATGACCTTGCTCTGCGGAGAGGCCCAAGCACCCAAGCGGCTACCCAACGGGCGCACCTGGTAATAAGCATCCGATTCTTCAGGCGTGACCTTGACCACGCGCCCTTCAATGCGTACCTGGCGTTCCAGGGTGGGCCAGAAGAAGGTCATGGCCGCAAACGGCCGCGCCGCGAGTTGCTCACCCTTGGCGCTCTGATAGTTGGTGAAGAAGGTAAAGCCCTGTGCATCCAGGCCCTTGAGCAGCAGGATACGGCAGTGCGGGCGACCGTCCTGATCCACCGTCGCCAGCGTCATGGCATTGGCCTCCACTGGCGGCTGTTCGGTTTTCACCGCATCAGCAAACCATTGGTGGAACAACGCAAACGGCTCGTCCGGGGCCTGGGCCTCGCTCAAACCGTCCCGTGTGTAGTCACGGCGCATATCGGCCAGTGCCTGGGTCATGCGGCTTTATCCTCGTGGTTCAACAGCTCAGTTTTTCGCCTGGTCGTTCGAAGCGGGTGCCGCCTTGGCTTTTGCAGTAGCCGGCTTCTTGGCAGCCGGCTTGGCCGCAGCCTTTTTAGCCGCTGGCTTGGCCGCCGCTTTCTTGGCCGTGGCCTTTTTGGCAGGCGCTTTTGCCGCCGGTGCTGGTGCAGGCACATTCTGCACCGCGACCATTTCGGCTACGGGCGGGGTCTTGCCGGAGTTGTACTTGCTCAGCAGTGCCAACATCGTTGTACGCTGAGTGAACATGATTTCCATGCGACGGTTCAGCGCACGCCCCTGATTGCTGTCGTTGGCGGCACGCGGCATAAGGTCGCCCATGCCACGCAGCATCAAGCGATCCTGTTTCAGACCACTCAGGCTGAAAATCGAGGCAATGGACTGCGCACGCTCCTTGCTCAACGCCTGGCTGGCGGGAGCACTGCCAGTGGCATCAACGTGGCCCAGCACCAGTACGGCGGTCTTCGGGTCAGCTTCAACAGCCTTGGCCACCCGCGTGAACGGGCCCAGGGTCACCGGCAGCAACATGGCCGGGCGCTTCGGGTTGTAGGAACCGTCTACCGGAGCAATCACTACCAGGGTGTTGTCACGGCGCTCCAGTTGCAGGTTGCTGTCCTTGATGGCCGCACGCAGGCGTGGTTCGTATTCGTCCAGCCAGGCTTGGGTGACTTTCGGGTCAGGCATTTGTACGTTGGTCACATCGACCTTGGCCAAAGGCTTTGGCTTGCTTTCGAACGGCCACCACCAGCGCGGCTCGCTGTCGGTCTTGGCGACGACAGGCGCTGCGTCAGAGGCCGGCGTTGCCGCCTTGAGGTCGGCTTTCAGGTCAGCCTTGGCGTCGGCGGCTTTTTCTTCGGCGGTCTTGGTGGAAAACGGCCACCAGCTGTAACCGGTGTCGGCTTTGGCGGCCGGGGCAGCGGCAGCAGCGGTGACAGGTTCAACAGGCTTGGCACCGGCGGCCGGCTTGGCGTCGGGTTTGGCATCCGGCTTGGCGTCGGTCTGGGCCACTGGATCCTTGGTTGCAGCTTTGTCAGATCCAAATGACCACCAATGCCCACCTTCGGCATCATTTTGTGGAGTTTGTGCACAACCCGTAATAGTGAGGCACAGCGCCAGTGCCAAAGACTTGTTCGATAACATGAGATATCCACAAAATGAGAAAAAACCAGGGGGGTCGCGGGACCCGTTAAACAGACGCTAAAAGAACATTCAAGTTACAACATGTCGTTCAGCATCTTTTTTATACTTGCCTTTGTAACAAAAAATTGTGAAACAGCAAGGGGTTTATAGACAACCGGCCAATATTCCGACCAACTTCTGGGCCCGCGGGTCCATAAGTACGTAAGGCCCCAGGGTATTAGTCACGAAACCGAAGGCTACATCATGTTCAGGGTCGGCAAACCCGACTGATCCCCCTGCCCCGGGATGCCCGAATGCACGTGGCCCAAGGCCGAACGTGGCATTGGGCAACTGCGGTTGATCCAACATGCAGCCCAGGCCGAAACGGGTTTGGGTCAATAAGGTTTTATCCAGCCCGATACTGTGCTCGCGGGTCAATTGTTCGAGCATGTCGCTTTCCAGCAAACTACCGTCCAACAAACCACTATAAAACCCGGCCAGGCTGCGCGCATTACCGTGGCCATTCGCCGCAGGCTGCTGCATGCGCCGCCATTCGGGCTTATTAGTGCTGGTCAGAATAGACGGTGGGTTGGCAAATGCGCGGGTAGTCATCGCCGCAGGCTCGCGCATCATTACTTGAAGTAACCGTTGCGCGGCTTCATCACCGATAGTGCCTTTGCTGCGTGCGATATGGGCGACGCGATAAAACTCTTCATCCGCCAGGCCCACATGGAAGTCCAGCCCCAAGGGGCGTGCCACCCGCGCCACAATCGACTCCCCCGGCCCGCGCCCATCGGCGCGGCGCAACAGTTCGCCAACCAGCCAGCCATAGGTGATCGCTTCATAGCCATGGCCTTGGCCCGGTGTCCACCACGGGGCCTCCGCCGCCAGGGTATCGACCATCAATTGCCAATCGTACAGGGCCTCGGTGGGCAGCATTTCGCGGATGGCGGGCAGCCCGGCCTGGTGGCAGAGCAACTGGCGCAGCGTGATCGCGTCCTTGCCAGCAGCGGCAAACTCCGGCCAGTACTCGGCTACCGGCGCATCGAGCTTGAGCTTGCCTTCGGCCACCAGTTGCAGGGCAGTCACTGCCGTGAAGGTCTTGGTGCAGGAGAACAGGTTGACGATGGTATCGCTGTGCCAGGCCTCGGCACCGTCCTTGTCGGCAGTACCGGCCCACAGGTCGACGACGGTTTGCCCGCCGATCTGGATGCACAGCCCGGCACCACGCTCCTGAGGATCATCGAACAGGGCGGCGAAGGCTTCGCGCACCGCTTCGAACTGCAGCTCGTAATGACCCTGAATCTGCACCTAAGTCCCCTCGGAAAACACCATGAAAAGTGGTCGCCATTCTTTCAGCCATTGTAGGTTTTGTGAACCCGTCAACGATGAATCAATGACCGTTTCCAGCGTGTCCACCGGCATGCCCAGCGCCCTGCCCCGCGCCTTTGCCGTCGCGCCCCGGCTTGCCGGCTTCACTTTCACGCATCGCTTGGGTGGCCTTGGCTTTTTGCGCCTCACGGCCCAACTGGTCGAGCGCGGCCAGGTTGCTCTTGCGCACCGTCTCGACAAAGCCCTGGAAGGGTACATCGGTGATGCCGACCAGGCCGAAATGGCCGTTTTCACCATCCAGCAGACGCCCGGTTACCGGCTGGTCCAGGTACTGGAACCAGTGCACCCCGACAATCGACGGCTCGGCCACCGCCTGCTTGAGGAACGCGGAGTACGCCGCGCCGCGGTCTTCTTCGCGGGCCAGTTGCGTCACGCCGCCCCAGAACGGGCCACGGTCGGCAGAGCCAAAGTTGAATTCGGTGATCAGTACCGGTTTGTCCAGCGCACGCAGGGCGGCGAAGTCATACCCGTCCTGGGGTTTCAAGGTGTACATGTTGAAGCTCAGCACATCGCAATACTGCGCGCACGAAGCGACCGCTTCCGGCGTGCTCACCGCAAAACGGCCGCCCAGCAACAGCTGGTTGGGCGCGTGCCACTTCAACGAGTCGGAAATGGTCTTGAAGTAAGCATCGGCGAAGGTCTTCTGGAAATACTTGAAGTCGGCTTCGATCTCCGGGTGTTCAGGGCTGGGCATCGGCGGCTCAAAGCCGGGATCTTCCATCAGCTCCCAACCGGCTAGTTGAATGCCCCAGGCTTTGGAAAGGCCCTCTTCATTGCGGTATTTATCGCGCAGTTGCTTGAGGAAGGCGCGCTTGGCCGGCACGTCGGTGGTCATGCGCAGGGTGCCGTAGGCCAGGGCGTAACGGGATTTTGCATCCTCGCCGGGGCCGGCCCAGGCCAATTCGTTGTCGGCAAAAAAACCGATCAACCACGGGTCGTCACGATGATCGCGGGCCGCGATGGCCACGGCGCGTTCGGTGGCCATGGCGAAACGCGGGTCGAACGGGTCGGGCATACCGCCCCACCAGTCGGTGCCGGTACTGATGCTGGCATAGTCACCGACAATCGACAGCGGCAAGGTGTACGGCACGCGGTCGGCAGTGGCCAGGTCCGGATCGCTCCAGTTGCCGACGGTGTTGAAGCCCCAGGCTTGCAGGCGATCGAGGGTATGGGTCACCCAGCGTGGCTGGTCCAACGCGTCACCGCCGTAAGTGCGTTGCAGGTTGGCGCCGTAGAAATCGTACCAACGCCCTGAGCCAAAGCCGCGACCTTCGCCGGCGCCGTTGCCGGTGCGGCTGTCGTCGCTGCCGTAGTACTTGTCAAAGGGTTCGCCGGCCTCGGGCAGCGCCGCGAACATCCACTCGCGCCCCGCCACGTAGGTCTGGCTGTTGTCCGGCGCCACGGTGTTCACACCCAGGGAGTAGAACGGATGCCCGTCCGGCGTCACCAGGTACCAGCGGCCGTCGCGCTTCTGGGTGCGGAAAAAGCCGCTGGCGTCGAAGGCCGGGCCCTTCTTCCAGCCACCGTATTGATCCAGGGAGGACTTGTCCCGCTCGGCCAGCCAGGTCTTGAGCTGCTGTTGTTCCTTGGCGGCCGATGCCTTGAGTTGCTCGTCGTTGCTGACCTTCTCCGGCCAGCGCGCGCGGTTGGATTGGCCATAGGCATCCACTAGTTCAGTGTAGGCAGCCTTCAATACTGGATCGCTGTCCTGCACGCCAAAGCGCTCCAGCAGGATACTTTGGGCGGCATTGGGCTTGAGCATCGACAGGGTCACCGAGACCACCTGGCTGCGGTCGATTTCGCCGGCGCTGGCGGCCAGCAATACCCGTTGGCCATCCACCGTCATCGGCATCGGCGGGCCGGCCTTCATGCCCTGGCTCAGGGGAGCGTTGGCTTGCAGCGGGACGAGCAACGTCTGGGCCGGGCCGGCCGGCAGGTCGATGCGGCTGACGAGCGTCTTGCCGTCGGCGCTCTGCACCTTGACGTAAAGGGTCAGCGCCCAGTTCATTGCGCTCTGGATACGCAGGCTCATGGCGCTCGATTGCGACCAATCCCACGTCCCCGTCTGCGGGCTGAGCACCAGGCTCGGCTCGGCCGCTGGGTTGAAGGTGATGCGGCGCAGCACCTCGCCTTCGGGGGTTTGTTCGGCGTTGTATTGCGGCAGGCTGGCGTCCTGGGTCGCCACCTTGACCACATCGGCAGGCCGGACGAAGTTGAACAGCGTTTGTTGCCCCTCGGGCGCCGCCATCAAAGGCGCAGCGAACAGCAGGGCAAAAAGAGCAGGCAGCGTGCGGATCATACGAACAAGGTTCTCCCAAACGGCCGATGACTGGCCTGATGATAGTGATGAGATAGACCACAGAGTGGGCGAATCCGCCCACGGTGGCTTAAGAAATTTCGCGCCTGAACGGCGGCAAGGCATTGAGGATCGCCTTGCCATAGCGCTGGGTAACCAGGCGACGGTCGAGCAAGGTGATGGTGCCGCGGTCTTCTTCGGTACGCAGCAGACGCCCGCAGGCCTGCACCAGCTTCAGTGAAGCATCCGGCACCGAAATTTCCATGAACGGGTTGCCGCCCCGGGCTTCGATCCATTCGGCCAGTGCGGCCTCGACCGGGTCATCCGGCACCGAGAACGGGATCTTGGCAATCACCACGTGTTCGCAGTAGGCACCGGGCAAGTCCACGCCCTCGGCAAAGCTGGCCAGGCCAAACAACACGCTGGAATCCCCACCGTCGACCCGCGCCTTGTGCTTGTTCAGGGTTTCCTGCTTGGACAGGTTGCCCTGGATAAACACTTGCTTGCGCCAGTCGCGGTCGAGGCCATCGAACACGTCCTGCATCTGTTTGCGCGACGAGAACAGCACCAGGGTGCCGCGGGAGCCTTCCACCAACGACGGCAAATCACGAATGATCGCCGCCGTGTGCGCCGCCGCGTCCCGTGGGTCGGCCTTGAGGTCTGGCACCCGCAGCACGCCGGCGTCAGCGTGATGAAACGGGCTGGGCACCACGGCGGTGACGGCTTTTTTCGGCAGGCCGGCGCGCATGCGGAAGCGGTCAAAGGTGCCCAGGGCCGTCAGCGTGGCCGAGGTTACCAGGCAGCCGTAGGCGACGTTCCACAGGTTGCGGCGCAGCATTTCAGCGGCGAGGATCGGGCTGGCGTTGACCTCGATATCGAACAGCGCACCGCTTTCCGACAACGTCAGCCAGCGGGCCATGGGCGGGTTGTCTTCCGGGTCTTCGACGGTAAAGGCGGTCCACAGCTCCCAATTGCCTTGGGAACGAGACAGCAAACTGCCGAACAAGGGATACCACTCTTCGGCCTGGTTGCTGGCGATGCCGATATTGACCTCGCCATCCATGCCTTCCTTGAGCAAATCCGTCAGGCGGGTGAACAGGTCGGTCAGGCGTGAAAAGCCTTTCTTCAGCTCGATGCCCATTTCGCGCATGTGCTCGGGAATCATCCCGCCGACAAAACGGTGGCGCGGGCGCTCTCGGCCTTCGACGTCTTCACCGGGCTTGAAGTCCGCCACCTGCTCGCAGGCGCTGAACATGAATTGCTGCTGGGTCTTGATCTCGCGCGCCAGCTCCGGCACTTGCTCGATCAACTTGCCCAGGTCGCCGGGCAACGGGTGCTGGGCCAGTAACTTGGTGAGGTTCTTGGCAGTGGTTTCCAGCCAGTCGGCCGTGGAGCGCAAGCGGGTGTAATGGGCGAAATGGCCAATGGCCTTGTCTGGCAGGTGGTGGCCTTCGTCGAACACATAGAGGGTGTCGCGTGGGTCGGGCAGTACCGCACCGCCGCCCAGGGCCAGGTCAGCCAATACCATGTCGTGGTTGGTGACGATGACGTCCACTTTGCCCATGCCTTCGCGCGCCTTGTAGAACGCGCACTGGCCGAAGTTGGGGCAATGGCGGTTGGTGCATTGGCTATGGTCGGTGGTCAGGCGCGCCCAGTCTGAATCTTCTAGGGCAGTGGGCCAGCTGTCGCGGTCGCCGTCCCATTTGTTGCCGGCCAGCTTCTCGATCATGCTGGTAAACAGCTTCTGGCTGGCCTCATCCACCTCGATCTTGAAGCCTTCTTCTTCGAACAAGGAGGCGGTGGCGGTTTGGGCGTGGCCTTCCTGCAGCAATACGTCGAGCTTGGACAGGCACATGTAGCGGCCACGGCCCTTGGCCAGGGCGAAGGTAAAGCTCAAGCCGCTGTTGCGCATCAGGTCGGGCAAGTCTTTGTAGACGATCTGCTCTTGCAGCGCGACGGTAGCGGTGGCGATCACCAGGCGCTTGCCAGCAGCCTTGGCCGTAGGGATCGCAGCCAGGCTGTAGGCCACGGTCTTGCCGGTACCGGTACCGGCCTCGACGGCCACTACCGCAGGCTCACCCTCGCGGCGGCCTTCGTCGTCGGTGTCGATATCCCCGAGGACTTTTGCCACTTCGGCGATCATCAGGCGTTGGCCGTAGCGCGGTTTCAAGCTCTTGGCTTCGAGAAAACGCGAATAGGCGCCCTGGATCGTGGTTTTGAGTTCAGTGCTGATCATGGATAGTCGGGCGCAAAAAACGCTGGATAAATTTTCAGTGGTTCGGATCGGCCGCTATCATACCCCGCTAATTAATCCCGCGCAGAACGGAGTACCACAATGACCGCGTTTAGCCTTGCTTATACCCTGCATGTACTGGCCGCCTTGATCTGGGTCGGCGGCATGTTTTTCGCCTGGATGATCCTGCGCCCCGCCGCCATGGCGGCGCTTG
>NZ_MPBM01000005.1:0-80524 GCF_001907715.1 Pseudomonas sp. BTN1 | reverse complement strand
CGACTGGCAGGGTGTCGACGCTGGGTTTGGGCTTACCACCGACTGGCGTGGTGTCGATGTTGGGCTTGGACCTATCACTTACTGGCGTGGTGTAGCCACTTGGCCGAGGCTGATCGGCTATCGGCTTGGTACCGCCGTTTGGCCGGGGCTGATCGGCTGCCGGCTTGGTACCGCCGTTTGGCTGAGACTGATCTGTTGCCCCCTTGGTACCGCCGTTTGGCTGGGGCTGATCGGCTGCCGGCTTGGTACCGCCGTTTGGCCGGGGCTCAGGAGTGGGTTTGGTATTTTCCTCTGCCATCGGATAGCAACGGGCCGTCACCACGTTGCCGGAATGGATGTCTCCAAGTCGAAGCAGCCCCGAGTTTAGACTCAATCCATACATTCGCTGCTGATGAGTGCGTGCCCCTATCAGCGGAGCAGAAAGATTAAGCAATT
Source organism: Pseudomonas sp. BTN1 (assembly GCF_001907715.1). Lineage (NCBI taxonomy): Bacteria > Pseudomonadati > Pseudomonadota > Gammaproteobacteria > Pseudomonadales > Pseudomonadaceae > Pseudomonas > Pseudomonas sp. BTN1. The sequence goes on along the minus strand of NZ_MPBM01000005.1, from coordinate 80,089 downwards.
GAGAGTTTGTTGAGGCTTGTTTGTCGGCTGCTAAGTTCGCGTCGCGATGAAGGAAACTGGCAGCCTCACTTTCAGCTGGATTGCCAGAACGTAGCACCTGAGACGGCTGAGGGGCCGCGTTCGGTGTGGGCACGTAATAATTTGCAGCGGGTGTATTTGCATTGATCATAATCACGTTTCTCAGTTAGTTAAAAACAACAACACAACACTTCACACGTAAGTCACCGGTGAATTCCTAGACATCCAACTTCATTAATAGCCATTCAAATCTTTAAGTCGATCAACCTCCCCTTCCGAGCCGCTACGGCCAGTCCGTGCATAACCGCCCACCCATTCAACCATTCACAACCCAAGAAAATTAATTACCCGACAAACCAATCTTTATATAAGTATCACAGCACCCGCTTTACTGACGAACATCAAGCCATTGCTGATTGTTTGCACTTATACACTGCGTAATACATGATTTGATTTTGCAACAGACTCGATTTAAATCGAGCAATCAGCGCGACTTTTTTACTTATAAAAGCAGCACGCTACTTGAACGTATTCAGCGTGCGGCTGCCGGTGAATGGCGCCCGTTCCAAGACCGCGCTGAATACGCCGACTGATCGTTTCGACTGGCAGCTCTCGGCTCGCAAGGATCCGGTTGCGGATCACAGGGATCTGGACGAGGCGTCGGCTCGCGGGTCACCGGCCATGGCCGGGGCTCACGCGGGTTCGGGCGCGGCATGGGCTCACACGGGGCCGGACGTGGTGTCGGCTCGCGGGGCTCAGGCCGTGGCCTGGGGTCACGCGGGGACGGGCGCGGCATGGGCTCACACGGGTCTGGACGTGGTGTCGGCTCGCGGGTCTCCGGGCGTGGCCGGGGGTCACGCGGCTTCGGGCGTGGCGTTGGCTCCCACGGGTCTGGACGTGGCGTCGGTTCGCGGGTCTCCGGGCGTGGCCAAGGGTCACGCGGGTGCGGGCGTGGCGTGGGCTTCCACGGGGCTGGACGTGGCGTCGGCTCGCGGGTCTCAGGCCGTGGCCTGGGTTCACGCGGGGACGGGCGCGGCTTTGGCTCACACAGGTCTGGACGTGGCGTCGGCTCACAAGGCTCTGGCCGTGGCTTCGGCTCACAGCGGTCCGGACTTGGCGTCGGCTCACAAGGCTCTGGCCGTGGCTTCGGCTCACAGCGGTCCGGACTTGGCGTCGGCTCACAAGGCTCTGGCCGTGGCTTCGGCTCACAGCGGTCCGGACTTGGCGTTGGCTCACAAGGGTCTGGCTGTGGCTTCGGCTCACAGCGGTCCGGACTTGGCTTCGGCTCACAAGGGTCTGGCTGTGGCTTCGGCTCACAGCGGTCTGGACTTGGCTTCGGCTCACAAGGGTCTGGCTGTGGCTTCGGCTCACAGCGGTCCGGACTTGGCCTGGGCTCCTCAGGCTTTGGCTCCTTCGGTTTGGGCTCAGGCTTGGTTTTGGGCTCGTCGAATTGAGGCCGCGGCGCAGGCTTGGGGTCTTTCGGTTCAGGGTTTGGCGTAGGGGTATCGCCGTGTGCCACGACATCACCCGCGTTTATCCGGCCGATGCTTTTTACGAACAGGTCAGCCTTGCCGTTGCCCGTCAGGTCCAAGGCCAGACTTCCCTCATTACTGCCCTCGCTGTAACTCATCACAGCCTGGCCGGGTTGACCCGTTAAGCGATCAACGAATTTAAGCGCACTGAGATTGGCCCTTTTCAAAGCCCCGGAGACGTCAATTTTGTCTGCACCACTTTCAAAATCCAGAATTACATCGGGGTTATCCGGCGTGGAATCATTGGCATGGTCATAGATAAAAGTGTCTGCCCCCCCTCCCCCTGACAACCGGTCTGCTCCACCGCCCCCTTTGAGACGATTGGCGACCTGGTTACCTATGAGAGCGTCATCTCCCTTGCCGCCCACCGCGTTTTCCAGTGTGACGCCCTTGGCTATGGAGACATTACCCTTCAACGCACCGACATCCGAAAAAGACTCGGCATTGAGATTGATTTTCTGAGGCTGTGAATACCCAGAGAAATCCAACGTGTCTTTCCCACCACCATCCCACACACAAAAAACAGGGTTGTCATTTGGCGACTTCAAACTAAGCGCTTCACGGTTCGTATTGGAATTAAACCCATAGGTTGTATCGGTATCGCGCGTATTGGTATTCGGCCCATACAGTTTCTGGACAGCCGAGATGTCATCCATCATCGGCGCAGAAGGGTTCAACAATTTGAAGTCGTGGCCTGGCTGGTTTTTTTCTGAATAGTAACTCATCACCGAACGCGCTCGAGTATCCCCTGCATAGACTGCGTCACGCCCATAGTTACCAAAACCATCATAACGCCCCGGGTGTTCCAGGCCGATTGAATGACCTATTTCATGGATAAGCACTCCGCGAAAATAATGACCCAGTGGAGGGTTCGCCCCCGCATTCGCCGTTCCAATATTTACGAAGGTTCGAGTCATGAACTTATCAGGCAGTGAGGCCACTCCCCCCGGTGTTCCGGGCATTTCACTGATATCAACATGACCGTCTGAATGTTGCGGTTTTTCAGTAAATGTAACGTTAGCGACATCCTGCCAGGATTGCAGTGCCTGCCTGACCTGCTCTGCCTGCTGCGGGGTAAAGCCCTTGGAGACGCGAACGGACAAGGTAATTTTGCCGTCACCATTATTATCATGAACCTTGAAACCGTTGCGGGTGATGTGTTTTCCCGCCTGTTCCGTAGTAAACATCGGCTTTTTACTATTGCGTGTATAGGCCCCGGCAGGGCTTTCTGGGCTGATACTGCTATTAAGAACTGGTTCCTTGGGTATAACAATATTAGGTGTGGATGGTCCTGGCACTCTCATAAACCAACGTCCTCATAAAAATCAGACTCGAGGCTGTAACATCAGCACGTTCGAGATACCGATTCCCGCCCACCAAGAGCAGCAGTAGTTATCGGCATAGCGTTAAATTCGCACACTCCCCTGCCGTACACCAGCGGTGAAATAATTCAACTCGACACACTCTAAAATTTAAAAACACTTTAATCTTATACTTGAAAACTTCCGAAACTCCAGAACAGATAGCACTTTAACCGCAAACATGATAACTCTTTGTTTTGCATGAACATTAAACCTCACAAACACACTTTACATAATTTTTATTGCAAAGCGTTATTCACAATCAGACAACACCCCAATCGCCCAAAAACCTATACCCGACTGGCAACTTTTAACCCGTCCTACACAACAACCCAATGCACAGACGAATAGCAGAGTTCGTATTGAAAGAAAAAACCTGCAGTGCTCATACAACGGCTTTAGTCTGGCCGAGGACGGTCATTGAATGTACTGCAACAACCGATCCGGCTGACGCTCCAAAACTGAAACATGAAAAACGCACTGCAATACGGCCAGTGTGTGCCTCAACGGGAGTGTTCGACGGTTGAGCAGAGCCTTGCAGGCGCCCTATGAAGCGACGAAGCAGAACGATCACCGAGCGCTGATAGCCCGCTGCAAAGGACACGGCTGAAGGGAGAAAACGTACGGCAGGCAGGCTTGAACGCGGTGATGCGCGCGTTCAAGCCTGGACAGAGGTAACCGGGAGAGCGGCGCTACGGCACAAAGGTGCAAGCGCAATCGTTGGGTTGCAGGGGCTGGCATTCCCAGGCAATCACCGTCAGGAAAAGCTGCAAGCTCAAGGCGGTGAAAGGTACGCGTGTTGTTGGTCAGACGCTGCGATGACATGCTCTGGGCTGATCAAGGGACTAGCCAATAGCCACCGGACTCACCGGAATATCGACCGCACCTTATTTACAAACCCCTTGAACGATGAAAAAACTTTCTGGATAAACCTTCTCCCCGGCCGGGGCGCCGGGCCGGGGCTTGGCCTCGGCTCTGGCTGTGGGTCAGGGTCAGGCTTGGGATCAGGCTTGGAGTCAGTCGGCTCCGAAATGGGACTGGGAACGGGACTCGGAACGGGTTCCGACACAGGGACAACAGTGGGCCCAGGCGTCGGTGTGACAGTCGGCGCCTCACCGTTCCAGATCACATCCGTCTGCTTGATCTGGCTTTGGCTGGCGATCATCAGATCCGCCGTGCCGTTCCCCGTTGTATCCACAGCCAACGTGGAACGGCCAGTCTTCGAGTCATGACCGAGCACGGCATCTCCCGCTTTTGTGCCGAATTTATCAACGAAATTCAACGACTTGATCCCTGCCTCCTGGAGAACGCCGGTGAGGTCGATCTTGTCGAGCCCGCTTTGGAAGTCCTGAATAACGTCTGGGTTCTGCGGTGTCGAATCGCCGACGCGGTGATACACAAACGTGTCTGCCCCTGCACCGCCGTGCAACTTATCGGCACCCTTGCCGCCCGTAAGGCGATTGTTGCCCTCGTTTCCCGTCAAGGTATCGTTGCCGGCACCGCCGATGGCATTTTCGACAATGACGCCCTTGGCAATCGATACGTTCCCGCGCAAGCCTCCCACGTCCGAAAACGCCTCAGCCTTGAGGTTGATGGTTTGGTTCTGGGTAAACCCGGAGAAATCGAGCGTATCGTTACCGCCGCCATCCCAGACGGTAAAAATCGGCTTGTCACTCCCCTGCTTGAGGCTGTAGACCTCGCGACCGGCATTGGAATTGAAGCCATAGGTAGTGTCGGTATTGCGGGTCTTCGTATTGGCGCCATAGAGCCGCTGTGCTGCCGCGACATCGTCCATCATCGGTGCCGCCGGGCTGCGGCCGGCAAACTTGTGCCCCGGTTGATGGGTCTCGGCCCAATAGCTCATGACACTGCGTGCCTTGGTGTCCTGTGCATATTCGGCACTGCGCTCGTAGTTGAAGCCTTGGCCATTGTATTCACCTGGATGACTGAGCCCCAGGGTATGCCCCAGTTCATGGATCAACAAACCCAGAAAGTGGCTGCCCATGGTCGGGTTCTGCCCACCCGAAGTGCCTATATTGGCCTGGACTTTTGCATGCTGACCGAACGGAAAGGTTGCCCAGCCTCCCGATCCGCCAGTCCCCTTGATAGTGATCTTGCCATCGGTGTTTGAGCCATTTTCAACAAATTCGATATTGGCGATATCCGCCCAGTATTGAAGGGCTTGCCTGGCTCGCTCTTTCTGCGCCGCATTGAACCCCCCGGAAAAGTTAAACCCCACCACAACTTTTCCATCTCTATTACTGTCCTTAAACTTCGCATTACTGCGCGTAATATGTTTCGCCGCCTGGTCCGTGGTGAAAGATTTTTTATTATTGGCCCAACGAATAACTTGCTTCTCATCAGGTGAAAAATTGGAGTTCAATGTCTCAGGGGGATGCGACTGGAAAGACTGTCTAACTGGGATATGCATGGCACTTTACTACTCTGAACAGTGAAATGAATCGTCCATGTACAGGAGTTATCGATGCCGACTGTTCCGTAGTCAGCCCGATAAAGCTCCCATATTGAAAACGCCTTCACCATCGCTAATTCTTTGCAAGAAAACCCTATAAACACGACCGCAAAAAATCCGCACACAGTTTATTCAGCGCAGCACAGCCGCCCCTTATCAATCACGCTAAAACCCTGATACTACAGACGTAAAAACGCGCAAAGCGTTAATTTAATCGGGTCGACAGTTAAACTTCAAACATTCAGCAACCCACTCAAACACATCAGAAAAAAATAAGCTCAGTGCCAGGGTTTTATCTGAGACCTGGCCTCATCAAGCACTACATGACGGGGTTGTCCTAACCTACCGGGACTTGGGTCCGGCTCATACGCAATGCCGGTGGTCCAGGCAGCACAGCAAGCGTTCAACGGTGTGCGCCAATGGGCCGGAATTATCCAACACGAACAAACCCGCGCCGTGACCTGCGATCAATTCGGCAGTGAACCGCGCATTGCGCGCCAGGCGTTGCTCGATATCCGCCAACGACTCCCGCCCACGCGCAATCAGACGTTGGCGCAACACCGCTTGGTCCACCGTCAGCAGCAATACCAGCAAGGTCGGATAACGCTCGCGGGTCTGCGCCAGGTGGGCACGGGAGCCGTTGACCAAAACATCGTCGCCGGCGGCCAGCCAATCGTCGATGTCCTTGGAGATGCCGTAGGACAAGCCATTAGCCTGCCAGCTCAAGGCAAATGCACCCTCGGCCTCCATCGCCGCAAACTGCTCGGGGCTCACGCCTTGCGCCGCTTCGCCCACCGCCTCCGCTGACCGCGTGATTACCCGCCGCACCAGGCGACACCCACGCTCGACCAGGCGTGGGCGCGCGGCGTCCAGCAGGCTGTCCTTGCCCGACCCCGATGGCCCGATGAGATAGATCAACCTGCCCGCCATCAAAACACCCTCTTCGCTTGTCTCCAGACCTGTACCGGCGCCCCGGTGTCAGCATTCGGCGCGTCAAGCCATCGTCAGGGCTGGAAAGTATTTCCAGCCAACCTGCCCTTGCAGGCCGGCGGCGGCCACATTACCCGAGTGTGACCCACCGCGCACCACGCTCGGCACGTGCACCAGGCTTTCCGGGCTTATTGGAGTGAGTATGTAATTTGTAACAACGATACAACATGAAACAAATGCTCAATGGTCGCCCCTACTCACAATCTATAGAAAGCTCAGCACGTTCCTACATGGGAATGTTTTTCATCCTACAGCTGACAGTTTAAACAAGGATCTAGAACATAGCGTTCGACGTAATTGTAGTAGGCGCGTGCCGTTCAGGGAGTGTGCATGTGCCGAATGAATTGATGGCCCTGTGTCAGGCATTGCCCCATGCAGCCATTCTCGGCTTCGGCATGGCCTTGGCCCAATCTTCGGTAGACCTGGACATCGTGGCGGAGGTCATGCCGCCGCCCATGCTGGCAGGATTGCTCATTTCCATGGGTAGCCTGGGGGATCGCAAAGGCCATCGCAAACTCCTGCTGATCGGCTCACTGGGGTTTACCCTGGTGTCGGTGATGACCGCTTATTCCAGCACCGCCACGCAGTTGGTCGTGGGACGCGCATGCATGGGGGTTTTCGGGGCGATGTTGATGCCGTCAACGCTGGCGCTGATTCGCTCAGTGTTCGAGGACCGGGAAGAGCGTCGCCTGGCCGTGGCGATCTGGGCAACCACCTTGACCGTCGGTTCTGCGCTTGGGCCGTTGGTCGGCGGCATATTGCTGGAGTTCTTCAGTTGGGGGTCGATTTTTCTCCTGGCCGTACCGGTGCTGGTGCCTCTGTTGATCCTCGGCCTCTGGCTGCTGCCTGAGTCCGAGCCGGACGCGTCGGGGCCGATGGATGTCATCAGCATTGCGCTCTCGATGGTCGCCCTCAGTGCGCTGGTGTACAGCATCAAGCATGTCGCCAGTGAAGGGCCGGACGCCTGGGCACTGGCGGTATTGGCCGTTGCAATCGTGAGCGGCTGGCAATTCGTACGCCGTCAGTTGCGCCTCCCTACCCCTTGATGGACCTGAGCCTGTTTCGCAACAAGACGTTCAGCGGCTCGGTGACCATTAACCTGATGAGCCTGGCCTTCATGATCGGCTTCGTGTTCTTTGCCACTCAGTTGCTGCAAATCGTCCTGGGCATGTCGCCCTTGAACGCCAGCCTGGCGTTGATACCGGGCCAGCTCATGGCGATTGTGGTGGGGATCCTGATCGTCCCGGTCGCCCAGCGCGTCTCGGTCAATGTCCTGATTCCCATCCTGCTGGCCTTCACTGCCGGCGCGTTTTTGCTGGTGGCCAGCCTCGGTAGCAGTTTGACGGTGATCGTGGTTGCGTTTGCCTTGTTGAACATTGGCGTCGGCGCCATTGCTACCGTCTCTAACGACGTGATCCTGTCGGCCGCCCCAGCCAACAAAGCCGGCGCCGCGTCAGCCATCAGCGAGACGGCCTATGAAGTCGGCGTAGTACTCGGCACCACCGTGCTCGGTGGCCTGGTGACGGCGTACTACCGTGGCACGCTGCACCTACCGGACTTCTTGAGCCCTATGCAAATGCAACTGGCAAGCGAAACCTTGGCAGGCGCGCACGCAATCTCGGCCACCCTGGCGCACGACCAGGCCAGTGAAGTCATGGGCAACGCTATACAGGCATTTGTAGGAGGGACTCAACTGATGGCCTGGGCCACCTTCAGCTTGGCGGTGCTGGCCATTGTCATCGCCAGGCGCACATTGAAAGGCCAGGAGACTGCGCCGGTGTGAAGTGGGTGCGGGCGGACGAACCAAGTACATCTTGAGTGCGGGGGTAACCCGACAGGACGCCGGGTTAGATCCAACATCCCGATCGACTGTCAGGCCGCCTTCGCGAGCAAGCCCGCTCCCACACTTGGATTGCGGGGCGTCAGGTAGATAGGTATCGGCTGGCAGGCCGTCATCGCAGGCAAGCCAGCTCCCACAATTGGTCAGGTGTCGGCTGTCAGGCAAGCTGCCGCCCAACTATAGGGCGATGCGAGGGAGCTTGCTCCCGTGACGGCTTGACAGCCGACGCTGGGCCAACTGAAGCGCTGCGATCCAAATGTGGGAGCTGGCTTGCCTGCGAAGGCGGCTTGGCAGCCGACCAATATGTTGGATCCAGACCGAGTACATATCCGTTATTGAGGTAACAGCCACTTAGGGTTCCGCCCAACGGCGGCTACAATCTACAAAGTTGTGTAGATACCTATAGTCATCGCAGGCAAGCCCGCTCCCACAGTGGAGAGCATTTCAAATCGGAAATAAAAAAGGCGACCTGAACACGGTCGCCTTTTGTCATTGCGCGTACTGCTTGCTCAGCCCCGGCGGCACGCCCTGCACGTTGGTTTCTTCCCATGGCCCGTTGGGGCTGATGGACCGGCTCCAGCCGTTGCTCCAGCGGTAGTAGGTGCGCTGGCGGTAGAAGGTGTCAGGCTGGTCATCCAGCACGTACACCTGCATCTTGCCGTCCCAGTGGCTGGCGGCGCCCGGCGGTGGGGCGAAGGTCGGCGATTTGCTTGGCAGAGGCTTGGGCGGCGGCGTCACCGGGCCAGATGGTTTGGTGCTCGGCTGGGTCGAGGGGCCAGACGGTGGAATAGTCGGGCCGGTCGACGCCGCAGGTGGGCGGTGGACCGCACAGGCGCTCAGGCCGAGTACCAGGCTGAGCAGGGTGATGCGTGCAAATGCGGTCATGGGTGTGTCCTCAGAATTACTGGTCCGGAGTGTCGATGGTCAATTGCTGCAGCGCATTGGTGCTGCTGGCCAACGGTTGGCTGCGGCCGATCCATTCGCCAGCGGTCGGTTGGCCGGCCCGGGATATGCGCGCAACCAGTTGGACTTCGGGGAAGTTGGACAGTTTCAACTGCGGCATCATCGCGTCGGCATCGCCCAGTTCGACGGTGACCGGCAATGCGTCGACGGTTACACGCTTGGCCGCCAAGGGCGCCGGGGGGCCGTTTACGGCGCGGGCGAAGATGAACACGCTGTCGCCTGGCAGGGCCTTGGCTTTCACCTCGGCAGATACGTCCACCCGCACGGTCAGCAGCGCCTTGGGCGCCTGAGCCAGGCTGCCACCGCTCTCCTTGAGCTTCTCTGCTGCGCGGTCAATTCCGCCTTGCAAGGCGACACGGGAATTGTCCTCTGGCGGCAGTTGCGCGAGCAGGCGGTTCCAGTAGTCGATGGCTTCCTGATAACGCTGGCCCTCAAAGGCAGCGATACCCAACAGGCCAAGACTGGTGACTTCCTTGGGGTCGAGCTTCAAGGCTTCGTCGGTCAGCGCCTGAACCTGAGGCGACCATTGTTTGTTGTCGGCAAAGTACTGCGCCTGGGCCCATTGGCCGAGCAGTTCCGGTTGGCGCCCGGCCAACGCAACCGTACGTTCAAAGACTTTGGCGGCATCGGCGGCACGGTCCTGGGCCATATAGGCGCGCCCAAGGAAGTACAAACCTTCTGCCGAATCCGGTTGCGCGGCGGCGGCGCGTTCCAGGCGGCGGGTCATGTCGGCCATGGACACCGGCGGTTGGGAAAACTCACGGGTCAGTTCAACCTTGTCGCTCGCCCCATAATGCAGGTACAGCGCCACGCCCAGCGCAGGCACCAGAAACGCCGCCAAAAACGGCAGCGGTTTGCCTAACCGCGATTCGCGGGGTTTTTCCACACCTTCGGTGTCGGCCAGCAACTCGCGGGCCGCTTCGGCGCGGCCGGTGTCGAGTTGCGCGGTATTCAACACACCTTCGTCCTGCTGCGCTTGCAGCTCGGCGACGCGTTCCTGGTACAGCGCCACGTTCAACGCGGTGCGATCCTCTTCACGCTGGGCACGACGGCCACGCAACACAGGGATCAACAGGAAACTCAGGGCAATCAGTAGCAGCAAACCGGCTGCGAGCCAGAAATCAATCATCAGTCTTGGTGTCCAGCAATTGGTCGAGGCGTTTACGCTCTTCAGGGGACAGCGCATCGGCGCCATCAATCGGTGCGACACGGCGCCGACGCACGATCACGGCCATCACCACCACGCCGGCCAGCAGCAGCCCGGCCGGGCCAAACCACAGCAGCGCGGTCTTGCCGGTGAGTGCCGGTTTGTAGCGTACGAAATCACCGTAGCGGTCGACCATGAAGTCGATGATCTGCTGGTCGTCCTTGCCCTCCCCCAGCATGCGGAAAATCTCTCTGCGCAGGTCGGTGGCGATCGGGGCGTTGGAGTCGGCGATGTCCTGGTTCTGGCATTTGGGGCAGCGCAGTTCCTTGGTCAGGTCGCGGAAACGCTCGCGCTCGGCGTCGTTGGCAAATTCGTAGGTGTCGATGGCGGCGTGGGCCACGCCGGCCAGGCCCAGGGTTAAAACGGCAGCGGTCAACCAACGCTTCATGGCTTGGCCTCATCGACCAGGGCCTGGTACTTGGCGGCCAGTTGCTCGCGCCACACCGTTTCGTCGATCACGCCGACGAACTTGTCACGAATCACACCCTTGGCATCGATGAAGAAGGTTTCCGGCGCGCCGTACACGCCCAGGTTCAACCCCAGGTTGCCGTCTTCGTCGCGGATATCCAGCTGGTACGGGTTATGAAATTCCGCCAACCACTTCACGGCCGCCGCATTGTCGTCCTTGTAGTTGATGCCGTAGATCACCACGCCCTTCTCGGCCAGCTTGTTCAGCACCGGGTGTTCGACGCGGCAAGAGATGCACCAGGTGGCCCACACGTTGACCAGCGCCGGCTTGCCCTGCAAATCTGCCTGGGTCAGGATCTTGTCACCCTGCACCGTTGGCAGGTTGAAGGCGGGGAACGGCTTGCCGATCATCGCCGAAGGCAGCTCGGCCGGGTCCAGGTACAACCCGCGATACAGGAACACCGCCACCAGCAGGAACATCGCCAGCGGCACAACCATCAACCAACGCTTCATACCGCAGCTCCCGAAAGGCCAAGCGCTTCACGCACCCGGCTCTTGACCTTGACCCGATAGCGCCGGTCCAGCGCTGCGAGCAACCCGCCGAACCCGGTGAGCAACCCGCCGAACCAGATCCAGCGCACGAACGGTTTGACATGCACGCGCACGGCCCAGGCGCCATCGCCCAGAGGTTCACCGAGGGCCACATACAGGTCACGGGTGAAACCTGCGTCAATGCCAGCCTCGGTCATCATCGAACTTTGCACGGTGTACAGGCGTTTCTCCGGGTGCAGCACGGCGATTTCCTTGCCATTGCGCACCACGCGCACCGTGCCTTTGTCGGAGGTGAAGTTCGGCCCTTCAAAGTGCTTGGCACCTTCGAAGATGAAGTGGTAACCGGCCAGGTCCATGGACTCGCCCGGCGCCAGGCGCAGGTCGCGCTCGGCGCTGTTCTGGCTGGACAGCACCACCCCAAGGGCGCACACCGCAATACCAATGTGGGCGATCTGCATGCCCCAATAGCTGCGGGTCAGAGTGGGCAGGCCTTTGATCAGGCCTTTGTGGCGCGTCTTGTCGACGATGTCCCGCGCCCCCGCCAGCAACACCCAGGCCGCCAGCAGGAAGGTGGCGAGTACCGCCCAATTGAAGTCGCCGTAGGCAAACCCGGCGATCACCGCCAGGGCCACGCTGCCGAGCAGCACCGGCATCAGCATGCCCGCCAGCCATTTCACCGGGGTGTCTTTCCAGCGCACCAGCACGCCGACCGCCATCACTACCATCAACAGGCCCATCAACGGGATGAACAACGCATTGAAGTACGGCGGCCCCACGGATAGCTTGGCGCCGCTCAAGGCATCCAGTACCAGCGGGTAGAGGGTGCCGAGCAGGATCATCGATGCAGCCACCACCAGTACCAGGTTATTGCCCAGCAACAGGGTCTCCCGCGACCACAGGTTGAAACCGACGTGGCTCTTGACCACCGGAGCACGCAGGGCGAACAGGGTCAGGGAACCGCCGACCACAAACAGCAGGAAGATCAGGATGAACACGCCGCGCTCAGGGTCTGAGGCAAACGCATGCACCGAGGTCAGCACGCCCGAGCGCACCAGGAAAGTGCCGAGCAGGCTGAGGGAAAACGCCGCGATGGCGAGCAGTACCGTCCAGCTCTTGAACACGCCACGCTTTTCGGTGACGGCCAGGGAGTGAATCAGCGCGGTACCCACCAGCCACGGCATGAAGGAGGCGTTTTCCACCGGGTCCCAGAACCACCAGCCGCCCCAGCCAAGTTCGTAATAGGCCCACCACGAGCCCAGGGTGATACCGATACCGAGGAAGGCCCAGGCGACGATGGTCCATGGCCGTGACCAGCGCGCCCAGGCGGCGTCGAGACGCCCGCCGAGCAAGGCGGCGATGGCGAACGCGAAGGCCACAGAAAAGCCCACATAGCCCATGTAGAGCATCGGCGGGTGCACGATCAGGCCGATATCCTGCAGCAACGGGTTGAGGTCGTGACCGTCCACCGGGATCTGCGGCAGGATGCGGGTGAACGGGTTGGAGGTCATGATCAAAAACAGCAGGAAGCCGATGCTGATCATGCCCATCACCGCCAGCACCCGCGCCAGCATCACTTGCGGCAATTGGCGCGAGAACACCGATACAGCGAAGGTCCAGCCGCCGAGGATCAAGGCCCACAACAGCAATGAACCTTCGTGGGCGCCCCACACGGCGCTGAACTTGTAGTACCAGGGCAAAGCGCTGTTGGAATTGTTGGCGACGTAGGCGACGGAAAAATCGTCGGTCATGAAGGCGTAGGTCAGGCAACCAAAGGCGAACAGCAAGAAGGCAAACTGGCCCCAGGCGGCAGGCTGCGCCAGGCTCATCCACAGGCGGTCGCCGCGCCAGGCACCGAGCAAGGGCACCACGGCCTGGACCACGGCAAAGCACAGCGCGAGGATCATCGCCAACTGGCCCAGCTCCGGAATAAACAGTGCGGACGTCATGGCTCAGCCCTCCTTGACTGGGGTGGCGGGCGCGGTTTGGCCGCTGTCTTTCAAGGCTTTGGTGACCTCGGGCGGCATGTATTTTTCATCGTGCTTGGCCAGCACTTCGTCAGCCACCACCACGCCGTCGGCGTTGAGCTTGCCCAGGGCGACAATGCCCTGGCCTTCACGGAACAGGTCCGGGAGGATGCCGCGATAGGTGATGGTCACGGCCTTGTTGAAATCGGTGACCACGAAGGTCACGTCCAACGAATCGCCGGAACGCTTCAACGAGCCCTGCTCCACCATGCCGCCAGCGCGGATGCGCGTATCGACCGGTGCCTCGCCATTGGCGATCTGGGTGGGCGTGTAGAACAGGTTGATGTTCTGCTGCAGGGCGCTCAGGGCCAGGGTCACGGCAATGCCGACGCCGGCCAGGATGGCAAGGATGATCAACAGACGCTTTCTACGCAGCGGATTCACTTTTCGGTCTCCCGGCGCAGACGTCGCGCCTCTTGTTGCAGGTAACGCTTGCGGGCCAGGATCGGCGCGGCGACGTTGAGGGCCAGCACCGCCAGGCAGATGCCATAGGCCGTCCAGACATACAGGCCGTGGTGGCCCATGGCGAGAAAATCACTGAAAGAAGCAAAACTCATCCACGTGCTCCCAGGCAGCTTTGCACTTCGGCCTTTACCCAACTGGTACGGGCTTCACGCTTGAGCACTTCAAGGCGCATGCGCAGCAGCAGTACGGCGCCGAAGAAACAGTAGAAACCCAGCACCATCAGCAGCAACGGCGCCCACATTTCCACGGGCATCGCCGGTTTTTCGGTGAGGGTGAAGGTGGCGCCCTGGTGCAGGGTGTTCCACCACTCCACCGAGTACTTGATGATCGGGATGTTGATCACGCCGACAATCGCCAGCACCGCGCAGGCCTTGGCGGCGCTGTCACGGTTGCTGATGGCGTTGCCCAGGGCAATCAGGCCGAAATACAGGAACAGCAGGATCAGCATCGAGGTCAGGCGCGCATCCCACACCCACCATGAGCCCCAGGTCGGCTTGCCCCAGATCGCACCGGTCACCAGCGCCACGGCGGTCATCCACGCACCGATGGGCGCGGCGCATTGCAGGGCTACATCGGCCAGCTTCATCTTCCATACCAGGCCGACGATGCCGCACACCGCCAGCATCACGTAGCAGGACTGGGCCAGCATCGCGGCAGGCACGTGGATATAGATGATGCGAAAGCTGTTGCCTTGCTGATAGTCCGGCGGCGCAAAGGCCAGGCCCCAGACCAGGCCGATGCCGATCAGCAGGATGGCGGCGATACTCAACCACGGCAGCAGCTTGCCGCTGATGCCATAAAACCATTTGGGCGAGCCGAGCTTGTGAAACCAGGTCCAGTTCATTGCTGTTTCCATCACGGTGCTTTTCGTCGTGGCGAAAAGCTCAGGGTCTTTACTGACTCAGCGTTATTGACGCCGGGTCAGACCTCATTATTCACCGACGCTGATTTTCAGGCCGGCGGCTATAGCAAAGGGTGTCAGGGTTACCGCCAGGGCGGTCAGGCTACCCAGCCACAAGAGGTAACCGGTCGCCGGCATCCCCATAAGCGCGGCTTGCAAAGCGCCGCTGCCCAGGATCAACACCGGGATATACAAAGGCAGAATCAACAGGGCCAGCAACAGCCCGCCACGCTTCAAGCCGACCGTCAACGCTGCGCCCACCGCCCCCAACAGGCTGAGCACCGGCGTGCCGAGTAACAAGGACAGGAGTAGCACCGGCAGGCATTCAACGGGCAACCCGAGCATCATGGCAAGCAGTGGCGAGAGCAAGACTAGCGCCAAGCCGGAAAAAGCCCAGTGTGCCAGCACCTTGGCCAGTACCAGAAGTGGCAAAGGGTGCGACGAAAGGACCCACTGTTCCAGGGAACCGTCTTCGAAATCACTGCGAAACAGCCCGTCCAGCGAGAGCAGAACCGATAAAAGCGAGGCGACCCACACCAGTCCCGGGGACAAGGTTTGCAACAGTTTAGTCTCCGGGCCGACCGCCAGCGGGAACAGCGCAATCACGATGGCAAAGAACACCAGCGGGTTGGCCAGTTCGGCGGGGCGACGGCACAGCAGTCGGGCTTCACGGGCCACCAACAGGGCGAACACACTCATAGCGACCACCGCCCCAGGTCCAGCTCACGGTAGCCAGCGGGCATGCGCGCCAAGGTGTGGTGGGTGGTGAGCACCACCAGCCCGCCTTGCTCGCAGTGCTGGGCCAGATGCGCTTCGAGTTGAGCCACGCCTTGTTTGTCGAGGGCCGTGAAAGGCTCGTCGAGAATCCACAGCGGCGGGCCGGGCAAGTACAAGCGGGCCAGGGCCACGCGGCGCTGCTGGCCGGCGGACAGGGTGTGGCAGGGAACGTCTTCAAAGCCCTTGAGGCCCACCGCGGCCAGGGCCTGCCAGATGGCATCACGGGAAGCAGGATGATGCAGGGCGCTGAGCCAACTGAGGTTTTCTTCAGCGGTGAGTACGTCCTTGATGCCGGCGGCGTGGCCGATCCAGACCAGGTTGCGCGCAAGCTCGCTACGCTGCTCGTTCAAGGGCTTGCCGTTGAGATGCACCACGCCGGCCGTCGGCTGCATTAAACCGGCCAGCAGGCGCAGCAGGCTGGTCTTGCCGCTGCCATTGGGGCCACTGATTTGCACCATGTCCCCACCCGTCAGCCGCAGGTCGAGTTGCTCGAACAGCAGGCGCAGGTCGCGTTCACAGGCAAGCGCTACGGCTTCAAGAAGAGGGCTGGTCAAAGATCGCGGGCCTTTACGGTTCAAGTCGGCGGTGCAGCGGCCGTTATAGAGAGATGCACAATAACGGCTTTGGCGACCGATTTTAGAGAGCTGGATCAAATAGTTGTGAGGTTTTTACCGCTCTCTTTGCAGACGGACGGCATTATACATGCGATGTCCTACTCTAAAGAGGGCAATTTCCCCAGAGACGATGCGCACGATGACCGGCGAGATCAACCTTCCTCCACTGCCGCCAACCTCCGCACCCGGGCCCACTCCGCTGCCTGGGGCCGGCGCGTTGCTCAAACTGCTGGAGCCGCAGGCCGGGTTGATCGACCCGGGGAAAACCGTGAACGCCGAGGTCATCGCGCTTAAACAAGGCGGCGAGGCCTTTCAGTTATTGCTCAAACTGACCCTCGCCGGCGGTCGCCAGACGCTGGTGCAAGCCAGCAGCGCCCAGCCCTTGCCCCTGGGCAGCAATGTGGCGGTGAGCCAGACGCCTGCGGGCAACCTGGCCATTACCTTGCAGCAAGCCATGAGTGCCAACGTGGCCGCCCTCACCCGCCTCGACACTAACCAAATACCGGTGGGTACGTTATTGCAGGCCAAGGTGCTGACCACGCAGATGCTGCCCCAGGGCACGGCGCAACCGGCGATCTATCGCTCGCTGGTGAGTGTGCTCAATAACGCCCTGGCCGGTGCCACCCTCACCCTGGAAAGCCCTCAACCGCTGAGGGTGGGCAGCTTGCTCAGCGCCGTGGTGCAGAACGCGCAGACCCTGAACTTCGTACCGCTAAGCGGCCTGAAGGACCAACTGGCCGTGACGCAGCAACTTGCCACTCAGCAAAGTCGCCAAGGCTCGCTGGATGCGGTGTTCACCGCCTTGCAAAACCTGCCCCGTGGCGACAGCACATCGGCCGAGCTGCGGGCCGCCGCCGAGCGCTTGCTGGCGGCGTTGCCCGATCTGGCACAGGTCAGCAATCCCAAGATACTGGCCCAGGTGGTGCAGAACAGCGGCGCCTTTCTGGAAGCCAAATTGCTTGCCGGGCAGAACCCGCAAATCCCACCGCTGGACATGAAAGGCGCGCTGTTACGCCTGGTCGCAGACCTTTTGCCCGCCTTGCCTGCCAGTACCAACCTGAATGCGATCCTCGCCGCCAATACCCTGGCCCAGGTGTTGCCGCACTTCGTGCGCAGCCCGTTGAACACCCTCGGCCAGGTCGGCGCCCGGCAGATACCCGCCGGCTTCCCGCTGCCCGAGCGGCTCATGGCAAAACTGGAAGGTGAAGGCGACTTGGAAAGCCTGCTACGCCTGGCCGCCGGGGCGATCTCGCGCTTGCAGAGCCATCAACTGTCGAGCCTGGAACAGACCGGCATCACCGCCGATGGCCGCCTGCAAACGACCTGGCAGTTGGAGATCCCCATGCGCACCCTGCAAGACATTGTGCCGTTGCAGGTCAAGTTCCAACGCGAGGAGCCCGCGCCAGACAAGGACCAGCCCGAGCGCAAGGATAAAAAAGACCCGAAACAGATGCTCTGGCGCGTAGAACTGGCCTTCGACATGGAGCCGCTGGGGCCACTGCAGGTTCAGGCGCAGTTGTCTCAAGGCAAACTGTCCAGCCAGCTGTGGGCCAGCCGCCCATTCACCGCCAGCCTGATCGAAAGCCATTTGGGCAGCCTGCGCGAGCGCCTGGTGTCATCCGGGCTTAACGTCGGCGACCTGGATTGCCATCTGGGCACCCCGCCCCGTGGGCCAAAAACCGGACTGGAGCAACGCTGGGTGGATGAAACCGCATGAAAAACGCCGCCCCACCCCGCCAGGCCATCGCCCTCAAGTACGACGGCCAACAGGCCCCCACCCTGACGGCCAAAGGCGACGACGCCCTGGCCGAAGCCATCCTCAAATTGGCACGGGAGAATGAAGTACCGATCTATGAAAACGCCGAGTTGGTGAAGCTGCTGGCGCGCATGGAACTGGGGGACAGCATTCCGGAAGAGTTGTACCGCACGATTGCCGAGATCATTGCGTTTGCCTGGACGTTGAAGGGCAAGTTCCCGGCCGGCTACGACCCGGAAGCAGGGCCAGTAGAGCGGGATGTCACTGAGCAGGGTGACGATTACTGATTGCTCATGAGCTCCCCACACATCCAACTGTGGGAGCTGGCTTGCCTGCTCCCACATTTTTGATCTGTGTTCAGTTCAGGACGTCGCTCAAAGGAATGAAGTTGACCCGGTCGCCGATGGCCAGCGTGGTGCCTTCCACTACCTCCACAAAGCCTTCAGCCCACGCCGCACTGCGCAGCACCCCGGAGCTTTGGTTGCGGTAGATGATCGCCTTGCCCTGTTCGATCCGCCCGCGCAGGTACTCGCGGCGGTTGCCGGGCTTGGGCCAGACGAACCCTGCCGACACTTCGAAGCGCAGCGGCTGCACCTGCAGCACACCTTGACGGCGCAGCAGATACGGGCGCGCCAGCAGCGCAAAAGTCACCAGGGTCGAGGCCGGGTTTCCCGGCAGGCCGATCACCGGCACGCCACGAAAATGCCCGAAGGTCAGCGGCTTGCCCGGTTTGATCGCCAGTTTCCACAGCGCCAGCTCACCCTCTTCCCGCAAGGCAATGCCAAGGAAGTCCGCTTCGCCCACCGACACACCGCCGGTCGAGAGGATCAGGTCAACGTTGCCCAGCCCCGCCAGACGCGCGCGGGTCTGTTCCAGATCATCCGGTAGAATCCCGGCATCAATCACTTCGCAGCCCATGCGCCCAAGCCAACTGCACAGCACGCGGCGGTTGCTGTTGTAGATCTGCCCAGGGCCGAGCGGCAACCCTGGCTCAATCAGTTCATCGCCGGTCGACAACACGGCCACGCGCACGCGCCGCACCACCTCGAGTCGATCACGTCCAAGAGACGCGGCCAAACCGAGTTCGATAGGGCCCAGGCGGGTACCGGCACTGAGTACGGTCTCGCCGACCGTGGTCTCTTGGCCCTGAGGCCGGATGTTGTCGCCCATCTGCAATGGCTCGGTGAAACTCACGCGCTGGTCGGCATGCACCACGGCGTTTTCCTGCATTTGCACGCAGTCAGCGCCTTGGGGCACCGGCGCGCCGGTAAAGATGCGTGCGCAGGTGCCGGCCGCCAAGGGTTCAGGGGCAGTGCCGGCGAAAATCCGCTGGCTCACCACCAAGGGTTCGCCGGTCCAGTCCGCCAGGCGCACGGCGTAGCCGTCCATGGCACTGTTGGGCCACGGTGGCAGGTCGAGTGTGGAGATCAGATCCTGGGCCAATACCCGGCCATCACACTCAGTCAGGGACAGTACTTCCTCCTCGCGGATCGGCGCGGCGGCGGCCATGTCGAGCAAACGTTGCAGGGCTGCCTCCACCGGCATCAGGGCGCCGGTCTTGCCGGGCTTATCCACGGGATTCACAAGGTTCTGCCTGCTTCAGATGCGGGACGAAATTGCACGGGCGGTGACGGTTATCCAACTGCTCGGCGAGGATGCCGTCCCAACCGGTGCGCACGGCATTGGTGGAGCCTGGCAGGCAGCACACCAGGGTGCCGTTGGCCAACCCCGCCAAGGCGCGCGATTGTACGGTGGAGGTGCCGATATCGGCCACGGAGATCTGGCGGAACAGCTCGCCAAAACCATCGACCTGCTTGTCGAGCAGGCAGCTCACTGCTTCAGGGGTACTGTCGCGACCGGTGAAGCCGGTGCCGCCGGTAATCAGCACCACCTGCACCACGTCTTCAGCGATCCAGTGGGCCACCTGGGCGCGAATCTTGTAGAGGTCGTCCTTGAGCAGCACGCGCTCGGCCAGGCGGTGGCCGGCGGCGGTGAGGCGGTCGACGAAGACCTGGCCGGAGGTGTCAGTCTCCAGGGTGCGGGTGTCGCTGACGGTCAATACAGCAATATTCAGGGGTACAAAGGGCGCATCGGCCTTGGCTTTCATGGCACGGTCCGGTTGTCGAAGGAACAGCCCGGTGTTATATCACAGGCCCCTGTTTCCCTGCCGCAGCGCAACCACCATGACGTTTGAATTTTCCTCACTGCCGTGTTCGATCCTATTGCTCGCCGGTGGTCGCGGCCAACGCATGGGCGGCCAGGACAAAGGGCTGCTGGAATGGCAAGGCCAGCCCTTGATCGCCCACCTGCACCAGTTGGCCCGGCCGCTCACCGATGACCTGATCATCTCGTGCAACCGCAACCATGAACGCTACGCGCCCTATGCCGACCAGCAGGTGAGTGACGACAACCCGGACTTCCCCGGCCCGCTGGCCGGTATCCGTGCGGGACTCTTCGGCGCACGCCGTGCGCATCTGCTGATATTGCCTTGCGATGTGCCGCAGGTCGATGCGCGACTGCTGGCCGACCTGCGTGCGACCGCACGACGCAACCCGCAGATACCGGTGATGGTGCGCCAGGGTGAATGCTGGGAACCCTTGCTGTGCATCATTCCCACGAGCCTGAAAAACCAGGTGGAACAGGCATGGCAAGCGGGTGAGCGCAGCCCGCGCAAGCTCTGGCTGCAACTGGGCGCGGTGGCCGTGGAATGCCCGGCCGATGACCCACGCCTGGCCAATCTTAATACGCCCGAGCTGTTGCACCCCGGGGCTGGCATGTCAGAATGAACCCTGCACAAGGAACTTTGCCGGCGTCCCGTACGTCACAAGGTCAGCAATTTAAAAGTATTCTCTCGGAGACAAACTCATGACTCAACGGACCATCGCCGCTCTCATGCTTGCACTGGGCCTCGCCACCCTCGCCGGTTGCGCCTCGCCAACAGTGATCACCCTGAATGACGGTCGCGAAATCCAGGCCGTCGACACCCCGAAATACGATGAAGATTCGGGCTTCTACGAATTCGAACAACTGGACGGCAAGCACACCCGTATCAACAAAGATCAGGTTCGCACCGTTAAAGACCTGTAAGCCTTAACGCTTGCACACAAGGCCCGCCTAGCGCGGGCCTTGTTGTTCCTGGGGTTTACCAGTCCAGGGTGATCTGGCTGCGGAAGCTGCGTTGTTCACCGCTCACCGGGTCGATAAAGCGCACGCCCTGGGCCAGCAGCTTAAGTGGCTTGGCGTAATCGTCCTCGGCATCCTTGATTACTTCGGGGTAAAACGGGTCATTACAGATGCTTGCCCCCAGTGCCGTCATATGCACGCGCAGCTGGTGCTTCTTACCGGTCACCGGGAACAGGCCGTAGCGCCATAGATCAGCGTTTTTCTCGCGCACCTCTACCGCCGTCTCGGTGTTGCTGGCCCCCGGCCCTTCCTGCATGCGAAAGAAAGGCTCGCCATCCACCAAACGGCTTTTGTGCACCAACGGGAAGCTGAGGTGCGGCAAGGCCGGTGCGATGGCTTCGTACAATTTGTCGATACGCCGTGTGGGAAACAATTGCTGATAGGCCGAACGGCTGTGCGGGTTGGCGGAGAACAGCACCAACCCCGCCGTATGCCGGTCGATGCGGTGCAGAGGCACCAGGGCGGGATTGTCCAGGCGCCGGATCAAGCGTCGCAACAAGGTGTGCTCGACGTACTCGCCAGCGGGTGTCACTGGCAGGAAATGCGGTTTGTCCGCCACCACCAGGTGTTCATCGGCGTACAGGATGTTTTCCTGCACCGGAATCACTTTCTCGTTGAGCACTTCGCGAAAGTAATAGATGCACAGGCCTTCCTTGTAGCCCAGGCCCAGGCTAATCGGGTTGCCATTGACATCCAGCACCCGGCCGCGGGCAATGCGGTCCAGCCACTGTTCGCGGCCAATGGCCGGGAAGTGTGCGCACAGGCAATCGAGCACTGTCACCCAGGAGCCCGGCGGCAAGTACAGGGTGCTGGCTTGGTGCTGGGAGGGGGAAAAAACCAAAGTGGACATGCCGACGCTCAAAGCCTGGAAAACAGGCGGGCATTATCGCCCATGGCGCGCGATTGCCTAGGGCCTATCTCAGGCCTTGGCCAGTTGAGCCCGCAGCACCGGCGAGGCGCTCGCCGCCTCGGTGAATTCCTTGAGCCAGCGCAGCACGTCCACCGCTTCCCAACGGCCTGGGTCATACAGCGCGTAGAGCAAGCCCTGATAACCCACCACATCCAGCTGCTTGTGATAACCGGCGCGCTGGAACAGCGCCTCGATTTCCGCGAAGCAGGTGTTGAAATGCACTTTGTTAAACGGCGTCTTGCCTTCCGTGACCAAGCCATCGAGGCGCAGTTCGTTCACCGCGTCACGCACCACATCGGCGGACATGCGATTGACGCTGCTTTTAAGTTGTTCAACATTCACCACGGGCGTTCCCTCTATTCAATCGCT
This sequence comes from Pseudomonas sp. BTN1, assembly GCF_001907715.1. Taxonomy (NCBI): domain Bacteria; kingdom Pseudomonadati; phylum Pseudomonadota; class Gammaproteobacteria; order Pseudomonadales; family Pseudomonadaceae; genus Pseudomonas; species Pseudomonas sp. BTN1. The sequence goes on along the minus strand of NZ_MPBM01000005.1, from coordinate 57,746 downwards.
GTACGAATATACAGTAACTGAATATTTGAAAAGCCGCCATCGCATAAATCTCAGCGCAGGAAGGCAACCACCTGCTCGGTGTCGAACGGCCAGTCCAGTTCCGCCCCGGTGTCCGTGCGGCGAAGCACCGGAATCCGCAGGCCGTAGACGTCTGTCAGGTCCTGCGGATCGGTGATATCCACCAACTCCACCAACAGCCCGTGTTCGACGAGCGGCATGACTTCGGCTTCGGCGATCTCACACAAATGGCAACCCAGGGTGCCGAACAGCTGGCATTCAGGAAGCATGATGAAAGGACTCGGTCACAAAACGAATCTCCATTCTAAGCCCAACAAGCCCCTTGTAGGAGCGAGCTTGCTCGCTCCTACGGTGCAAAAAGCCTGACCCAGATCACCATGGCCTATAACTGATTCAGCGATTCTCGCGGCTTTTTGCCGCTCACCCTGCAACGGAGATGCCTGTGTTCGCCAACCTGCTGATTATTCTGGCTTCATCCCTGGTGGTGATTGCGTTGTTTCGCCGGCTGCAGTTGCCTCCCGTGCTGGGCTACCTGTGCGTGGGCCTGGCAGTGGGGCCCACCGCGCTGGACTGGGTCAATGACAACGAAGACCTGCCGGACCTGGCCGAGATGGGCGTGGTGTTCCTGTTGTTTTCCCTGGGGCTTGAGTTTTCCCTGTCGAAAATGTTGGCGCTGCGCAGCGTGGTATTTGGCCTGGGCAGCCTGCAGGTGCTGGGGTGCGGGGCATTGCTGGGCGTTTTGTTGATGAGCTTAGGCCTCGCGCCTGGCATCGCGTTATTGCTGGGCGCAGGGCTGGCGTTATCGTCCACGGCCATTGTCAGCAAGGAATTGACCAGCCTCGGGGAAATCTTCAGCAGTCATGGCCAGAATGCGATAGGCGTGTTGCTGTTCCAGGATGTCGTGGCGGTGTTGCTGCTGACACTGGTGCCGGTGTTTGCCGGCAGCAGCGACCACGCCTGGTACTGGGCGCTGCCGTTGACGCTGGCTAAGACCGTGGTGCTGTTCGTGGGCCTGTTGTTCGCCAGCCGCTGGTTGCTGCCGCGCCTGTTCCGTGAAGTCGCCGCGTCTCATTCGGCGGAGCTGTTTGTGCTGCTGGCGCTGGTGATTGTCTTGCTCACCGCCTGGCTCACCCACCTGCTGGGCCTGTCCCCTGCCCTCGGCGCGTTCCTGGCCGGCATGCTGCTGGGCGAGAGCCATTACCGACACCAGATCGAAGCCGATATCCGCCCGTTTCGCGACATCCTGCTGGGGCTGTTTTTTGTCAGCATCGGCATGCTCATCGATCTGCAGTTGTTCGTCAGCCACAGCCTGTTGATCCTCGGCCTGACGCTCACGTTGATGCTGGTCAAAGGCATGGTCGTCGCGGCGCTGGTCAAGTGGCGTGACAGCGACACCGAAACGGCCTGGCGCAGCGGCCTGGCACTGGCCCAGGGCGGCGAATTCTGTTTTGCGCTGATGGCGCAAATGCAGCAGAGCCGGTTGATTCCCGATGAGTTCAACGGCCTGCTACTGGCTGCCACCTTCTGCTCAATGCTGCTGACACCACTGCTGTTACGTGCGGCACCGGCCATCGCCCTGCGCCTGCATCGCAAGCCCAACCAGCAAGTGCAACTGGAACACATCACCGCGCTCAACGCCCAACTGCATAGGCACGTGGTGATTTGCGGGTATGGCCGGGTAGGCCAGTCCATCGGGCGCTTTATGCGCCGCGAACAACAGGCGTTTATCGCCCTGGATGATGACCCCGAACGGGTGCAGGAAGCCGCCACCGAGGACAGCAGCGTGCATTACGGCGACTGCCGCCGTGGCGCTTTGCTCAGCGCCGTCGGCCTGGAACGGTCGCGGTTGGTGGTGATCGCGGTGGACAACAGCGATGTCGCGCTGGTGGTGCTCAAGGAGGCACGGCAGATCAACCCTGACGTGCCGATTTTGGTGCGCACCCGCGATGACAGCCAGTTGGCTGAGCTCAAGGCCGCGGGCGCCAGCGAAGTGGTGCCCGAGCTGTTGGAGTCGAGCCTGATGCTCGCCTCCCATGCCCTGATCCTGCTGGGTCTGCCGGACCAACAGGTGCAGGCGCGAGTGAACGAAGTACGGCGCAACCACTATCGCCTGCTGCACGGTTTCTACCCACCGGAACACACTGACGAAGACGCGCCGATCAGTCCTGACTGACCGCGCCGATTTTGTGAATCGACAGGTCTGCGCCGTAATACTCCTGCTCCTGGCTCAAGCGCAGCCCTTGCACACGCTTGATCACACCGTACACCAGCAAGCCGCCGCCAAACGCCACGGCCACGCCCAACCCGGTGCCGATCAACTGGCTGATCAGGCTCACGCCGCCCAGCCCACCGAGGGCGGCCTGCCCGAAAATACCGCAGGCAATGCCGCCCCACACACCGCACAAGCCATGCAATGGCCACACGCCCAGCACGTCATCGATCTTCCAGCGCGACTGGGCAGCGATAAAACACCATACGAACAAGCCACCAGCCACCACGCCCGTGACCAGCGCGCCCACCGGGTGCATCAGGTCGGAACCGGCGCAGATTGCCACCAACCCGGCCAAAGGACCGTTGTGCAGAAACCCAGGATCGTTACGGCCAATTACCAGAGCAGCCACGGTGCCACCGACCATGGCCATCAGCGAATTGACGGCCACCAGGCCACTGACGCCATTGAGGGTTTGGGCGCTCATCACGTTAAAGCCGAACCAGCCCACGATCAAAATCCACGAGCCCAGCGCCAGGAAAGGAATGCTCGACGGCGCGAACGCCACCAGACGCCCTTCACGATAACGCCCATTGCGCGGGCCCAGCAGCAACACCGCCGCCAGCGCCAGCCAGCCGCCCATGGCGTGAACCACCACGGAACCGGCAAAGTCGTGGAAGCTGGCACCAAAGGTTGCGAGCAGCCAGGCTTGCAGGCCAAGGTTGCCGTTCCACACCAGACCTTCGAAGAACGGGTAGATAAACGCCACGATCAACGCGGTGGCACACAGCTGCGGCGCAAACTTGGCACGCTCGGCAATCCCACCGGAAATGATCGCCGGAATCGCCGCGGCAAACGTCAGCAGGAAGAAAAACTTCACCAGGCCGTAGCCATGATCGGCGCTGATCACGGCGGCCGGTTGCAGGAAGCTCACACCGTAGGAGATCCAATAGCCTATAAAGAAATAGGCCAGCGTTGAAATCGCAAAATCACTGAGGATTTTCGACAAGGCGTTGACCTGGTTTTTCTGGCGCACCGTGCCAACCTCAAGGAAGGCAAAGCCGGCGTGCATGGCCAGCACCATGACCGCGCCAATCAGAATGAACAAGGTGTTGGAACTGTGGACGAGGGTGTCCACCGCGCTTTGCAAGTTTTCCATGGAGGTTGGCAGGCCTGCATCAAGGCAAAAAGCACCAAAGCGGTTCAAGCCAGGGTTTCGCGCACTAAATTGGCACCGCCGGCCTCGCCCTTCTTCAGAGGGCGTGAACCGCTTTAGCGCAGCGATCAACACAACAGGCCGTTGCCGACAGGGTTTTTCCGCGAAGTTAAGTGATTTAGGGTAAGGTTTTTCAAGGTTTTCACCTCGACCGCCCGGATTCAGCGCAGGCTCCAGGGCCTGCGCACCAAGGCAAAGCAAAAGCTGTACCACACAATTGCAGTGAACCTTCAGCGAACGCCGCGACTCGAAACCACACGTACAGATCAGCTACCCACGGAGATAACCATGGCCGGTAAAACAGCAAAGACTGCTCAAGAGATACTGATGGAGGATTTTCAAACCCTGGTCAGCGATACCGAAAAGCTGCTGGACGACACTGCCGTGCTGGCCGGTGACCAGGCTGACGAGCTGCGCACCAAGATCCACGAGAGCCTGCTCAAGGCCCGCCAGACCCTGCAACTGACCGAAGACTCATTGCGCGAGCGCGGCCAGGCGGCGATCACTGCCACTGAAGACTACGTGCAAGCCAACCCATGGCAGTCAGTCGGCATTGCTGCCGGCGTAGGTTTTTTGATCGGTCTATTGGCTACAAGGCGCTAACCATGTCTATCGGCGAATCCAGCTCATCCACGAGCGCACATTCCTCAGCAAGCGGTTCAACTTCCCGACGCCTGGGCGCAGCTGTGCTGGGCTTGCTGCACAGTCATGTCGAGTTGTTCGGCATTGAATTACAAGAGCAAAAGGCCCGTACCGTCAGCCTGTTGCTGTTTGCCGGCCTGGCATTGGTGTTTGCCCTGCTGTTGCTGGTGGGCTTGTCGACGCTGGTGATGATCCTGGTGTGGGACACGGGCTATCGCCTGACCGGCATCATCTGCCTCTGCGTGTTCTATAGCCTGGCCGCTGCGTTCTGCGGCGTGCGCTTGAAGGCGGCGGTATTCGATGAGTCCACGCCCTTCCATGCCACGCTCGAAGAACTGGCCAATGACCGGGAGCGCCTGCTGCCATGAGCATGACTGAGATCCCGCAAAATACGTCACGCCGGGAAATGCGCAAAGCCTTGATCCGCCTGCGCATGGAAATGCACCGCCAGGAAATCCGGCATGAGTCCCAACAACTCATGGCCCCCCTGCACAAAATGCGCAACATGCGCCACAACTGGCAGGACAGCCTGGGCATCAAGCACGCGCCGTTGTGGGGCGTGGCGGCGGTCACGCTGATGGGCTTCTTTACCGGCAAGGGCGCCAAGGGCGGCAGTATCAGCAGCATCACGCGCCTGGTGCGGCTGGGTGCCGGGTTGATCCCACTGATCAAGTTGGCCATGCAAGGCGCTTCGCGCAAAAGCTGACCTTCGAAAGCCAATGACCGCAACGACCAGACAACTGCTGGTCATTGCGGTTTTTTGCGCTGCCTGTTAATTGATACTGACGCGGCCGACCGCTGGATTCGCTTGCCCCATAAAGGCCGAACCGGGAAGCTGGCGCTGTCATTCACCCTACGGAGAGCCTCTGCCTTGGATTGGCCCACCCTGTTGACCCGCGAACGTCTTGGAAAACCCCTGCACAGCCCTGAAGAACTGGGCCGCAGTCCCTTTCACAAAGATCACGACCGCATTATTTTCTCTGGCGCGTTCCGGCGCCTGGGGCGCAAGACCCAAGTACACCCGGTGACGAGCAACGACCATATCCACACACGCTTGACCCACTCGCTGGAAGTCAGCTGCGTGGGGCGCTCCCTGGGCATGCGCGTAGGCGAAACCCTGCGCGGCGCCCTGCCCGACTGGTGCGACCCGAGCGACCTGGGCATGGTGGTGCAATCGGCCTGCCTGGCCCATGACATCGGCAACCCACCGTTCGGGCACTCTGGCGAAGACGCCATTCGCCACTGGTTCCAACAGGCCGCCGGGCGCGGCTGGCTGGATGACATGAGCAGCGCCGAACGCAATGACTTCCTTAACTTCGAAGGCAATGCCCAGGGTTTTCGGGTGCTCACCCAACTTGAATACCATCAGTTCGACGGCGGTACGCGGCTGACCTACGCCACCTTGGGCACTTACCTTAAATACCCCTGGACCGCCCGCCACGCCGACTCGCTGGGCTACAAGAAACACAAGTTTGGCTGTTACCAGAGCGAGCTGCCGATTCTTGAGCAAATCGCCCACAAGCTGGGGTTGCCTCAGTTGGAGGAACAACGTTGGGCGCGTCACCCGCTCGTGTATCTGATGGAGGCCGCCGACGACATCTGCTATGCGTTGATCGACCTGGAAGACGGCCTGGAAATGGAGTTGCTGGAGTACGCCGAAGTCGAGTCATTGCTGCTGGACCTGGTCGGCGATGATCTGCCACAAACCTATCGCCAACTGGGGCCAATGGACTCGCGCCGCCGCAAGCTGGCGATCCTGCGCGGCAAAGCCATCGAGCACCTGACCAACGCAGCGGCGCAGGCGTTCGTCGAACAACAGGACGCCCTGTTGGCCGGCACGCTGCCGGGGGATCTGGTGGAGCACATGCACGGCCCGGCAAAGCGCTGCGTGCTGGATGCCAAGGACATGGCGCGCAAGAAAATCTTCCAGGACAAGCGCAAGACGTTGCATGAAATCGGGGCCTACACCACCCTGGAAATCCTGCTGAACGCCTTCTGCGGCGCGGCCCTTGAACAACATGGCGGGCGCACCCCGTCGTTCAAGAACCGGCGCATTCTCGACCTGCTAGGCAATAGCGCGCCAGACCCCGCCTGGTCACTGCACGCCTCGTTCCTGCGGATGATCGACTTCATCGCCGGTATGACCGACAGCTACGCCACCGAAATGGCACGAGAAATGACCGGGCGCTCCGGCCCCCAATAACGACTTCATCAGGCAACCTGTTCCCTGAAGCGAATTGCCCTACGACGGGAACAGAGCGGCCTGATCGAATTCGTACAGACACTCGAAGAATAATCACGCGCGCTCCCAACGGACCAGCCGAGTCATTCCTACTGCCCCCATCGACGCTTGCCTTACTGTGTGCTCTTTATGCCCAGCTATTCTCTCCGTATTCTTTTGGTGGAGGATCACCCCTTTCAACTCCTGGCCACCCAATGCCTGCTCAGAAGTTTCGGCTTCGACCAACTGACCGCGGTGGAAAATGCCGAGCAGGCCATACGCGCGATGAGCCAGTCCGAACACCCTTTCGACCTGATGTTATGCGACCAATGCCTGCCAGACCTGCCTGGGCTTGAACTGGTGGAAATCGCCAGCCGCCGACGCTTCATCAGCAGTGCCATCCTGTTGAGCGGCTTACCTACGCCAGAACTGGTCAACCTGACGACACAAGCCGCGCAACGAAATCTGCCCCTCCTTGGCTATTTGCCAAAACCTTTGAACAAAGATGATCTTGAAATATTAATCGGCTTAACTTTTGACCCCCTCATGTAGGATTTTAAACATTCCTTTCAACGAAAATAGATACGAGGCCCGCCGTAAATTCCCCAGCCTTGCGTCTTGTCATGATCGACCTCGAAACGCTCACATACCCTGTCACGATTACCTAACAACTTGTAGGTCTATACCTTTTTAAATGTAGGAACTTTCCTGTTCTGCATCTACTCCTTGCGAGCTTCATACTGCGGACTCACCTTCTGAGCTAATGTGCCCGCTTTATCTGCACCTGCATGGAATGTGACTATGAACTCAGTTTTTATTATCGACGACCATCCCGTTATCCGGCTTGCCATTCGAATGTTGCTGGAACATGAAGGTTACAAAGTCGTCGGCGAAACAGATAACGGGTGCGATGCCATACAGATGGTGCGTGAATGCCTTCCAGACTTGGTGATTCTCGACATCAGCATCCCGAAACTTGATGGCCTTGAGGTGCTCTGCCGGTTCAACGCCATGAACACCTCGATGAAAACCCTGGTCCTCACGGCTCAATGTCCGACGTTGTTTGCCACGCGGTGCATGCGCTCGGGGGCAGAGGGCTATGTGTGCAAGGAGGGTGACCTGAGCGAGTTGCTGAGCGCCATCCGCGCGGTGCTATCCGGCTACAACTACTTCCCCAGCCAGGCCTTGAATGGCCCCGGAACGGAAGGCATGGATGCTCAGGAGCTGGAACTGTTCAAGACCGTCAACGACCGGGAGCTGATGGTGCTGCAACTGTTTGCACAAGGTCGCACTAACAAGGAAATCGCCAAAGGTATGTTCCTGAGTAACAAGACCGTCAGTACTTATAAGAAAAGATTAATGCAAAAACTCCAAGCCAAATCCTTGGTCGACCTCATCGAGTTGGCAAAACGAAACGCGCTAGTGTGAGAAAGCGGATGCCCAGGCGTATAAAGGACTATCTGATTATATTAAGTGCCGGTTTGTACTTCAGCACAACTGTGCTGGCAGAGCACCAAACCAGCCCGGAACGCTTCACCCTCTTGAGTCGTGCGGGAGCTGTACAACTGGACACTCATTTTGACAAGGCCCAGCGCCAGTGGCTGCATAACAAACGTGAACTAACGCTGGGTACATCCAGTCCTGACTACCCACCCTTTGACCTCACGTCCAGCGGACATGATTATGAAGGCCTTACCGCCGATTACGCGGGATTGCTGGCCAAGGCACTCTCCCTGCCCATCACTGTGATGCGCTACCCGTCCCGGGCGGCTGCCATTCGCGCCCTGGAAGCCGGGGAAATCGACTTGTTGGGCTCCTCCAACGGCTTTGAGGCTGCAACGCCGAATCTGATCCTCTCCGAACCCTATGCGGTAGACCAGCCAGTCCTGGTCACACGCGAGGGAGAAACCCGCAGCCTCAGTGAAGGCCTCGACGGGCTGCGCCTGAGCCTTGTCTATCACTACCTGCCGCTTAATGAGGTGGAAAAGCTGTACCCCAAGGCGATCATCCGCGCCTACCCCTCTTATCAGAATGCCTTGAATGCAGTGGCCTTCGACCAGGCGGATGTGTTTCTCGGTGACACCATTTCCACCCATTACATGATCAACAAGGGCTACCTCAAAAACATTCGCATGGCCAACTTCGGCAAGCATGAAGCTTATGGCTTCAGCTTTGCCACGCGTCAGGACAACCGGATGCTCTTGAGCATTGTCGATTCAGCGCTGGCTTCGGTGCCCATCAATGAACGGGAGAGCATCGCCAAGCGTTGGAGCGCCGGCAGCGATATCCTGCTGACCGACAAGAAACTGCAACTGACCCAGCGCGAAGAGCGTTGGCTCAAAGACCACCCGGTGGTGACGGTCATCGTCAACGAAACCTTCGCGCCACTGACATTTTTCGATGCGGACGGCAACTTTCGCGGGATCACCGCGGACCTGCTGGAATTGATCCGCCTGCGCACCGGCCTGCGTTTTTCGGTACAACGTGGGCGCGACGTCAACGCGATGATCGACCAGGTCGCGACCCAGAAAGTCGATATGATCGGGGCCATCGTTCCCAGCAACGAGCGAGACCCACAACTTAATTTCAGCCGCCCTTACCTCGAAAACTCCTATGTGCTGTTGACGCGCAAAGAGCCAGGAGCGCCGTCGAACATGGAGCAAATGGCCGGAAAGCGCCTGGCGATAACCCAGGGTAACCCCTTGGCCGCAACCTTGACCAAGGACTTTCCTGAGATTCACCTGGTGGAAACCAGTGATACATTCAGAGCATCCGAGCTGCTCGCACAGGGACAAGTAGATGGGGCCGTGAACACCCTGGTGATCGCCAACTACTTCCTGTCTTCCCAGGTTTTCCAGGACCGCCTGCAAATCAGCGCCAGCATCGGCACCACCCCCGCAACATTCACCCTGGCCACCTCGCGCCAAGCCACGGAGTTGAGCTCGATCCTCGACAAGGCCCTGCTCAGCATTGCCCCGGATGAAATGGGCGTGATCAACAGCCGCTGGCGGGGCTACACCGCCGCGTCCGACAGTTACTGGCGAAACTATCATCAGTTGATCGCGCGCATCATCATCGGCACCGGCCTGTTGCTGTTGATTTCCTTGGCCTGGAACGCCTACATGCGGCGCCAGATCAAGCATCGAAAAATGGCCGAACGCGCCCTCAACGATCAGTTCGAGTTCATGCGCGCGCTGGTCAATGAGACGCCGCATCCGATCTACGTGCGCGACCGCAATGGCCTGCTGCAGACCTGCAACGACAGCTACCTGCAGGTGTTCGACGTCAAGCGTGAAGACGTGATCGGCAAAAGCGTGACCCAGATGAGCATGGCCCTGGAGTCGGAGGCGGCCCAGTACCATGCTGACTATCTGCGCGTGGTGGCCGAGGGCAACCCGCTGATCCTCGATCGCAGCCTGCATATCCACGACAGGAAACTGACCATCTACCACTGGATCCTGCCTTACCGCGACTCCACGGGTGAAGTCCAAGGCATCATCGGTGGCTGGATCGATATCAGTGACCGACGCCAGCTATTCGATGAACTGCGCGCCGCCAAGGAGCGTGCCGACGAGGCCAATCGCGCCAAGAGCACGTTCCTGGCCACCATGAGCCACGAGATTCGCACCTCGATGAACGCCGTGATCGGCATGCTCGAACTGACGCTCAAGCGCGCCGATCAAGGGCATCTTGACCGTCCGGCAATCGAAGTGGCGTACAACTCGGCCAGAGACCTGCTGGAACTGATCGGTGACATCCTCGACATCGCGCGTATCGAGTCGGGCCGCCTCAGCCTGGCGCCGGAGCGCGTGAACCTGCGGGAGGTCATTGAATCAGTGGTGCGCGTGTTCGACGGTCTTGCACGGCAAAAAACCCTCAGCCTGCTGCTGGAGTTCAAGCCCGACCTTAACGATATCGAGGTGCTGATAGACCCGCTGCGCTTCAAGCAGGTGCTCTCGAACCTTGTGAGCAACGCGATCAAGTTCACCGAACAGGGACAGGTCAAGATCAAGGTTGAACTGCAGCCTACCCAGGCACCGGAGCAGATCGAGCTGAAACTGGTGGTGGAAGACACCGGCATCGGCATCAGTCGGGAGGACCAACTACGCCTGTTCGAACCCTTTGCGCAAGCAGACAATTCCGGGCAACTGGCCCGTAGTGGTGCGGGCCTGGGACTGGTGATCTGCCGCAGCCTGTGCGCGATGATGGGCGGCCAACTGAGCCTGAGCAGCGTGCCCATGGTGGGCACCCAGGTGCACGTCAACCTGAGCATGCCCCGCTTGCAAGCGGTCCAGCCGGTAGGTGACCAAACGCCGCAAAAGCCGGCTACCGCACTGATGCTTAATGTACTGGTGGTCGACGATCACCCGGCGAACCGCCTGCTGATGTGCCAGCAGTTGGGCTACCTGGGCCATAAATTCACCGCTGCCGAGCACGGTGCGGCGGGGTTCCAGGCCTGGCGTAAAGAGCATTTCGACTTAGTGATTGCCGACTGCAATATGCCCATCATGAATGGCTATGAACTGAGTCGCTCAATCCGTGAGTATGAGCAGCGCGAGCAATTGGTGCCCTGCGTGGTACTGGGCTTTACCGCCAACGCCCAGCCAGAGGAAAGGCAACGGTGCGTGCAAGCCGGCATGGATGACTGCCTGTTCAAGCCCATCAGCCTTACCGTGCTGGAGCGCCAACTGACACACATTGTCCCTAAAGCCGTGCACCCACGGCTGGACCTCGAATGCCTGGAAGCGCTGACCGGCGGTGATCCCCACTTGAGTCGACGCTTGCTGGAGGAACTGCTGAGCAGCAGCCTTCACGACCGCCAGCTGCTTATCGAACTGCTGGATCGACACGCGCCCCTCTCAGACATCATTGAGCAAGCTCACAAGATCAAAGGCGCGGCCCGTATCGTGCAAGCCCACTCATTGGCGGGGCAATGCGAAGCCTTGGAGCAAACCTGCTCTCGCAATGAGGAGTGGGCGGTGATCGAAAGCGGCATCAAGGCACTGGAACAACTCATGCTGGAATTGGAAAAGATGTTGCAGGTTCAGCTGGATGAGCTGCCAGGCCAATAAGTGCAACAGCCGGTAGCCCAAGGAACGAGCAAACGCGCTCCTTGCGCTACCGGCATAAACACCCGCCGCTTCAGCAGTCGGTCAATCGCAGGAAAATAGCCGCCAAGCGCTCGATCCCCACCTGGTCCTGGGGGGTAAACCGAGCCAAGGACGGGCTGTCGAGGTCAAGGACGCCAATCAATTGACCGTCCTTGACCAAGGGCACCACCAATTCACTGTTCGAAGCGCTGTCGCAGGCAATATGGCCTGGGAATGCGTGCACATCTTCCACGCGCTGGGTTTGCCGCGTTGCCGCAGCCGCACCACACACGCCACGACCGAACGGAATGCGCACACAGGCGATTTGCCCCTGAAATGGCCCAAGCACCAGCTCTTCATTGCGATTAAGGTAAAAACCCGCCCAGTTCAAGTCATCCAGCTGGTTGAACAGGAACGCGGAAAACTGCGCACTGTTGGCAATAAAATCGCGTTCATCAGCCAACAGCGACTCCAGTTGCGCGCACAGCATGGCATAGCCATCAAGGCCGCTGCCGGCCTGTTGTAGATCGATCATGGTTGACGTTCCAGCAATTTGAGACCTACCCAGTAACGGGCGAATTGATAGGCACACCGACCATTGCGGTTGCCGCGCCCAGTGGCCCAGCGTACCGCGAGGACATCAAGCTGTTCATCGCGCTGCCACTGCAAGCCGGCCTTGCTGGCCAGCTCACCGATCCAGTGCTCCACCACATCCAGGAAATGCTCCTGGCTAAACGGGTAGAAAGACAACCACAAACCAAAACGATCCGACAAGGCAATCTTATCTTCAACCGCCTCGCTCGGGTGCAACTCGCCATCCACGCGTTTCCAGTTGTCATTGTCGCTCTGGTTTTCCGGCACCAGATGGCGACGGTTGGACGTGGCATACAGCAGCACGTTTTCCGGCGCCTGCTCCAGGGAGCCATCCAGCACGCTCTTGAGCACCCGATAGTCACCTTCGCCGGCCTCGAACGACAGGTCATCGCAAAACAAAATAAAGCGTTGTGGTAGCTTGATCAGTTGCTCGACCACCCGCGGCAGGTCCGCCAGGTGGTCACGCTCGATCTCGATCAAGCGCAGGCCCGCGTTGGCGTGCTGGGCGAGCAAGGCACGGACCATGGAAGACTTGCCGGTGCCACGCGAACCCCACAACAGCGCATGGTTGGCGGGCAAACCGTCGAGGAACTGTTGGGTGTTGCGCGCCAGTTGTTCACGTTGCTTGTCGACACCTATCAGGTCCGACAAGCGCATGTCCAGGCTGACCTCCAGCGGCAACAGGAAGCCATTGCGGCCTTCGCGCTGCCAACGGGCGGCGAGGCATTGGTTCCAGTCGATCGCTTGGCGCGGTGCGGGTAACAACGGTTCCAGGCGAGCCAGCACCGCATCGGCACGCTCAAGAAAGGCATTCAATCGAGAATCCACAGCTATTCCTCTGGCAAGTTCTTGCAAAAGATGGCGTATTGGCAACCCTGCGGCACACTGCATGGGCTGCATCAAACAAACGATTCATGCCGGGCAAGCCAAAGCTTGTGGATGTTCAGCTATGCTTGCCGGGCGAAGGGAAACGCTAAGTGGTTCAACACTCGATGGATATCAAGTTCGCCCACCGCTTGTCTTATAAACAAGCCAGATTGACTGTGCTGGTCGGTTTCGTGTTGGGAACCTTGCTCAGCCTGATCCAAATCGGCATTGATTATGCCAGCGAAGACGCATCCATCAACCGTGAAATACGCTCACTGATTGAAATCAGCCATAACCCGGCGTCACGCATCGCCTACAACATCGATGCCGAACTCGCCCAGGAACTGACCCTGGGCCTGCTGCACTCCCCTGCCATCATCCGCGCGCAGTTGATCGACAACAATGGCGTGGTGCTGGCCGACGTCAACCGCCCGCGCAAAGAAAGCAACTATCGGCCCGTCAGCGATTTTCTGTTTGGGGCCAATCGCCAGTTTGAAGACCGGCTGTTTCTCAGCCATATGCCCAACGACTCCCTGGGTGTGCTACGCCTGGACGTCGATACCTATGCCTTTGGCAGCCGTTTCCTGCATCGCGCCGAGATCACCCTGCTCAACGGCTTCGCCCGCAGCCTGCTGCTCACCGGGATTTTGCTGGGCCTGTTCTATGTGATGCTCACCCAACCGCTGGTGCGCATTATTCGCGAACTGAGCACACGCAAACAGGCGCGACTGGATTGCCCCGCGGGGCATGAACACGATGAAATCGGCGTGCTGGTCAATGTCGCTAACCAGCAATTTGAAAACATGGAAACCGAGATCCAGCAACGGCGCCACGCCGAAGACCGCCTCACGGAGTACCTGGGGCAGCTGGAAAATATCGTTTCGGCGCGCACCCTTGAACTCAAGGCCAGCAACCAACGCTTGAGCCAGTCCAACGATGAGCTGGAAGCAGCGAAAATGACGGCGTTGGGCATGGCCCAGGCGCGGGCGGCATTCCTGGCCAATATGAGCCATGAAATCCGCACGCCACTCAATGGGCTGCTGGGCATGATTGCCCTGTCACTGGACAGCCCGCTGACTGCCGAACAGCGCCAGCAACTGTCCATTGCCCATGACTCAGGTAAAGTGCTGGTGGAGTTGCTCAACGATATCCTCGATCTGTCCAAATTCGACGCTGGGCAACTGGAGCTGGAGCATATTCCGTTCGACCTGGGCTCCCTGGTGGAGGACACCGCCAACCTGCTGTCGCAAAACGCGGCGCCGAGTGTTGAGTTGACCTGCCTGATCGACCCGCGATTTCCCGCCCAGGTGATCGGCGACCCAACCCGTGTGCGGCAAATCGTCAGCAACTTGCTCTCCAATGCCTTGAAGTTCACCCGCTTTGGCCGCGTCGACGTGCGCCTGCGCGCCTCGGCAGGCAGGGTCAGCATCGAAGTGTGCGATACCGGCATTGGTATCGCTCAGGAAGCCCAAGTGAAAATTTTCCAACCATTCACCCAGGCCGGCGCTGGCATCACCCGCCAGTTTGGTGGAACGGGATTGGGCCTGGCGTTGACCCATAACCTGTGCGAAGCCATGCAAGGTCGTTTGAGTATCAGCTCGGAGGTGGGCTTTGGCAGCCAGTTCTGCGCCGACCTCCCGCTGCCCGCGCATTTGCCTGCCACACGCTATGCACCGCTCACCGGCGAGGTGATCGCCATCACCAACGCCGGCGGCGGGCTGACGGAGCTGCTCACCACCCTGCTGCCCTCTTGGGGGCTGACGCCGCGCTGCTATTCCCAGGACGATGATCTGAGCGGGCTGGCGCCCGACCTGTTGATCACCGACTGCCCTGAATGCCTGTTCCGCTTGCGCCCGGGCATCAGCGCGCCGATTCTGCTGGTCACCGCCTACGGCAACTTTTTGCCCAGCGCTGAAGTCGCGGCCCTGGCGCCGCTGCAGCAACAAGCCCGCCCGTTGAGCCGCAACGCGCTGTACCAGATCCTGCAACGCAACCTGCGCAGCGACGCGCAACTGGTCCTCGATCCGGTGCAGATAGAAGCCGCACCGCTTGCGCACCGCGCGCGCATCCTGCTGGTGGAGGACAACGCGGTCAACCAACTGGTGGCCAAGGGCATGCTCAGCAAGCTCGGGTGCGAGGTGATCGTCGCGGCCCACGGTGGCGAAGCCCTCAAGCTGCTGGAGGATCAGCGCTTCGATATGGTGTTGATGGACTGCAACATGCCCGTGATGGATGGCTATGAGGCCAGCCGACAGATTCGTCGCAGCGGGCGGTGGCCGGACTTGCCCATCGTGGCCTTGACCGCCAACGCGATGGCCGAAGAACGCGAGCGTTGCCGGGCCGCGGGAATGAACGATTACCTGGCCAAGCCGTTTCGCCGGGAAGAACTCAACGCCTTGCTGGAGCTGTGGGTACCGAAGACCATCAGCCTCTGAGGGGTACCCGCAATGCTTAGGTCATTTGAGCAGGGCTTCGATCTCCTGGGTCAAGTCCTGGGGCTTGGTGGTTGGCGCAAAGCGCTTGACCTGCTGGCCATCACGGCCGATGAGGAACTTGGTGAAGTTCCACTTGATGTTCTTGGAACCCAGTAGTCCCGGGGCCTGTTTTTTCAACTGCACGAACAGCGGGTGGGCATCGCTGCCATTGACGTCGATTTTCTTGAACAGCGGAAAACTGACGCCGAAATTCAGCTCGCAGAACTCGGATATCGCGCCTTCGTTGCCCGGTTCCTGCTTGCCGAACTGGTTGCAGGGAAAGCCGAGCACCACCAGGCCCTGGTCCTTGTATTGCTGCCAAAGCTGCTCAAGGCCCTTGTACTGCGGGGTGAAGCCGCATTTGCTGGCGGTGTTGACCACCAAAATGGCCTTGCCGGCAAAATCGGCCAAGGTCTTTTGTTCACCCTTTATGGTGGTGCAAGGGATGCTCAGCAGGGAGTCGCTCATGGCAATACCTCAAGTCAGCGAAAGAAGAACCTTATTCGTGTAGGAGCGAGCTTGCTCGCGAAAAACTCCCAGACGCCGCGTTCATTCAGGCGCCCCGCGTTATCGTTGGCGTTTTTCGCGAGCAAGCTCGCTCCTACGGGGGCTATGTAAGCCTAGCGCGGCACCAGCTCCAGGCATACCGAGTTGATGCAGTAGCGCAGGCCCGTCGGCGGCGGACCATCCGGAAACACATGCCCCAGGTGTGCGTCACACTTGGCGCAGGTGACTTCGGTACGAATCATGCCGTGGCTGACATCGCGGATCTCGACCATCGCGCTGTCGGCAATCGGCTCATAGAAGCTGGGCCAGCCACAGCCGGAATCAAACTTGGCCTTGGAATCGAACAGCGGCTCGTTGCAGCAGATGCAGTGGTAGACGCCGTCGGTCTTGGTGGCGTTGTACTTGCCGCTGAACGGTCGCTCGGTACCCTTGAGACGGCACACGTTGTACTGCTCCGGATCGAGCATCGCCTTCCATTCATCTACAGTTTTCTGCAACTTTTCCATCGGTACACCTCGGCAACTGAAAAACCCTGATCTGTGTCTTTTCCATGGATCAGACGGCACGTATGATTGCGCCTCTTCAAAACGCCAGTCTGGCACCCGCGCCATCGGCATTCAAACGTATTTATGGGTGCGGGCCGTGCAGGCTTCACCCTACGGTAGTGCCTACGCCGTCGGGATCGTTCATTTTCAGGATCACATCGCCATGCAGGTCAGCAAATCGAACAAGCTCGCCAACGTCTGCTATGACATTCGCGGCCCGGTGCTCAAGCACGCCAAACGCCTGGAAGAGGAAGGCCATCGCATCCTCAAGCTGAACATTGGCAACCCGGCGCCGTTTGGTTTCGAAGCGCCGGACGAAATCCTCCAGGATGTGATCCGCAACCTGCCGACCGCCCAGGGCTACAGCGACTCCAAAGGCCTGTTCAGCGCGCGCAAGGCGGTGATGCAGTACTACCAGCAGAAGCAGGTCGAAGGTGTCGGCATCGAGGACATCTACCTGGGCAACGGCGTGTCCGAGCTGATCGTGATGTCCATGCAGGCATTGCTCAACAACGGCGATGAAGTCCTGGTGCCAGCCCCGGATTACCCGCTGTGGACCGCCGCCGTGACCTTGGCGGGCGGCCACCCGGTGCATTACCTGTGTGATGAGGGCGCCGACTGGTTCCCGGACCTGGCCGACATCAAGGCCAAGATCACGCCCAACACCAAGGCTCTGGTGATCATCAACCCGAACAACCCCACCGGCGCCGTGTACTCCAGGGAAGTATTGCTGGGCATGCTGGAACTGGCGCGTCAGCACAACCTGGTGGTGTTCTCCGACGAGATCTACGACAAGATCCTCTATGATGACGCCGTGCATATCTGCACCGCCTCCCTGGCCCCGGACCTGCTGTGCCTGACCTTCAATGGCCTGTCCAAGTCCTACCGCGTGGCGGGTTTCCGCTCCGGCTGGATCGCCATCTCCGGGCCCAAGCACAATGCGCAAAGCTATATAGAAGGCATCGACATGCTGGCCAACATGCGCCTGTGCGCCAACGTACCGAGCCAGCACGCGATCCAGACCGCCCTCGGCGGCTACCAGAGCATCAATGACCTGGTCTTGCCTCAAGGCCGCCTGCTGGAGCAGCGTAACCGCACCTGGGAGTTGCTTAACGCTATCCCCGGCGTGAGCTGTGTGAAGCCCATGGGTGCGCTCTATGCGTTCCCGCGGATCGACCCGAAAGTCTGCCCGATCCTCAACGATGAGAAGTTCGTGCTCGACCTGCTGCTGTCGGAAAAACTGCTGGTCGTGCAAGGTACCGCCTTCAACTGGCCATGGCCGGATCACTTCCGCGTAGTGACCTTGCCACGCGTGGATGACCTGGAAATGGCCATTGGTCGCATCGGCAACTTCCTGAAGTCCTATCGCCAGTAAGGCCATTGACGCTGTACGACTCACTTGGGGTCGTACAGCGATTATCTGGCAACACTTCTGCGTCACTTACTTGCGGTTGTACTTCATTTGGCCCCTGCCGAGGACGTACCCCTTATAATCACGGGGCGGCGAGGTAGTATCGGGTTGATAAGGGCTGACGATACAGGTCGGAAAATCCCTTCAAGGCCCTACGCCCGAGGCGTAGGACACAGTTTGAAATAGTCCCCCGGTTGAATCACCCCATGCCGCACCTTATATACCCCGCAGTGAGCGACATATTAAGCATGAGGAGAATTCTACAACCATGATGCGCATCCTGCTGTTCTTGGCCACTAACCTGGCGGTCGTACTGATTGCCAGCGTCACCCTGAGCCTTTTTGGCTTCAACGGGTTCATGGCGGCCAATGGGGTTGATCTGAACCTCAATCAGCTGCTGATTTTCTGTGCGGTCTTTGGTTTTGCCGGTTCGCTGTTTTCGCTGTTCATCTCCAAGTGGATGGCGAAGATGAGCACCAGCACCCAGATCATCACTCAACCCCGCACTCGCCATGAACAATGGCTGATGCAAACCGTGGAACAGTTGTCTCAAGAAGCCGGCATCAAAATGCCCGAAGTGGGGATCTTTCCGGCTTATGAGGCCAACGCCTTTGCGACCGGCTGGAACAAGAACGACGCGCTGGTGGCCGTGAGCCAGGGCCTGCTGGAGCGGTTTTCGCCCGATGAAGTCAAGGCGGTGCTGGCCCACGAGATCGGTCACGTGGCCAACGGCGACATGGTCACCCTGGCGCTGGTACAGGGCGTGGTGAACACCTTCGTGATGTTCTTCGCGCGGATCATCGGCAACTTCGTCGACAAGGTCATCTTCAAGAATGAAGAAGGCCGCGGCATTGCCTACTTCGTGGCGACCATTTTCGCCGAGTTGGTCCTGGGCTTCCTGGCCAGCGCCATCGTGATGTGGTTCTCGCGCAAACGCGAGTTCCGCGCCGACGAAGCCGGCGCACGCCTGGCGGGCACCAGCGCAATGATCGGCGCGCTGCAACGCTTGCGCTCTGAACAGGGCCTGCCGGTGCATATGCCCGACAGCCTGACCGCCTTCGGCATCAACGGCGGCATCAAGCAGGGCCTGGCTCGCCTGTTCATGAGCCACCCGCCGCTGGAAGAGCGGATTGACGCATTGCGTCGCCGCGGCTGATAGCCGGATGACTCGAAAAGGGGCGATCTAATCGCTCCTTTTTTGTGCCTGCTGATTTCCCCGCTCGCGCCTACAAAAGGAAAAGGCCTTTTAGAGCCTGGTCAGCCGATAAGCACGCTCTTCAAGGCGAGTCACTCCGTCCTGCACGAACTTCCAGCTCTCCCCCAGGATGTCTCGCTCCTCCAGCCGCTCCAACGCCCAATGCGGTGCTAGCAGCACCTGCACTTCCTCGTCCGAGACAGCAAAGGGTGGGCCGGCTTTCTGCGCCTGGTCGTAATCGAGGGTAACCAGCAACCCCTGGCAGCCTGACGGCAGCAAGGCATTCAGGTGCTCGGCGTATTGCGCACGCATCAGCGGAGGCAATGCAATCAACGCGGCGCGATCATATACGCCGCGGCAACCGACCAGCGCCTGCGCATCCAGGCTGAAGAAATCGCCACACCACAGTTCGATCTGACCCGCCTGGTAGACCTTGAAGACGCCCTTATGACTGACGTGCGGCACCAGCCCCTGCTCGCTGAAGAACGCCTCAACCGCCTGCTCCGACAGCTCCACGCCCATTACCGGGTACCCCTGGCTCTCGAGCCATACCAAGTCCAGGCTTTTGCCACACAACGGCACCAGCACCTTTGCCCCCTCGGGCAACCCCAACACGGGCCAGTGCCGTTGCAAGTAGGGATTGACCTCGCGCTGATGGAAACCGATCTGATTGCTCGCCCAGCGGTCCTGCCAAAATTCAGGCTGCATGAATCACTCCGAAAATTCGATCAAAAGGCGCTAAAACTTATATTAGATTTAGATCAATGATCTGATTGAAGATGGCGTTATCTTAACCCTCAGGACCCGCTCATGCTCCCCAGCCTGTTTATCTCCCACGGCTCGCCCATGCTGGCCTTGCAACCCGGCGCCAGTGGCCCCGCGCTACAGCGCCTGGCTGCCGAGCTACCCCGCCCCAAAGCCATTGTGGTGGTGTCGGCGCATTGGGAAAGCCCGGAACTGCTGGTCAGCGGCGGTGCTGCACCGGAAACCTGGCACGACTTTGGCGGCTTTGCGCGCGAGTTGTTTGCGGTGCAATACCCCGCGCCGGGTGACCCACAGCTGGCCAGTGAGATCGTCGAGCTGCTGCACGCCGACGGTCTGGCTGCACGTATTGACGAGCAACGTCCCTTCGACCACGGCACCTGGGTCCCGCTGTCGCTGATGTATCCGGCAGCAGACCTTCCAGTGGTGCAAGTTTCCTTGCCCAGCCGCCTGGGCCCCGCCCTGCAAACCCGGGTCGGGCATGCGCTCGCCAGCCTGCGCGAACAGGGCGTGCTGTTGATCGGCTCCGGCAGCATCACTCATAACCTGGGCGAACTGGATTGGCGCGCCGGGCCGGAAACGATCACCCCGTGGGCGCGGGAGTTTCGCGACTGGGTGGTCGACAAACTGGCGACCAATGACGACGCCGCCTTGCATGACTATCGGCGCCAGGCGCCACATGCCGTGCGCAACCATCCCAGCGATGAGCATTTGCTGCCGCTGTACTTTGCGCGGGGTGCGGGCGCAGATTTCAGCGTGGCGCACCAAGGCTTCACACTGGGCGCCCTGGGCATGGATATCTATCGCTTTGACTGACACCGTCATAGCTTTAGAAGCTGGCTTGCTGCAATAGCAGCCGACGGTAACCACGATGCAAAACGAGCCGCTCTTGATCTTGATCTGCTTGTGATCTTGATCTGGCTTTTGATCTTAGGCGCCCCGTTAAACCACGCTGGCCGGCAGGCATGGATATGTACACGGTCCAACTGAGTTGACTGTTAGGCCGTCTTCGCGAGCAAGCCCGCTCCCACAGTTTGATTGCGGGGTGTCAGGTAGAAAAGCGTCGGCTGTCAGACCGTCTTCGCAGGCAAGCCAGCTCCCACATTTGGATCGCGGGGCATCAGTTAGATCAGCATCTACCATCAGGTCGTCGCGGGAGCCAGCTCCCACAGTTGATCGCCTCGGAGACTAAAACATGAGGCAAAAAAATCCCCGAACCAGTCGGGGATTTTTTATGTGCGATCAATCAGCCCAAGGGCAGATCAATCTTCGCGGTAGCGACGCAGCTTGAGCTGCTTACCGGCAACGCGAGTGTCTTTGAGCTTGGCCAGCAGTTTTTCCAGGCCGTCTTCCGGCAGCTCCACCAGGGAGAAGCTGTCACGCACCTGGATGCGACCGATGGCTTCACGTGCCAGGCCACCCTCGTTGAGGATAGCGCCCAGCAGGTTCTTGGCCGCGATACCATCACGCGCACCCAGCGCGGTACGGCAACGAGCACGGCCTTCAGCCAATGGCACTGGAGCGCGACGCTCGCGATCACCACGGTCTGGACGGTCGCCGGAACGCTCTGGACGATCACCGCGTGGCGCGCTGTTCGGAACCAGTGGACGTTCTTTTTCGATGGCTGCCAGGGTCAGGGCCTGACCATTGGTAGCTTTGCGCAGCAGAGCTGCAGCCAGGGCACGCGGGGTGCAACCGATATCGGCAGTCAGGCGGTCCAGCAGGTCGCCGTGGGTCGATTCAGCGTCAGCCACCAGTGGCGCCAGGCTGTTGGTCAGTTTCTTGATGCGCGCATCGAGAACGGCCTGGGCATCCGGCAGGCGGACTTCGGCAACTTTCTGGCCGGTAACACGCTCGATCACTTGCAGCATGCGGCGCTCACGTGGAGTCACCAGCAGCAATGCACGGCCTTCGCGACCGGCACGGCCGGTACGGCCGATACGGTGAACGTAGGATTCTGGATCGTAAGGCATGTCAACGTTGAACACGTGGGTGATACGTGGAACGTCGAGGCCACGGGCGGCAACGTCGGTCGCCACAACGATGTCCAGACGACCATCCTTGAGGGAGTCGATCACGCGCTCACGCTGGTTCTGGGCAATGTCACCGTTCAGCGCAGCGGCTTTGTAGCCTTTGGCTTCCAGGGCGCTGGCCAGGTCCAGGGTCGCTTGCTTGGTGCGCACGAACATGATCAGGGCGTCGAAGTCTTCGACTTCCAGCAGGCTCAATACAGCCGAGGTCTTCTGGTCAGCGTGAACCAACAGGTGAGCCTGTTCGATCGCGGTAACGGTCTGGGTCTTGGTCTGGATCTTCACGTGCTCCGGATCGCGCAGGTGGCGTTCGGCAATGGCACGGATGGACTGCGGCAGGGTCGCCGAGAACAACACGGTCTGACGGGTCGCTGGCAGTGCCTTGAAGATGACTTCCAGGTCATCCATGAAGCCCAGCTTCAACATTTCGTCAGCTTCGTCCAGAACCAGGTGGTTCACGGTCGACAGGACTTTTTCGTCACGACGCAGGTGGTCGCACAGACGGCCCGGAGTGGCGACAACGATCTGTGCGCCATTACGGATTGCCTTGAGTTGTGGGCCCATAGGCGCGCCGCCGTAAACGGCCACAACAGTTACACCCGGCATTTGCTTGGCGTAGGTTTCAAAGGCGGTTGCTACTTGCAGCGCCAACTCACGGGTTGGCGCCAGGATCAGGGCTTGCGGCTCGCGCTTGGCAGGATCGATGCAGTGCAGGATTGGCAAAGCGAACGCGGCAGTTTTGCCGGTACCGGTTTGCGCCTGGCCAATCATGTCCTTACCGGCCATGATGATCGGGATCGATTGCTGCTGAATCGCCGAAGGTTCTTCGTAGCCGGTCGCTGCGACGGCTGCAAGAATATTCGGGTTAAGATTAAAAGCGGCGAAGCCGCCGGTTTCCTGGGTCATGGGTCTGCCTCTAAGTGCATCCGCAAAGACCCATGCTCCAAAGCTGCGCATGCCGTGTTGAGACTCAAGAGTCGCCCTGGCTGCTTTGTCGGCGGGGATTTGCGAAAACGAATGAATGAAAAAGATTCGTCAAGGAAGAGTCCGCTGTGCGGACGTGCAGCCGAAGCTGACTTCGGGGAATTGCGCTACCTAAACGCGGCCCGGTTAAAGGCCGGCGCGCACTATACCGGAAATAGCTGAAAAAGGGAGCTTTTTTTATCGCCAGGCACCGATAAACCGCACTGCGTCACGCGCTTTGCAGATCCGTGCGCCAGGGTCTATTTTTCAAAGGCCCGGCCCTGTTGGTCATCGAGCTTAAACGGTTCACCCACCCGCTGAGACCCTTTGGTCTGAAACCTTACCCGCGCCCCGAGGGCACACCCCATGAATCAAGCCAGCAGTAGCCGTGTCAGCCGCGCACTTGAGGGTCATGTTCTATTGCTGGGCCTGGACCGTGTGGCCAAGCGCAACGCCTTCGACCTGGATTTGCTCAATGCGCTGAGCCTGGCCTATGGCGAATTTGATCGAAACGATGACGCACGGGTGGCCGTGGTGTTTGCCCATGGCGACCACTTCACGGCCGGGCTGGACCTGGCCAATGTCAGCAGCGTGATGGCGGGTGGCTGGCAACCGCCGCTGGGAGGGTGCGACCCGTGGGGGGTGTTTGCAGGCCCGCGCGTGAGCAAGCCGGTGATCGTCGCCGCCCAGGGTTATTGCCTGACGATCGGTATCGAATTGATGCTGGCGGCGGATATCAACCTCTGCGCCAGCAATACCCGCTTTGCCCAGATGGAGGTGCAACGCGGGATCTTCCCGTTTGGCGGCGCGACATTGCGCTTTCATCAGATTGCCGGCTGGGGCAATGCGATGCGCTGGCTGCTCACCGGCGACGAGTTCGACGCCCATGAAGCCCTGCGCCTGGGGTTGGTGCAGGAAGTGATGGCCAGTGAAGACCTGTTGCCCCGCGCCATCGAGTTGGCCAACCGCATTGCGCGCCAGGCACCGCTGGGTGTACAGGCCACGTTGATGTCGGCACGGCTGGCGCGTATGGAGGGTGAGGCTGTGGCAGCCGCCGCGCTGCCGCCCATGGTGGATAAACTGCTCAACAGTGAAGATGCCAAGGAGGGTGTTCGGGCGATGGTCGAGAAGCGGCCGGGGGTGTTCAAGGGGATTTGAACGAACTGAATTAGCGGTCGGCAGTGAGGGCCTCTTCGCGGGCAAGCCCGCTCCCACAGTTGAATTGCATGCTCTGTTGAAATGCAATCCCCTGTGGGAGCGGGCCTGCCCGCGAAAGCGTCCGAACTGGCAACTAAGTTGCCGGCCGAATCGCCTTGATCAACGGCTGCAACGAGTACCCCAAGCGCGGCGCCAAAGCTTCGGCGCGGGCTGACAGCGCCTCCAGGTCCAGCACCTGATCCAGCTCCGAAGGCACCAACAGAATCACATTGCCCTCCTTCACCGGCAGCTCCCAGTAATGCCGGTGGTACAACCCACGCAACAACGCCGCCCCCAACGGCTTGCCATCATCGGTGGCCCATTGGTTGATCACCAGCCAGCCGCCGGGGTTGAGTTTCTTCTGACAGTTTTCCAGGAAGGTCCAGGCCAGATGCCCCACGCCCGGGCCGACATCGGTGTAGAGGTCGACGAAAATCAAATCGGCCGATTCGGCACTGTCGAGCAATTGCAACGCGTCGCCAATGCGGATGTACAAGCGCGGGTCGTCATCCAGCCCCAGATATTCGATGGCCAGGCGCGGCACATCAGGGCGCAGCTCAATGGCTTCGACATCTTCCAGCGCCAGGAACTTGAGGCACGCCTGGGTCAACGTGCCCGCGCCCAGGCCGAGAAACAATGCACTCTCCGGCTGTTCATGGCACAACGCGCCGATCAGCATGGCGCGGGTGTAGTCGTACTCCAGCCAGCTCGGGTCAGCAGTGAACACACAGCTTTGCTCGATGGCGTCGCCAAATTCGAGAAAGCGGTAATCAGCCACTTCAAGCACACGGATCATGCCGAATTCATCATGGACTTCGGCCAGCAGGTGCTCGACACGCTCCTCGCTCATCACTACTCCTAAAAGGGTCTGCTGCACGGCAAAGGCGCGATTGTCGGCCAAGCGGCAGCAACAGGTCACGCACTAATTGCTGCTAACATTGACGCCCGAACATCCACCCGCAAACGAGTTCATGATGAGCCAACCCTGGAGCCCCGATAGCTGGCGAGCCCTGCCGATCCAGCAGCAACCCCAATACCCGGACGCTGCACACTTGCTGCAAGTGGAGCAGAGCCTGGCGAGCTACCCGCCCCTGGTGTTTGCCGGGGAAGCCCGCGAATTGCGCCGTCAGTTTGCCGAAGTGACCCAAGGTCGTGCGTTCCTGCTGCAAGGTGGCGATTGCGCCGAGAGCTTTGCCGAGTTTTCCGCCGCGAAGATTCGCGACACCTTCAAGGTGCTGCTGCAGATGGCCATTGTCATGACCTTCGCTGCCGGTTGCCCGGTGGTGAAAGTCGGGCGCATGGCCGGCCAGTTCGCCAAGCCACGCTCGGCCAACGATGAAACCATCGACGGCATCACCCTCCCCGCCTACCGGGGCGATATCGTCAACGGCATCGGCTTCGACGAAAAAAGCCGCGTGCCAGATCCGGACCGCCTGTTGCAGTCCTACCACCAGTCCACCGCCACCCTCAACCTGCTGCGCGCCTTTGCCCAGGGCGGTTTCGCTGACCTGCACCAGGTGCACAAGTGGAACCTGGATTTCATCGCCAACTCCGCGCTCGCCGAGAAGTACAGCCAACTGGCCGACCGCATCGACGAAACCCTGGCCTTCATGCGCGCTTGTGGCATGGACAGCTCGCCGCAATTGCGCGAAACCAGCTTCTTCACCGCCCACGAAGCATTGCTGCTCAACTATGAACAGGCCTTCGTGCGCCGCGATAGCCTGACCAACGACTACTACGACTGCTCGGCGCATATGTTGTGGATCGGCGACCGCACCCGTCAGTTGGACGGCGCCCATGTCGAGTTCCTGCGCGGAGTGAACAACCCGATCGGCGTGAAAGTCGGACCTAGCATGAACCCGGACGACCTGACCCGCCTGATCGACATCCTCAACCCGGATAACGACCCTGGCCGCCTCAACCTCATCGCCCGTATGGGGGCAGGCAAGGTCGGCGACCATTTGCCCAACCTGATCCGCGCCGTGCAGCGCGAGGGCAAGCAAGTGCTGTGGAGCTGCGACCCGATGCACGGCAATACCATCAAGGCCAGCAGCGGCTACAAGACCCGCGACTTTGCGCAGATCCTTGGCGAAGTGAAGGATTTCTTCCAAGTGCACCAGGCAGAAGGCACCTATGCTGGCGGGATCCATATCGAGATGACCGGGCAGAACGTCACCGAATGCATCGGCGGCGCACGGCCGATCACCGAAGATGGCCTGTCGGACCGTTATCACACCCATTGCGACCCACGGATGAATGCCGATCAATCGCTGGAGTTGGCGTTTCTGATTGCAGAGACCTTGAAACAGGTAAAGCGCTGACGTTTTAGCGACGGGGATGACGCCATCGCGGGCAAGCCCGGCTCCCACATTTGAACGCGTTTCTCTGTGGGAGCCGGGCTTGCCCGCGATAGAGGTTTAAAGGTTGGTATCCCGGTTCGGCATCGCTGCCCTTAACCGAGCAGCACTGGGCCGCTGGCAATTGAGCTGGACCTGTTCCAGCCCTAGCCAGTCGGCCATTTTGCGCAGGTTCAGCGCCAGCGCCAGCATGCCTTCCTCATCCAGCCCCGGCTCTTCCTCATGCACGACATGCACGGCCAGGCGCCCATGAGCACGCTCGGCTCGCAGGTCGACGCGCGCGGCAATGCGTTCGTTGTGGAGAAACGGCAACACGTAGTAGCCATACACGCGCTTTTCTTGCGGGGTGTAGATCTCCAGCCGATAGCGAAAGTCGAACAGGCGCTCGGTGCGGCTGCGCTCCCATATCAGCGAATCGAACGGCGACAACAATGCACTGGCCGGCACTGTGCGAGGCAGTTTCGGCGCCGACGGGCAGTACGCTGGTTGTTTCCAGCCCCGCACCCGGCACGCCAGCAGTTGCCCATCCTCAACCAGCTCGGCCAAGCGGTTGCGGCTGTCGGCGGGGTCGAGGCGGAAATAATCGCGCAGGTCTTTTTCGGTGGCGACACCCAATGCAGTCGCGCTGTGCAACAGCAAGCCACGCTGCGCTTCACCTTCACTCATGGAGACCCTGAGCACCTCTGCGGGAATAACACGCTCGGGCAGATCATAAAGCCGCTCAAACCCTCGACGACCGGCAACCGTGACCAGGCCAGCGGCGAACAGCCATTCCAGCGCGTGCTTTTCATCACTCCAATCCCACCAGGGCCCGGCACGCTCCTCGCGGGTCGACAAGCTACCCGCCCCCAAGGCGCCCTGCTGTTCGACGGTGCGCAACACGCGTTGGATCGTCGCCTGCTGTTCACGGCCAAAACGTGCCATTTGCGCATAAATCCCCCGCCCTTGCCGGGCGCGCTCCATGCGCCAACCCATCAACGGGTACAGCGCCAAGGGCAGCAGTGACGCCTCATGCCCCCAGTATTCAAACAGAGAACGCCGCCGCCCCTGGCTCCAGGCCGCCTGTTCAAGAATCGATGGGGAATAAGAACCAAGGCGGGAAAACACGGGCAGGTAGTGGGAACGCACCAGCGCATTGACCGAGTCGATCTGTAAAACGCCCAGGCGTTCGATCAAGCGGTTGAGGTGCGCAGCCTTTATCTGTGCAGGCGCCTGGCGCCCGGAAAATCCCTGGGCAGCCAGCGCCATGCGTCGAGCTTGCTTGAGTGAAAAACACAGGTCGGCGGGCATGGCAATCTCCATAGAAGCTCGCCCCCTACCCTACTGCATCCGCGCTTATTTTCGCAGCGGGTCCTCCCAGAAATGCCGATGGCTTTCCTGCGCGACGTCGGCGCGATTGAGCCCGATGTCCTTGAGGGCGTCATCGCTCAGGGTCGCCAGCATCTGGCGCTCCTGATGCAACAGCTGCCAACGCGCGAATGTGTGAAACAGCCCGGCAAACGGCCATTTATCCGTCGATATGAAACCTTTTTGACCTTTCATCTTCTCGCCCTCCAGTGGGGATGACGACAGTGTGTGCCGGGCATTATGATCAATCCAACGAATGTTTCTTATGCATTACATCTCGGAGATTGATCAATTGTCCGCCTATCCCAGCATCGACACTGATGTGCTGCGCACCTTCGTCGCCATTGCCGACCAGGGCGGTTTCACCCGCGCCGGCGAGCAGGTCAACCGCACTCAATCGGCGGTGAGCATGCAGATGAAGCGCCTGGAAGAAGACGTGTTGCAGCGCAAACTGTTCGAGCGCGATGGCCGCCAGGTACGGCTCACGCCCGAAGGCCAGGTGCTGTTGGGTTATGCGCGGCGCATCCTGAAATTGCACAGCGAAGTGTTCAATACCCTGCGCGAGCCGCATATGGTGGGGTTGGTGCGTATCGGCACGCCGGATGACTACGTGATGCGCTTTCTGCCAGGCATCCTCAAGCAATTTTCCAAAGCCTACCCACTGATCCAGATCGAAATGCACTGCGAAGCATCGACCGTATTGATGCAACGGCGGGACCTGGCGTTGACCGTAATCAGCCGCGAGCCCGGCAACGATCTGGGTGAGTTATTGCGTACCGAACGCATGGTGTGGGCAGCATCACCGTGCTTTTGTGTGGAGGAGCACGATGCCCTGCCCCTGGCGGTGTCCGGCGACGAGTGCCTGTACACCCATTGGGCACGGGCCGCACTGGAGGCGGCCGGGCGAGATTATCGCCTGGCCTATCACAGCTCTAACGGAGCAGCGATCCTGGCAGTGGTCAGTGCAGGCCTGGCGGCGATGGTCAGCATGGAAAGCCTGGTCACCGACGACCTGCGAGTGCTCGGCAGCGACGAAGGCTTCCCGCCTTTACCGTCGATGAACCTGCGCTTGCTGCGTAACCCGCAGATGACCTCGCCGATCACCGAATGCCTGGCGGACTACATCGTCGAAGGCTTCAAACTTTAAAGGTCAGCATCAGCGCGCACACCACCAAGAAGCCACAGAAGAGGCCGCGCAACAGACGTTCTGGCAAGGCATGCGCCACTTTCACGCCCCAACTGATACTCAGCAGGCCCCCCACCGCCAGTGGCAGGCCGATCATCCAGTCCACCTCGTGGTGCCAGGCATAGGTGACCAGGGTCACACCGGTGCTGGGCAACGCCAAGGCCAACGACAAGCCTTGGGCGACCACTTGAGTAGTGCCGAAGACGCTGGTGAGTACCGGCGTGGCGACCACCGCGCCGCCGACCCCGAACAGCCCGCCCATGGAACCGGATGCCGCGCCCAAGACGCCAAGCCAGGGCCAGGAATAACGCATTTGTGCGGTGGGCGGCGCATTGCGAGTGAACATGCGCAGCAGGTTGTAGGCAGACAACGCCACCAAGAACGCAATAAAACCGATGCGCATGGCACCCGCATCCAGGCCCACCGCCCAGATCGATCCCAGCCAGGCAAAGCAAAAGCCGGTCACACCCAGGGGTAAAGCGTGACGCAACTCGATGCGGTTACGCTGATGATAGCGCCACAGCGCAAGCATCACATTCGGCACGACCATCACCAAGGCGGTACCTTGGGCAATCTGCTGATCCAGGCCGAACAACACGCCCAGCACCGGGATGGCAATCAGCCCACCACCAATGCCAAACAGCCCACCTACAGTGCCCAACGCCGCACCCAATGCCAGGTACATCACTAAATCCCACACCGCTCGGTACTCCGCAATTTCATGCTTGGCATGCTACGCAGTCGGCTCTGGCGCGGAAACGCACAGCAACGCACAATGGCTGTGCCAATCTCGCATAAGCGTTGAGCTATGAACCCCAACACCCTGACCGACCAGCTGAGCCTGTTTCTCGACGTAATGGAAGCCGGCAGTTTTTCCGCCGCCGCGCGCCTCCATCCGCTGACACCTTCAGCCGTGGCCCGGCGCATCGACAGCCTGGAAAGCTCCGTGGGTAGCCGCCTGTTCCAACGCAGCACCCATGCGGTGGTGCCCACCTCCGCAGGCCTGGCCTTTGCCGAGCGAGCGCGACGAATTGTCAGCGAGTTGCAGCTGGCACGGGCAGAGGCGGTCTCGCTGAGCCATGCGCCGGAGGGGTTGATCCGGGTCGATGCGCCCGCAGCATTCGGCCGCCGGCACCTGGCGCCGGTCATTGCCGATTTTTTGAGCCTGTATCCAGGCCTGGACGTGCACCTGCACTTGATCGACAGCTTTGTCGATATGCAGGGCGCGCATCTGGGCAAGGTCGACCTGGTTCTGCGCGCAGGGCATATTGTCGACACCCGGCTGGTCGCTACGCCGCTGGCGAGTATCGTGCGTATCGCCTGTGCCAGCCCCGCGTACCTGAAAAGCCGTGGCACGCCGGCCCATCCTCGAGATCTGAGCGAACATGACGGCCTGGACTGGGACGGGCTGGCGCCAATGTTCGCCTGGCGCTTCGAACTGGACGGGCGCCGCACCACCTATCGCCCGCGACGCATCCGCATGAGTGCCAACAACGCCGAAGCCCTGCTCTCGGGCGCACTGGCCGGGCTGGGCATCGCTCACTTGCCGACCTGGTTGGCCAGTGAATACCTGGTGCGCGGCGAATTGTTGCCGCTGTTTTGTGAAGACGGTTTGCCCAGTCCGGAAACCGCAGGCATTTATGCGCTGCGCCTGGAGCAACAGCCCAATGCACGCAGCCGACTGTTGCTTGAATACCTCAAATCCCGTTTCAGCCCGGTGCCGCCCTGGGATCTGGCATTGCAAAGTGGCTTGGTCTGACGCCTACGGCAAGAATTACCTGGCGCATTAAAGATTTGCCCGCTAGATTCCAGCCCAGACATGCTTTTTCGAGACGCCACCATGAGCAAAAACCCTGATCCTTGCGAATCGCTGTTGCTGGACAACCAGCTGTGCTTCGCCCTGCACTCCACCTCACTGCTAATGACCAAGGTCTATAAGCCCCTGCTCCAGGCCATCGGCCTGACCTACCCGCAGTACCTGGCCATGATGGTGCTGTGGGAGGAGGATGAGTTGACCGTCAGTGAAATCAGCAGCCGCCTGCTGACGGACCCAGGCTCCATGACGCCACTGCTCAAGCGCCTGGAAGCCGAGGGCCTGCTCAGCCGCACGCGCAGCCGCGAAGACGAGCGGGTGGTGGTGGTGAAACTGACCGACGCCGGGCGCGCCTTGCAGGAGAAGGCCAAGGATGTTCCGCAATGCATCCTGGGCGCCAGCGGGATGGCGCTGGAGCAATTGCGCAAGCTGCAAGGCGACCTGATCGCGTTGCGCGCCAATCTGCAAACCAGCATCTGACACGCTAGGCCCCAGCACTAAACATACTCAAAAGTGGGAGCTGGCTTGCCTGCGATTGCGATTCATCAGTCAACCATGCAGTGACTGATACACCGTCATCGCAGGCAAGCCAGCTCCCACTTTTTGTTCTGCGACACCCTTAAATTCTTCAACGCTGAAAAATTAACTTGCGCACTAAACATTAGCGCTATACATTCACCTCACCAACTACTTAGCGCACAAATGTTTAGCGCTAAACACACAGAGGAACGCCCCATGCAAACGCTCTATACCGCAGTAGCCACCGCCACTGGCGGCCGTGATGGTCGCGCCGTTTCCAGCGACAATATTCTCGACGTCAAACTGTCGACTCCAAAGGAGTTGGGCGGCGCCGGTGGCCAGGCCACTAACCCAGAGCAATTGTTTGCTGCCGGCTACTCCGCTTGCTTTATCGGCGCACTGAAGTTCGTGGCCAGCCAGACCAAACGCAAAATCCCGGATGACGCCTCGATCACCGCCCACGTGGGCATCGGCCAGATCCCGGGCGGCTTCGGCCTGGATATCGACCTGCATATCAGCCTGCCGGGCCTGGCACAAGATGAGGCGCAAAGCCTGGTCGACGCTGCGCACCAAGTGTGCCCGTACTCCAATGCCACCCGTGGCAACGTTGAGGTGCGCTTGCATGTAACGGTCTGAAAAACAGACGCCCATGAAAAAGCCCGACTCAAGGTCGGGCTTTTTTCGTATCGCCGGGGCCAGAATTACTTCTTGGCGCGGCCTTTGTACGAACCACCTTCACGGGTGTCGATCTCGATCAGGTCGTCGATTTCGATGAAATCGGCCACTTGCAGTTCGGTACCGTTGCTCAGTTTGGCAGGCTTCATCACCTT
The DNA here is from genome assembly GCF_001907715.1 of Pseudomonas sp. BTN1. Classification (NCBI taxonomy): domain Bacteria; kingdom Pseudomonadati; phylum Pseudomonadota; class Gammaproteobacteria; order Pseudomonadales; family Pseudomonadaceae; genus Pseudomonas; species Pseudomonas sp. BTN1. Next base: position 25,753 of record NZ_MPBM01000005.1, on the reverse strand, counting down.
GCCGGAAGTGTCGCCGCGAGCGGAGCCTTCGGTGTAAGCAACCTTACGCACGATGGTCGTCGGCAGCTCTACGGAAACCAGGCGCTCTTCGAAGAAGATAGCTTCGCAGACGTCTTCCATGCCTTCTTCAATGAACGGCAGAACGGCTTCGATATCTTCAGCGTTCAGCTCGTACATGGTGTAGTCAGTGGTGTCCATGAACGTGTAGGTGTCGCCGCTGATGAAGGACAGGGTCGCTTCTTTGCGGTCGAGGATCACGTCGTCCAGTTTGTCATCGGCGCTGTAGACGATTTCGGTCTTGTAACCGGTCAGCAGGTTCTTCAGCTTGGTCTTCATGATTGCGCTGTTACGACCAGACTTGGTGAACTCAGCTTTCTGAACCAGCCAAGGGTCGTTTTCGAGACGGATCACTGTACCGGGTTTCAGTTCTTTACCAGTTTTCATTGCGTATATCCGAAATTTGGATGGGATTGACAAAAATCAAGGTGGCGTATCATATCCAACTTTCATAAAACTGTACCAGCGCCGTCGCAAGATCGGCCTGCAAGCCTTGTTCCAGACACCAGTTCTCAGCGTGCTGGCTGACCTCGGGCCAATGTTCCAGCAGCATTTTCCAGGACTGTGCCATATCGCCATCAGCGTTCCAGGCTTGCCAGAGCGTGACGACGGCAGCTTTGGCGGCCGGTGAAAGTGCGGCTGTGTACAGTTCCAGGAAGGCATCGAGCTTGTCCAGGTGGATGTCTTCGTCCTGGCGGTAGATGTGCCACAGCAATGGCCTCCCCGCCCACTGGGCACGCACGAACGAGTCTTCGCCACGTACGGCGTTAAATTCGCAGCACCATAGCAATCGGTCATATTGCTCCTGACGTACGAATGCAATGACCTGTACGGTCAGCGCACCACGTACTTGGATGTCTCCCGCCGACAAGCTGTTCACCCCCAGCCAGCGCTGCACGTCCCCCAGAATGCGCCCTTCCGGCACCAGCAAGTGCGTCCCCCGTCCATCGGCCGCCAATACGTCCAGCCAGCCGGCCAACCCGTCATTCTCATAGGCAAACAGCGACATCAAACGCGCGCCGGACGTCGGAGCAACGCCCAGGCTTTGCAGGAACCGTTGTTGCGCGGCCGCGTCCTGCTGAAACGCCCGGCGTCGCTCCAACAAGCCGGCTTCGCGCAACAGGCCGCCAGTACCAGGGCGAAACCCGGGGAAGAAAAAGTACTTCTGCACGCCCTTGTACTTCACCGAAGGCAAGCGATGGCAGCCCACCACCCAGTCTTCAGCGCTGAGGTAATCCAGGTTCATCCACAACGGCGCACGTTCACACTCGGCCATGCGGTCCATGTACTCGGGCGGTAGCTGGCACGCGAACGCAGCAATCACCACATCCGCCGGGTGTGCGCCTGGCCATTCGGCCGGCCAGTGGCGCACTTGGACGCCCTCTTGCCATTGCTGGCCCACCTGCACATCAATGTCCGGGCACATGCGTTCGAAGGCGCGCAGGTCATCGACCCACAAGCGCACGTCACAGCCATGCTCCACCACCAACTGCCGGGCCAGGCGCCAGGTCACGCCGATGTCGCCGTAGTTGTCGACGACACTGCAAAAAATATCCCAGCGGGCTTTCATTCCGGGCTCCATCGATCAAAGGTTCGATTGTCCGCATAAATGCGTGGATGCAGAAGGCTTGATCGCGATTATTCTGCACGGAGGCTGTGCGACAATCACCGTCATGCCGTCAATGCCTGCCAGGAGGCCCTTATGTCTGACCGTCCGTTATCGCTGTTCAAGCTCTGCATCGCGATTGCCGCCGGCGTGTGGCTAGGGTTTATCGCCATTGCGCTGACCGCCTGGCTGGCGTCTCGCTACCTGTTCCCCCAGAGCCTGGCGCCGGTGGCACAGGCGGTTCAGCAATTGGGCAAACCGGCCATGGTTGAGCCGCAGCCACCGAACCGTCTGTTCGAACAGTACCAACAGAACCTGCAAAAACAGGAACAACAACAGGCCCTGGACCAGGCCCGAAGCAACGCGCGTAACCTGTCCAACCCCAAATGCCAGTTCTGGCTGCAACAAGACCAGAACGCCCCCAATGAAAAGACGCGGGCCAATGTCCTGCAATTCTGCGATTGATGCCAGATACCGCCATGAATAAACACGCCGTGCTCCAGCTGATCCTGGAAAAGCTCACCGTCGACATCGACGTCGTCCAACGCGCCGCGCAGACCGCCTACGAAACCGCGACCCACGAAGAAAACATTGCCGAAAACAAATACGACACCCTCGGCCTGGAGGCTTCGTACCTGGCCACCGGGCAGGCCCGACGAGTGGAGGAGATCAAGCAATCGCTGGTGCTGTGCCAGCAACTGCAGCTACGTGCGTACGATGATCAACGCGGGATAGAGATAGGCACGCTGGTGGGCCTGGAAGACGAGGACGGTCGCCAGCAATGGCTGTTCCTGGCGCCGGATGCGGCGGGTTTGAAAGTGGATGTGGTGGGGCAACCGGTGACGGTCATCACGCCACGCTCGCCCCTGGGCAAAGGCCTGCTGGGCAAGCGTATCGATGAAGAGGTAGAGATTCTGGTGGCCGGCGCTCGGCAGCACTTTACGGTGACCGAGGCCCGATAACCTACAGCCCTCTGTAGGAGCGAGCTTGCTCGCGAAGGAACGCAAGGGCGCTGCATTCTACCTGGCGCCCCGCGTTAACGTTGGCGATCTTCGCGAGCAAGCTCGCTCCTACAGGGTAATCGCGGTCAGTGGACGGGCAATTCAACGCCGTCAAACAACTCTTCCAGCTCTTGCTTGTTGTGGCACTGGATCGCCTTGGCCATCACCTCACGGGTCAGGTGCGGTGCGAACTTCTCGATGAAGTCGCACATGAAGCCGCGCAGGAAGGTACCACGACGGAAACCGATCTTGGTCACGCTGGACTCGAACAATTCGCTGGCATCCAGCACCACCAGGTCTTTGTCGAGGTTGGTGTCGACCGCCATCTTGGCGACGATCCCGACGCCCAGGCCCAGGCGCACGTAGGTCTTGATCACGTCGGCATCGGCAGCAGTGAACACCACCTTGGGCGTGAGGCCGCGATGGCTGAACGCTTCGTCGAGCTTGGAACGGCCGGTAAAGCCGAACACGTAGGTCACGATCGGGTATTCAGCCAAGGCTTCCAGGGTCAGCTTCGGCAGCTTGGCCAAAGGGTGCCCCTGGGGCACAACCACGCAGCGGTTCCAACGGTAGCAGGGCATCATTACCAGGTCGCCGAACAATTCCAGGGCCTCGGTGGCGATGGCAAAATCGACGGTGCCGTCAGCGGCCATCTCGGCAATCTGCATCGGCGAACCCTGGTGCATGTGCAGGGCTACGTCCGGGTATTGCTTGATGAAATCACGGATCACCGGCGGCAATGCATAGCGCGCCTGGGTGTGAGTGGTGGCGATCGACAAGGTGCCTTTCTTCTCGTTGGAGAATTCCTGGGCGATCTGCTTGATGCTTTCGACTTTACGCAGGATCTCGCCGGCGGTGGTGATGATGCGCTCGCCAGCTGGAGTGACGCGGGTCAGGTGTTTGCCACTGCGTGCGAAGACTTCGACGCCCAACTCGTCTTCGAGCAGGCGGATCTGCTTGCTGATACCAGGTTGCGAGGTATAGAGGCTTTGAGCGGTAGCGGAAACGTTGAGGTCGTGGTGCGCCACTTCCCAGATGTAGCGCAGTTGTTGAAGCTTCATATGAATCCCTCAAAGCAGATAGACGCCACGGGTATCAGCGACGGTATATAACTATATTAAAGGTTTGACGGATAAATCTAGAACTTTTTATCGTTTTTGCCGATCAACTATCGTCACTGCGCCGACGCTGCAGCGACGGCACCAGGTAAACCGGCACGGGGGACAACTGCAACACCCGTGCGGCGGTACGTCCAAGGGGGACGGCCACACCGGTTGCCTGGCTATGACTCCCGACGATCAGCAAGTCGACAGACAGTTTTCGCAACTGGTCGAGAATCACCTCGCAAGGATCCCCCTGGATCACCTTGACCGAGCGAATCCATTGCAGGTCCTGCTCCCCTTCCCCCCACTCCTCGCGGAAGCTGTCCAGCACGCGTTGTTCAATCGTCGCCATCACCGTGCTCAACCCCTTGCTTTGCCATTCGCTCAGGGCGGTTTCATCAAGGTAGCTCTGCAGCACCGATTCGGCGAACAAGCCAATGGGCTCGACCACGTGGATCACATACAGGTCAGCCTTGAACGTTCGCGCCAGCGCCAGCGCATGTTGCATCACGTAGGGCGCATACAGACCGAGGTCCGTGGCAAACAGCATCGAACGAATCATAAAACCTCCTGGGCTGCCAGGATGGCGGGAATTGAATGAGCTTAGCAGCTAGCGCTCGGTCTGGATTCTCAACTCATTGCTGATGCCATGGGGCACGTGCCCGGTGGCCACTACCTCCCTGGCTTTCTCGCAATGGCCGGCCTGGTCATCGAAAAACACATCGGCGGCAAAGGCTTCCAGAAACGCGGATTTTTCCAGGCCACCGAGGAACAGCGATTCGTCCAGGCGGATATCCCACTCGCGCAAGGTGCGGATCACGCGCTCATGGGACGGTGCCGAACGTGCGGTGACCAACGCGGTACGAATCGGGCAGGCCTCATCGGCAAACTCGCGTTGCAACAGGTTCAGTGCCGCCAGGAAGCCCTTGAACGGACCGCCGTGCAAAGGCTGGCGCGCCGACTCTCGCTCGCTGGCCTGGAAGGCTGCCAGCCCACCGGCCTGGTAGACACGTTCGGACTCATCGGAGAACAGCACGGCATCGCCATCGAATGCGATGCGCAGCTCTTCGCTGGAAGCGCGGCGCGGGCCGCCGGACAAAATCGTCGCGGCCGCAAACCCGGCATCGAGGGCGCTGCGCACATCTTCAGCATGGGTGGAGAGAAACAGATGACAACCGAAGGCGGCCAAATAGGGATAGGGACTACGCCCGCCTACGAAAGCGGCGCGGGAAATATCCAGGCCGTAATGCTGGATCGAGTTGAACACCCGCAGCCCGGTATCGGCACTGTTGCGCGACACCAACACCACCTCGACCCGCGCACGCCCCAGGCTGGCATTCAGGCTCAGCAGCTTCTTGACCAGCGGGAAGGCATCGCCAGGCTCGAGGGTTTCTTCCTCGTGCTCGATCTGGTATTTGCGGTAAGCCTCGACCCCTTCAGCCAGATAAACCTTGTGGCTGTCACTCAGGTCGAACAGCGCTCGTGAGGAAATCGCCAGCACCAGTTTGTCAGCCAATCCCTTCACCATGGTGGTTCCCCCCAATCAGCGGTTGTGCCGATCAATAAAACTCAAGGCCTGATACAGCGCCTGCATGCGTGGCAGTTCGCAACCGGCCGCTTTGGCAGCGGCCAAGGGACGGGCATAGATGGCCGCCAGCTCCAGCGGCCGCTTGTGCAGGTGGTCGTGATACATGCTGGGCAGGTAGTCGTCCATGGTTTCTGTCATGGCGAACATCTGCCCAGCGTAACTGGCAGGGATTTCATGCCCGCAGGCATGAGCGCCCTGCACCACCTCGGCCATCAGCGCCTGGATCAACTCGCGGCTGGACTCATCGGCCATCATGGCCGTGGTGCCCGTGCCCAGCAACACAGAGAGGCCATTGAACGGCACGTTCCAGACCAGCTTGTGCCAACGCGCCAGATGCACATTGGCCATGGCCTGGGACTCGATGCCCGCTTGATGAAACAGCCCGGCACCGGCTTCGACAATCGCCTGTTGCTGCACCTCATCGTTGGCCGCCGTGCCACTGTGATAGCCCAGGTTGACCCGGCCCAACGCCTGATGCTCTACCACACCGGGGGCCGAGCGGTGCACACCGATGTAGCACAGGCCGCCCAACAGATGCAGCGACGGCGGCAGGTGTTCACGCAGGCTGTCTTCGACATCGAGGCCGTTTTGCAGGAGCACCACTTTGGCATCCGGCGCCGCCACCTGGGCGATGGTGGGCGCCAGGTCCACATTGCCGGTGGACTTGGTGCCCACCAACAGCCAGTCGCACGGCGGCATGTCGGCGGCGCTGGCATAGGCCTGCACCGGATGCAGGTGCAGTTGCCCATGCACCGTACTGTTGACGTGCAGGCCATGCCTGCTCACCGCGGCATATTCGCTGCGCAACAGGAAATGCACATCGAAGCCGGCACGCGCCAGCATCAGTCCGTAGTAACCGCCGATGGCACCGGTGCCAATAATGCCAATGCGTGGCGACGGGGCTGCAACTGCTGTCATGGCAAATCCTCTGGTGTTCGGTTGAGCGCCTGGTTTAGGCATTCGGCGAGGTCGGATGCTGTAAGACGTGTCTGTAATTGCCCAAAGAATTGACCCTCGCACACCAGGAACAACGCCGGCAAATGAAAGATCCGGTAGCGTTCCACCGCACCGCCGTTGTGCCCGGCATCCACCCAGCACACGCGGTCCACCGGCAAGTGCCAGCTGGGCAACTGCTGGCGTGCCCAGCGGCAACTGGCACAACCGACACTGGTGAACACTACCAGCGAAATACCTGGCAATCCCAGCAATTGCTGGTCAATATCCAGGTCGGTCAATTCCAGTTCCTTCACTATACTGCTGCCATTGCCGTCAACTGGACGGCGCTCGGAGTCCGTGTACATGGGTCGTTTTTTACCTCACCCTGATGATGTCGCTGTCGAGTTGATCCAACGTCCCTCTCCCGCCCTTCCCCGCCAACGCCTGCACACTATCGGCCGCGGCGGCGTCGCCTGCAATTGGCCACGTGCCTGGCGCGCCGGCACGGCGGTAGACCTGCATATCCCTTCCCTAGGGCCCAGCGCCCGTTATCCAGGCTATGTCGCCTGGTGCCGCAAAGTCGAACAGGGCTATCGCATTGGTATTTGCTTTACCGACGAACACGCCTTGTTCGGTGCACGGATGGGCGAGCAAGTGTGCCAGATCGAGCGTTACTGCCGCCTGCACGAAGACGCCGAGCCAACGCCTGCACAACTTGAAACCATGGCCCGTGAGTGGGTGTCGCGTCATGCCGGCGAGTTCTCCCATGAGGCGGTTGTGCAGCCAGCGCTGGATTAAACCGGGCTTTGCCCATTGTCGCGGGCCCGTGTTACGCGCTAAGGTTCCTCCCCCCTGCATTCAAATCATGCTGTGCCCGCCGCACGGGGATAGCTGGCGGCCGGCACCCGTGACCCTGGCGAGTAACACGATGGCTGATTTACCGATCAATGACCTTAACGTTGAATCCAACGAGACCCTGATCACCCCCGATCAGCTCAAGCGCGAAATCCCCCTGAGCGACGCTGCCCTGCAGACCGTCACCAAGGGCCGCGAAGTCATCCGTGACATTCTCGACGGCACCGACCACCGTCTCTTCGTGGTGATCGGGCCCTGCTCTATCCACGACCTCAAGGCCGCCCACGAATATGCCGAGCGCCTCAAAGTGCTGGCGGCTGAAGTGTCCGACACCTTGTACCTGGTCATGCGCGTGTATTTCGAGAAACCGCGTACCACCGTCGGCTGGAAAGGCTTGATCAACGACCCGTACCTGGACGACTCCTTCAAGATCCAGGATGGCTTGCACATCGGTCGCAAACTGCTGCTGGACCTGGCTGAAATGGGCCTGCCCACCGCCACCGAAGCCCTCGACCCGATCTCCCCGCAATATCTGCAGGACCTGATCAGCTGGTCGGCTATCGGCGCACGCACCACCGAATCCCAGACCCACCGCGAAATGGCGTCCGGCCTGTCTTCGGCCGTAGGCTTCAAGAACGGCACTGACGGCGGCCTGACCGTGGCGATCAATGCGCTGCAATCGGTCTCCAGCCCTCATCGCTTCCTGGGTATCAACCAGGAAGGCGGCGTGTCCATCGTGACGACCAAGGGCAACGCCTACGGTCACGTGGTGCTGCGTGGCGGCAATGGCAAGCCCAACTATGATTCGGTCAGCGTCGCGCTGTGCGAACAGGCGCTGAACAAGGCCAAGATCAAGCCAAACATCATGGTCGACTGCAGCCACGCCAACTCCAACAAAGACCCGGCCTTGCAGCCATTGGTGATGGAGAACGTTGCCAACCAGATTCTGGAAGGTAACCAGTCGATCATCGGCTTGATGGTCGAGAGCCATTTGAACTGGGGTTGCCAGGCGATTCCAAAAGACTTGGCCGACTTGCAGTACGGCGTGTCGATCACCGATGCCTGTATCGATTGGTCCGCCACCGAAACTACCCTGCGCAGCATGCACGCCAAGCTCAAGGACGTGTTGCCCCAGCGCAAGCGCACCTGAGTCCGTACCGGTTTCGCGCACACAAAAACGCCGGGCTAAGCCCGGCGTTTTTTATTGGCAACTGGTCAGTTACAGCTTCGCGGCATGGCGCTGGTGGCGCTCCATATAGCGTTCGACATAAGAGCACGACGGGATCACCGTGTAGCCAGCCTCTTCGGCAAACTTCAAGGCTTCCTCGGTCAACGCAGCCGCAATGCCTCGCCCCCGCAGTGCGTTGGGCACGAAGGTGCGATAGATATCCAGGGTCTGCTTCCCGAGGTCCATGTAGGTCAGGTAGGCACGATGACCGTCCACATTGGTCTCGAACTGATGACCAGCCTGGTCATGGTGGATGGACAACGCCTCGCTCATCACTACTCCTCGCGGGTCTGAATTAACGACCCTACCTTACCGATGTTTTTCCGGCGAAGGAACATCTACGCCACCCCGTGCCGGTTTCGACAGCGAGAAAACCGTGAGCGCTCACAACCAGCACATAGGGAATAGTAGGCACCAATCCTGAAATTGCTCAAGGCGCACTCGTCATTCCCCGCCGCTGGTGGATATAGAAAGGGCCTCGATCAACCGGTGACCGATAGCCTGAACATTGCCGGCAGTTGAACCTTGAGACGAACTGGCGCTCTTAAAGTCACCTCTAGATGCGCAAAAGATGCCCGCCGCAGTAAAGCCAAGCGTAACCAAAGTGCCCCGCTTCGTTATATAAAATTTCATCTATTTACAAGGCTTAACACATGCGGGCCGGCCCTTTCAGCCTGGATCCAATGTGCGTCCAGGTGCAAAAAATTGGACAGTTTTCATACAAACCGCCAAAAGATTAGCCAAAATAGATTCGGCACAAGAAATTTTTTTGCTTCTTGCGCAACGTCAGTTTACTTACTACAAGTAATGGGTAGTATGTACGCCGGCTATTAGCTCACTCTGAGAAAGTAGCCATTAAATTGAAAGTCCTTGAAGGGGAACACGATGAACAACGTTCTGAAATTCTCTGCTCTGGCTCTGGCCGCAGTTCTGGCTACCGGTTGCAGCAGCGTCTCCAAAGAAACCGAAGCTCGTCTGACTGCAACTGAAGACGCAGCAGCTCGCTCCCAGGCCCGTGCAGACGAAGCCTACCGTAAAGCTGATGAAGCTCTGGCTGCTGCTCAAAAAGCACAACAGACTGCTGACGAAGCTAACGAGCGCGCTCTGCGCATGCTTGAAAAAGCAAGCCGCAAGTAATAATCCTTCGGGGTTGTTATCAAGCCGATCCATTTATGGGTCGGCTTTTTTTTGCCTATGATTTGGCATGTGGGAGCGGGCTTGCTCGCGAAAGCGGTGGGTCAGTCAACATCAATGTTTGCCGGGCCGACGTCTTCGCGAGCAAGCCCGCTCCCACAGGGATGTTCGCTCAGGCTTATTATTGAAGATCGAGCGGGGTGCTGGACGCCACAGGTGCGCCGCCTGGCACACCAATTTCGGTCGGCAAGCCATCCTCGGCGGCGACCACATCACGCACCTGGTCCCAGTTGACGCGTAGGTTATTGGACAGGTCCTCGCGCTTGAGCAACGCATTGATGACCGCGGTGTGCTTGTCGACCACCGATGGCGTACCGTCATCATTCAACGGCGTGTGGGCCTCAAGGTAGACCTTGCCACCACTGCTGCCGAACTTGTACGCGTCATTGATGATGCGCACTGACGTGCCTACCGGCACCATGCCTGCCATTTCCAACACGTTGTTATTGAACATGCGGAAGCACCCGTGGCTGGTACGCGTGCCGATACCAAACTTCATGTTGGAGCCGTGAATCAGGTAACCCGGCGTGCCCAGGGTGAACTTGAACGGCCCCAGTGGGTTGTCGGGGCCGGCAGGCACCACGTTGGGGAGCGGGTCACCGTTGGCGGCGTGCTCGGCCTTGATCGAGGCCGGTGGCGTCCAGGTCGGGTTCGGCGTCTTGGCGATGATACTGGTATGGGCGATCGGCGAACCCCAGCCTTCCCGGCCAATGCCCAGAGGGAAGGTATAGACGACGTTTTGGCCTTTTGGATAGTAGTAGAGCCGGTATTCCGCCAGATTGATCACAATGCCTTCCCGCGGCCCGGGCGGCAGGATAAAGCGTGTCGGCAGCACAATCTCAGTGCCCGCACCCGGCAACCAGGCATCGACACCCGGGTTGGCCGCGACCATTTCCGAATAGCCCAGGTCGTAGGTGGTGCCAAGGTCAGCAAAAGTGTCTTCGTACTTGGCCTTGATCACTTGGACCTGGCCAACAATGTCCTCACCGGGCGGTGGCAAGGGCAACTGCAAGGCCGCCGCCGCACCCGCCGCACAAAGCGCAGCAAGAGACAGGCAGCAGGTGACGACGGAAAGGCGCGACAACATCCGGAAAATCCTTCGCAAGACGACGGGTAGGGAAAAATTGATTGTATACGGCTTCGCAGCGCCAAGCTTCAAGCTGTTTTACAGCTCGAAGCGCAGCTCCGGCCAGATCGGCGGCGTGCCGCGCTTTTGCGATTCTAGAATCGCCCGGCATAACGGGCAGAGTCGCTGGTCTTGAAAAATCGAGCGGTTGACCGAGGACCAGCGTGGCTGTGCGGGCAATAAAGTGCCGCAGAGCGTGCGGTCGATGGAGCCGCCCAGTTCCAATTGACGCGCCACCAAATGCACTCGCACTTCCTGGCAGGCGAACAGGTCCAGCTGCTCGTCCGGCTCGATCAGTTGGTAGTTAAACAGGGACCAGGCAGGGCGCGACATCGAGGGCTCCAAATCAGGGGGGCGCCACCTTAGCCGAAAGCCTGCCGGTAGAAAAGCGTCATAGCAGCGGTTTTAGCGCCGGCCAGACATTTTCCAGCAACTTGTCTTGCGCCGCGACCGCCGGGTGCAGCCCGTCAGCTTGCATCAACTCCGGATGGCCACCCACGCCCTCGAGGAAAAACGGCACAAACGGCACCTTTTCTTTCTGTGCCACATCACCGAATACCTTGGCAAAAGCTTCGACATAGCGCTTGCCGTAATTGGGCGGAATCTGCATACCCAACAGCAGCACCTTGGCGCCGCTGTCCCGGGACTGCTGAATCATCGAAGCAAGATTTTGTTGCAATTGCGCAGGCGGCTGGCCGCGCAAGCCATCGTTGCCACCCAACTCGATCACCACCACGTCCGGTTTGTGCGTTGCAAGCGCCGCGGGCAGCCGCGCGAGGCCTCCTGCACTGGTGTCGCCACTGATGGAAGCATTGACCACTTTGTCGTCAAAACCCTCCTGCTTGAGCCGTTGCTCCAGCAACGCGACCCACCCTTTGCGGGTATCCAGGCCGAAACCGGCACTGATACTATCGCCAACGATCAGGACTGTACCCGCCGCTGCGTTCTGGGCCATGCACATCAAGGCCAGGCCAGCACTCAAAAACCACACTCGCATCGGATTCTCCATGGGCGCAAGCATTCTCACCGCGCGAAACCTTAGCAAAGTGGTTCCCAGCGCGGAAGGTGAACTGACTATCCTGCACGAACTGAGCCTGGAACTGAACAAGGGCGATAGCCTGGCTATCGTCGGCAGCTCCGGTTCCGGTAAATCCACACTACTGGGCCTGCTGGCCGGCCTCGACCTGCCCAGCAGCGGCGAAGTGACCCTGGGCGGGCAAGCCCTGAGCACCCTCGACGAAGATCAGCGCGCGCGCATCCGTGCCGAGCATGTGGGTTTCGTATTCCAATCCTTCCAATTGCTCGACAGCTTGAATGCTCTGGAAAACGTGATGCTGCCGCTGGAGCTGGACGGTCGCCAGGACGCCCGCGAGCGAGCCAAACACCTGCTGGAGCGCGTAGGCCTGGGCCAGCGCCTGACCCACTCGCCCCGCCAACTGTCCGGTGGCGAACAACAACGCGTGGCGATTGCCCGCGCGTTTGCCGCCGAACCGGACGTGCTGTTTGCCGACGAGCCCACCGGCAACCTCGACAGTCATACTGGCGAGCGCATCAGCGACCTGTTGTTCGAGTTGAATAAAGAGAGCGGTACGACCCTGGTACTGGTCACCCACGACGAGCGCCTGGCCCACCGTTGCCGGCGCCTGATCCGCCTTGAAGCCGGCCTGATGGTCGCGCCCCTGGAGCCTTGATGGCACGTTTGCCGCTGTTGCGCCTGTTCAGTCTTGCCATGCGTCAGTTACTGCGCGATGCCCGCGCCGGCGAATTGCGCGTGCTGTTCTTTGCCCTGCTGGTGGCCGTGGCCGCCAGCACCGCTATCGGCTACTTTGGTGCGCGCCTCAACGGCGCCATGCTGCTGCGCGCCACCGAATTCCTCGGCGCCGACCTGGTGCTCGAAGGCAGCTCGCCGGCCCGTGCCGAGCAAATCAAATCTGGGACCGAATTGGGCCTGGATCACGCTCGCATCGTGGAGTTCTCCAGCGTTATCGCCACCGATAACGGCATCCAGCTCTCCAGCATCAAGGCGGTCAACGAGCAGTACCCCTTGCGCGGCGAGCTTAAAAGCAGCACCGAGCCCTTCGGTACGCAAATCCCGGGCGGTGGCCCCAAACCTGGTGAAGCCTGGGTAGAAGCACGGTTGCTGACGGCGCTGGACCTGAAAGTCGGCGACAGCATCGATGTCGGCATGAAGACCCTGCGCCTGGCGCGCATCCTGAACTATGAGCCCGACCGCGCCGGCAACTTTTACAGCCTCACGCCCAGGGTCATGATCAACCTGGCGGACCTGGACGCCACCGGTGTCGTCCAGCCAGGCAGCCGTGTCAGCTACCGCGAACTATGGCGTGCGCCACAAGGCAGCACAGCGCTGCAAACTTATCGCGACCTGGTCAAACCGGGCCTGGCTGCCAACCAGCGCCTGCAGGACTCCCGCGATGGCAACCAGCAAATCGGCGGCGCACTGGGCAAGGCCGAACGTTACCTGAACATGGCCAGCCTAGTGGCTGTGCTGCTGGCTGGCGTCGCCGTGGCGCTGTCAGCCAACCGCTTCGCCAGTCGACGTTTCGATGCCAGCGCGTTGTTGCGCTGCCTGGGCTTGTCGCGCCGTGAAGCCATGCTGCTGTTCAGCCTGCAACTGAGCGTACTGGGCTTGCTGGCGAGCCTGGCCGGCGCCCAGCTCGGCTGGCTGGCGCAATTTGGCCTGTTCTACTTCCTGCACGACCTGCTACCCGCCGACGTACCGCCAGGCGGGCTGCTACCGGCCGTCGCGGGGATTGGCACCGGGCTGGTCGCCCTCGCCGGCTTCGCCCTCCCGCCGCTGGCCGCACTGGGCCGGGTACCGCCGCTGCGGGTATTGCGCCGCGATTTGCTGCCTATTCCTTCAAGCACTTGGATGGTCTACGGCGCGGCACTGTTTGCCTTGGGCCTGATCATGTGGCGCCTGAGCCTGGACCTGGTATTGACCTTCGCGTTACTCGGCGGCGGTGTAGTCGCTGCGCTGCTCCTGGGTGGCTTGCTGCTGTTGTTGCTACAGAGCCTGCGGCGGTTACTGGCTCGCGCCTCCCTGCCGTGGCGCCTGGGCCTGGGCCAATTGTTGCGTCACCCGTTGGCGGCGGCAGGCCAATCCCTGGCCTTTGGCTTGATCCTGTTGTCCATGGGGTTGATCGCGCTGTTGCGAGGCGAATTGCTCGACACCTGGCAAAACCAGTTGCCCAAGGATGCGCCCAACTACTTCGCCCTGAATATCCTGCCAGCCGACAAGGACGCCTTTGGCGCCCGTCTGCTGGACGTCCAGGCACAAGCGGCGCCGCTCTACCCGGTGGTGCCGGGGCGCCTGATCAGCATCAATGGCGAACCCGTGCAGGAGATTGTCAGCAAGGACTCCAGTGGCGACCGGGCCACTCAACGCGACCTGAGCCTGACCTGGGCAGCCGACTTGCCAGCGGGTAACGTCCTGACGGCAGGTACGTGGTGGTCGGCGCAACCCAACGACGGGATTCCAGGCGTGTCGGTGGAAGCCAAGGTGGCCGAGAGCTTGAAGCTCAAGCTCAACGACCATTTATTGTTCACCATCGGTGGGGAAAACCGTGAAGCACGGGTCACCAGCCTGCGCACCATCAACTGGGATAACTTCCAGCCCAACTTCTTCATGATTTTCCAACCGGGCACCTTGAAGGATCTGCCCGCGACCTACCTCACCAGCTTCTATCTGGCTCCCGGCCATGACCAACAGATCGTCGACCTGTCACGGGCCTTCCCGGCGGTCACTATCCTGCAGGTCGAGGCCCTGCTGGAGCAGTTGCGCAGCATCCTCGCCCAAGTGACGTTGGCGGTCGAATACGTGCTGTTGTTTGTACTCGCGGCGGGCATGGCAGTGTTGTTCTCTGGCCTGCAGGCCACCCTGGATGAACGAATCCGCCAAGGTGCATTGCTGCGAGCCTTGGGCGCCGAGCGCAAGTTGCTGGTCAAGGCCCGACGCATCGAATTCGGTCTGTTGGGGGCGGTCAGTGGCTTGCTGGCGGCACTGGGCACCGAACTGGTGACCTGGGTGCTGTACCGCTATGCCTTTGACCTGGCGTGGCATCCCCACCCGTGGTTGTTACTGCTGCCCGTGATCGGTGCCGTGCTGATTGGCGCTGCCGGGGTATTCGGCACACGCCGTGCACTGAATGCCAGCCCGCTGACCGTATTGCGCGAAGGCTGAGACCTGGATGGCACGCCCCAGCCAAGGGTACGTGCCATCAGGCGGTCTTCACATATTCGATCTTGGTGATCCACCAGCACACCTCTCCGCCGGGGGTCTGTACGATTGCCTCGTCGTCCACCTCCTTGCGCAGCAGGGCCCGTGCCATGGGTGAGTCGATGGAAATGTAATCCATGCGATCGTAGATCTCGTCATAACCGACGATGCGAAAACGCTTGGTCTCGCCCTGTTCGTTTTCGATTTCGACCCATGCACCGAAAAATACCTTTCCTTCCTGCTCGGGCATGTACTCCACCACCCGCATGTCTTCCAGGCGTTTGCGCAGGTAACGCACCCGTCGGTCGATCTCGCGCAACAGCTTCTTGTTGTACTGGTAATCCGCATTTTCACTGCGATCTCCCAGGGAGGCGGCCCAGGTCACTTTGCGTGTGGTATCCGGGCGTTTCTCTCGCCACAGGTAATCCAGCTCTTTTTTCAGCGCTTCATGACCTTCTTTGGTAATCAGCTTGGTACTCAAACGCTTGCATCCCCAGGCAATGTCCAATGGTGCCGTTATGCCAGGGCATCATGCCCAGGCAGCGGCTGGCTGGGACTGATGATAAATGAACCCTGGAAAGTATCCAGGCCGGCGCCCCATTACCTCACCCATGCCCCTCCAGCACTTGGTCCAATTCAAGCAACGTGCCTTGCATACGCTGGCGCATACCCGACAACTGCAACATCATCATCGCCAGCTTTTCGGCCTTCTGGCTGACCTCCAAGCCCTGCTCCTGCAAATAGGTATGGCGCTGCTCAAGTTCACGGCCTTTTTCTTCCAACTGGCTCTGCTGCTGTTGCAATCGCGCCTGCCACTGTTCAAGCATTTGCTCCTTCTCTAGGACCGCGCATTTTTTTTGCGTCAGTTCCTGGGCGACTTTGGCCAGATTGCTCAGCGCGCTGTCCATTTCGAGCAAAGAGGTATGGTCCAACTGGGCAGGCGGGTCCAAGGGTTCGGGCTCAGGCTCGGGTGGCTCCAACCGCAGGTTGTCTGACTCAAAGTGACTGTCATCTTGTTCACCAGGAACAGGCGACGCACTGGGCTCAACCTGCTCCTGCGGTATCGCGACCAGCGACCGCGCCGGTTCTTCAAGGGTGCCTTCATCCATAGGTTGCGGCGCAGTCGTGGCTGAGCGCGGATTTCGCGGCGGCGCAACCATTTGCGACGAGAAGCGAATGGACGGCACGATCACTGCGCTGCTTTCGATCGCAGGCAACGCCGGGGCCGACATGCCCAAGGTGATGACCTTCATGACCAAAGCTTTCTTGATGATCACCGAGTGATGATCCTCTGGCCTGGCAGGCGGCAACCGGCAGCCTTTCAAATCAACGAAATGAAAGGGCACCTGGGGTTCGGCAATCGGCGTTGTCTTCGAGCCGGCTGCCGCTGCCATCGTCAGGATCTGTTTGAAGACTTGCATGGCTAATTGCAGGTCCTCTTTGGAGTCAACGCCTCCCAGGAAATACCGGTCAATCTTTTTACGCAGTGCCGCGATATAGACCCTGGAGTGGCCGGGCTCTGCCTCCTCATCCAGGCTATACACCAGAAAGTTGGACGCCGTTTGCGTCACAGCAAACCCGCACAACAAGGCGCCGTTAACGGGCGTCCCTTCATCGTTGCGCTCAAGAACAAGAGTACGTAGAAGCATCATGGCAATCTGGCCTCGTTACAAAGGAGAAAACTTTATATAAACATCAGATAAACATCTGGACATTAATAAGTATTCAAAACAAAACAATTGTTTCAGCGGATTATCGGGCCGAACGTAGGATTCTTCTTATTAATCACACTTCGCGTTCCCAAGTCTTCATATTGAACGTACCCTTTTTAAAGCACTTTTCCATACCGCCGGCCTCTCTCACACGCCCTGCAAAACTTATTCGGTAAAACCATGATCGAGATAAGCAACCTCACAAAACACCTGGGCAAAACACGCGTAATCAGCAACTTGTCCTTCTGTGCCCAGCGCCAGGAGTGTGTGGGCTTGCTGGGAGAGAGTGGGGCGGGAAAAACAACACTGTTGAGCCTGATCGCCGGGACGATCAAGCCGACGGCCGGGCACATCAGTATTCAAGGCTTCAATACCCATACCCACTCAATTCAAGCCAAAAAGGTCATTGGCTATCAGCTCCAAAACGGCCTCGACCATCACACGATGCCCGTCAAAAATATGCTCAATTTCATTGCCGCCATTCGCGGCTTGAGCGGGATGGAAAAACGCAGCCAGGTGGCGCAGGTAGCCGCACGACTGGAACTGCTGCCCGTGCTCGACTGCCCCATCAACGTCCTTTCCCTTGGTTTGAAGCGCAGAGTGGCAATGGCCCAGGCGCTCCTGCATTCCCCAAGCCTGCTGCTGCTGGACGAACCCACAGAAGGGCTCTGCCCTGATCAACGCCTCAAGTTCCGGGCACTCATCCAGTCCCTGAGCGAGGAAATGACCATCATCATCGCCTCCCGCCATTACCAGGATCTGGCGGACATCTGCACCCGTGCCTTGGTTATCGCCGGTGGTCGCCTGGTGGGCGATGCCTCGCTGTCCGACTTACAGCGCAGCTCCCGGCACTTCCAGGCCGTCACCCTCGCGGCAGACGCCCCGCTGGATTTGCTCGCGTTGGCCGTATTGCCCGGCGTCGCAGGCATCGAAGAAGACCGGCATGCGCCCGGCAAGGTGACGGTACTGGCCATGCCCGGGCATTCCATCTTTCCCTCGATCAACGCGCTTATCACCCATCGCGGCTGGAACATCACCTCAATGAATCTGGAGCCGGGTCGCCTGAACGATGTCGTTCACCATCTGAGCCAAGAGGTAACACCTTGAGACTGCTACCTGTCATTTTCAAACGACAACTCGTCAGCTATGCCTGCGCCCCCAGCGCTTACCTGAGCGTGGCGGTTTTTCTCGCCCTGTGCGCAGCGCTGGGACTGCATTCCAACCAATGGATGGAGCGAAACAGCAGTGATTTGCAGGCTTTTTTCGAACTGCACCCCTGGCTTTATCTCCTGCTGGTCCCCCTTTTATCGACGCAGTTGTGGTCGGATGAATCCAACGCCAGCTTTTACAACACCCTGAATGCCTTGCCTGTCACCTCGATGGAACGGGTAATCGGAAAATTCATCGCGGCATGGACTGTCTGTGGCATTGCGCTGATGCTTAACTTCCCCCTGGTGATTGCCGTGAATTATCTGGGCACACCTGACAATAGCGTTATCGCCTCACAATTCCTGGCCAGTTGGTTACTGGCGGGAAGTTATCTTTCGGTAGGTTGTTTCATCTGCGTACTTGCGAACCAACGCCTGCTGATTTTCTTTTTCACGCTCGGCTTGTTGCTGACCGCCAGTGGGCTTTCGTCAGTACTGGATGCACTTGAACAACAAGCACCGATATGGATTATCGACAGTTTGATGTCCCTGGATCCCGTTGCCCGCTTCAGCGCGATGGATAACGGCAAGCTCACACTGCAGGACAGCCTGTACTTTATCAGCATGATCGTTGCTTTTCTGTTCGCGACCACCCTCACACTCAATTATAAAAACAGCTGAGAAAAGGAAGACCGCTGATGGGATCCGCTTTTCGTGCGGGTATGACACTTCTCGTCATATCACTGCTGTTTCTGGCATTCAATCTAGTCTGGGTACCCAAACTGCCCACTGTTCGCTGGGACTTTTCCGAAGAAAAAATCCACACCTTATCGCCCGCGGCGCAGCAACTGCTACTGTCACTTGAAAGCCCACTGGATCTGTATTACTTCAATACCCTCAATGCGCCGCAAAAAAGCCAGGCATTAGAACGTTATGGTCGGCGCGTGGAAGACGTGCTCAAGGCGTTCGAAAAAGCGGCAAACGGCCTGATCAACTTACATATCATTAACCGCGCTCCCTTTTCTGAAGATGCCTACAAAGCCCGCTTGTTTGGGCTTGATGACACACAAGGATTCCTTGGCCTTATCGGCACCCGTACTGGCCAGGGCGCCCAACGCATCGAAGCGTTCCGGCCTGAGCACGAGTCATTACTTGAATATGAGATCAGCCACCTGATCTATAAGTTGGGGCAGCCTGAGCGTGCCACTATCGGCCTGCTGTCGGGACTGGCGTTAGACAAATCGGCCAGCGAGTTGCTGGGGTTGATCCGCGAGCAATTCAACGTGGTGGAACTGGCTGCGAACATCGCCCAGGTTCCGTCATCCATCGCGACATTGATAGTCGTACAGCCGCACGCTTTACCTGAACGAGCCCTATATGCCATTGAGCAATCGGTATTGAAAGGCACCCAGTTGATGATGTTCCTCGACCCCGTGAGCGAGATGGGCGCTGACGCCGTGCCAGCGAACGCCAGAATGGAGGGGCTGCTGAACGCGTGGGGCATCCAAATGCCCGCGGATAAGCTGTTGGTGGATAATCTCTATGCCTCATCAGCCACGCCCGGCCCGGGAATGCCCCGGGTACTGCACCCGGCCAGGCTACACCTTCCATCACAGGCGATGACTCCAACGGATGTCAGCGCCTGGGGGCTGGACGCCGTGATGGTCTCAAGCAGCGGCGCGCTTTCCCTGGCCCCCAAGAGCCGTTCACTGTTGACCCCGCTTCTGTTGAGCTCACGGCAATCGGCCCTGCTGGACGCGAAACGCTTTGGCTCGGCGACGACATTTGACTCACTGATCGATGAAACGGCGACTTCAGGGCAGCGCCATGTGATCGCTGCGCGCGTTGAGGGGCCCGCTTACTCAGCGTTTCCCGACGGCCTCAAGGGCCAGCCGCCCGGGCTGCAAAAAGCAGAACTGATCCAGATGGTGGTCGTGGCCGACACCGACTTGCTCGCGGACACAGTCAGCCATGCACGCAACGGCAACGCGCAGTTTGTATTGAACACATTGGATAACCTGGCGGCGCCCGAAGCGCTCCAGCGCATTCGATCCCGTGTCATGCGCCAACCGTTGCACAGGCTGGAACACATGCGCGACGAAGCCGCACAGGCTTATCGGAAAAATTCGCTTGAGCTCCAGCGACGACTTGAGCAGACAGAGCAAGCATGGCGCGAGTTGAACCCAGCGCACACGCGGCTTATCACCCAGGCGGTGGATACCAATACGCAGTTGCAGGTACTCAACAAGGAGCGCCTGCAGTTGCCCATCGAGTTGCATACACTCAAGGCGCAGGCCTATGCCCCGGTGCAGCGTTTCGAGCGACAGCTCAAAGGGCTGATGGTCGTGCCTCTACCGCTACTGCTGTGCCTGATTGCCGGGTTACTGTTCCTGTACCAGCGCAAGCGTCGACTCCTCGCACTGGCAACCTTTCACTAGTCGCTCAGCGACGGGCAATCAGCCCTTGCCGGGCAATGCGCGTCAGTTGGTGGATCACCTCATGGGCGTTGCTGGCACTCGGTGCCTGAATCACTGCAAGGTCGAAACTGTCGCTGGCAAAACGGGCCAGGGAATCGCCGTCTTCCACAAACTGGATCAGGAACGCCGAAGGCCGACCGGAACGGCGTGGCCAGCCGTCCAGATAACGCAGCAGTGTCGGCTGGTGCTTACCGCCCAGGAGGATTTTCGGATTGCGTTGAGTCAGGTCCGCGGTGATCGGGGCCAGGCGTATGAGGGGGCGTAGTGCATTCATCGTGTCGTGTCTCTGCCTCAAAAGTCTGCGGGCAGGTGAGAGGCAACACCGAACCAGCGCTTTAGCGGTATTTCGAGGAACGCCCTGCGTGAGCAAGCGTACTTCTGTCGGGCTGCATTGAGACCCAGTGGCGCCCCGCAATTAGCTGTTTAAATCGGCGCATGAGCAGCATCCTAGAGAAGCCTGTGGGGCAGTGTCAAGAATCCCGGGCAACGAAAAGGCCCGCATCAGCGGGCCTTTTTGTGCAGCTTGCTAAACGATCAGTGAGTGATCGCGCGGTCGACAGACAATTTGCCCGCACCTTCCAGCAACACCGCCAACGCGCCGCCGAGCAACGCCAGTGCGAACTCATAACCGTTGTTGGCCATGAACAGCCCGTTGTGGATGTGTACAGAGAAAATCGCCACCAGTGTCAGGAAGGTCAGGCCCAATGCAGCAGGGCGAACCAGCAAACCGATGATCAGGGCCAGGCCGGCGAAGAACTCGGTACCGCCCGACAGCAGCGCCATCAGCGTGCCCGGCGCCAGGCCGATGCTTTCCATCCATTGTGCGGTGCCCGCCAGGCCACCACCGCCAAACCAGCCGAAGAGCTTTTGCGAACCGTGGGCAGCGAAGATGATGCCGACGAAGATACGCAGAATAGTCAGGCCATAACCGGCGCGAGTGGACAGTACACGGGTAATCATTGGGCTCATGGGGGTAAATCCTTTTCCAGGTAGGGGTTGGTTGGCCGCTATATTAATCAGTTTAAGCAATGATAAAAGCCGAAATATTGCCTAATTCACATCAAAAAAATCGATTACTCACGCGATGCAACTTTAGCCGCAGGCGGCTCCAGAGACTCGCGCTCCCGATCGAACGCCAAATAATACTTGTTGACGCTATTAACATAGCTGACGCCGCCCATCCCTACCTGCTCCATGGCAATGCGTTCAACCTGGAAGAACCACTGATTGGGGTTAAGCCCACGGCGCTTGGCCTCGGTGCGCATACCTTGCACCCGCTCCGGCCCCATGTTGTACGCCGCCAGCATAAAGGCCATGCGCTCGCGCTCATTGAGCTTGGGGCTGGAGAAAAACTTGCGCCGGATCATCGCCAGGTAACGCGCCCCCGCCTGCACATTACTGTCGAGCGACTCGATATTGTTGACCCCCACCCGCTGCGCCGCCGACGGCGTGATCTGCATCAGGCCGGTAGGGCCTCCACTATTGCGTGCGCCTGGGTCCAGGGAAGACTCCTTGAACGCCAACGCCGCCAGATTCAGCCAGTCCATACCTTGCTCACGCGCATGTTTTTGCAAAACCGGGCGCAGTTTTTCCAGGCGCTGGCGGTCAGCCCGCGCCAATGGGTTACGGACCTGGTAGAGGCGCCGATAGATGCGCTGGAAGGCCACATCCTGGTCGGAAGGCGTGTGATAGGTCTTGAGAAACCGATCGATGCTGGCACGCAGCATCGACGCGTCCTGACGCACAAACCAGAACTCGTCGCCTGGCTCGCTGATGACGACCTGCTTGTCAAAGCGCAACTTGGGCAGGATTTTCGACCAGCGTTGGGCAATCGGTTTTTCCACGATCGTCAGGTGAAAAATCCCGGCCTGCACCATCTCCAGGACATCTTCCACCGCCAGGCTCGGGTCAACCCATTCCACTTTCACTGGTGGGCGCTTGTGCAGGGCCAGCTTTTGATTGACCTGACTGATAGCGTCCACCGCCGCACTACCGGTGGTCAGCGTCACCGTGCGACCCGACAGTTGCTCCAGTTTGGTATACCGTCGTTCACCCTTGACGCCCACCAGCCACAACGGCACATCGCTGACAATCGGGGCGCTGGCGCTGACCTTGTGCACGCCTTTCACGTCCAGCAACTCACCGGGCGCCACCAGGTCACCTTCACCACGGGCCAGCGCACCGAGTAACTGGTCCTTGGCCTTGGGGATGATCTTGAGGTTGATGGCCTGCCCATCACGGGCATGGCCGTTGAGGTATTGCTCGAAGGCGCGTAACCGATGGTATTCGACACCGATGGCCTGGCCCTGCACTTCACCGGAACTGTTGCGGCTCTGGTTGACCAAGACACGCAGGGTGCGGCTGGAGCGAATTTGCGCCAGGTCGCGGACCTTGCCGGGCTTGGCCACTTGCAGCGGCCCATCCAGACGTGCGACCGCCGTCATGGGCAGCAATAACGCCAGGCACAACATAAGCAACGCCGAGGGTCGGATCATCCGCTCTCCGGAAAGAAAACTGGCCAGCGCCTGTGCGAATTACGCAGTGCTGGGGGTCAGAAACAGAGCGCTTTATGCGCTGGCAAGGCGTGCAACGGCGCCAAGGTGGCAGGCAATCGGCCCACCACAATGTCGCTTGCGACGTTCAAAGACAGCGTTAACGCATTGTAGTTCTTGGTTTTTCTTATCAATCTACAGCTCTGATATGCTTTCCGGCCGCAGGCGGAGATAGCACCATGCAACTCATTGATATTGGCGTCAACCTGACCAACCCCAGTTTCGACGAGAGGCACACGGCCGTTCTCGAACGCGCCTACGCCTCTGGCGTGCAGCAATTGGTACTCACCGGCACCAGCGTCGAGGGCAGCGAACAGGCCCTGCAACTGTGTGTAAAACTCGACGAAAGCGGCCAGCGCCTGTTCAGCACCGCCGGCATTCACCCCCACTCTGCCAGCGACTGGAACAGCGACAGCGCCCAACGTCTGCGTGGCTTGCTGGGCGACAGCCGAGTGCGCGCCGTGGGTGAGTGCGGGCTGGATTTCAATCGGGACTTCTCCCCTCGCCCCCAGCAGGAAAAAGTTCTCGAAGAACACCTGGCCCTGGCAGTCGAGCTGAAACTGCCGGTGTTTCTCCATGAGCGCGATGCCAACCAGCGCCTGCTGGAGGTCCTCAAGGACTACCGCGACCACCTGCCGGCCGCCGTGGTGCACTGCTTCACCGGTGAACAGGCCGCACTGTTCAGTTACCTGGACCTGGATTTGCACATCGGCATCACGGGCTGGATCTGCGACGAACGCCGTGGCACCCACCTGCATCCCCTGGTAAGGGAAATTCCCCGAGGCCGTCTGATGCTGGAAAGCGATGCGCCCTACCTGCTACCACGCACCCTGCGCCCCAAGCCGAAAAATGGTCGCAATGAGCCGGCGTACCTGCCCGAAGTACTGCGCGAAGTGGCCTTGCACCGTAACGAAACGATGGAAGATCTGGCGTTGCACAGCACCGCCTGCGCCCGCCGCTTTTTCGGCTTGCCTGCCATCGATTAATACGGCGCATTGACCCATGTCAAAAGCGCTTTTCTGAATAGCGGCACAATAATGGCACCTTGCCAATACTGTTTCCGCTATCAGAGAAAACCTTCCATGGGTGCCTGGCTTAGCAATATCTCGCTCAAATACAAATTCTGGGCCGTCAACGCGGTCGCCTTCATCACCACCCTGCTGCTGGTGCTGTACGCGGTACAGCTTGAACAACAGGCGCGCAGCCAGGCGTCGCAAGCATCGGCCCAGGCCCAAGGACGCTTGCTCAGCGCCTGGCCAGCCGACAGAACCTTGCCCACGGGTGAGCACTGGCTCGCATTTTCCAAAGGCCAGCCCCCCCAGGATCTACCCACCCTGAGCACTGCCAACGGCTGGACTGAACTCAACCCCATGCCGTTGTTCGGTGAAAACCCGCTGATCGGCGCCGAGGTGATCAGCCGGGCCGACGGCCAGCAGGTCGCAGTCCTGGCCTACGCGCCGAGCCTGAGCCAAGTGTTCAGTGAACGCTTCACCCACTACGCCGTCGCCGTGGCAGTGCTGATGCTGGCCATGCTCGGTGCCTCGCAGTTGTTGATCCGCTTCCTGCTCAGCCAACTCAACACCCTCAAGGATGTGATGCTGCACGTCGAAAAGACCGGCGACCTGTCGGCGCGGGTGCCGTTGGCCTGCAAGGATGAAGTCGGCCAGATGGCCAGCGCCTTCAACGCCATGCAAGCCGGCTACCAGCGCGTGGTCAATACCGTGGCACGCACCGCCCGGCAACTGGACGACGGCGCCGCACGCCTGGCCAGTAGCATGAACGAGGTGCAACACGGCATGCTGGGCCAGCAAAGCGAAACCGACCAGGCTGCCACCGCCATCAACGAAATGACCGCCACCGTCTACCACATCGCCCAGCACGCGGGCGCCACCCGTGACTTGTCCCAGTCCGCCGACACTCTCGCCGGCAGCGGCCAGGCAGTGGTCACCCGGGTACAGCGCTCGATCGCCGGGCTGTCCAGCGGCGTACAGCAGACCGCCGAAATGATCCAGAAACTGGCCGAAGACAGCCAGAAAATCAACGGTGTGGTCAGTGTGATCCACAGCATCGCCGAACAGACCAACCTGCTCGCCCTCAACGCCGCCATCGAAGCCGCCCGCGCCGGGGAAATGGGCCGCGGTTTCGCGGTGGTCGCCGACGAAGTGCGCAACCTGGCCAAGCGCGTGCAAAGCTCCACCGACGAAATCACCCGCATGGTCTCGGCGCTGCAAGCCGGCACCCGCGACGCGGTGGACTTCATGCAGGAAAGCTCATTCAAGGCAGATGACTGCGTACAACAGGCCCAGGAAGCCGGCATCGCGCTGGCTGAAATTACCGGCGCTGTGGCACAGATGCGCGAAAGCAACACCCAGATCGCCGTGGCCGCCGAGCAACAAAGCCATGTCGCCGAAGAAATGAACCGCGCCGTGGTGAGCATTCGCGATGTGACCGAAAACACCGTGCATCAGACCGTGGCGTCGGCCACCACCAGCAATGAACTGGCGACGTTGGCCGGGGAGTTGAGCAAGGCGATTGGGCAGTTGAAGTTGTAAGACTGTTCCAGCTGTAATCCAACTCCTACGACCAAGCCTCGGTTTACCTGAAGTTAAGACGAAACTTCCTCGCCATCCCCGCGAATAACGCCGACTTCTTTTACCTGACAACCGCTGCAAAGTCCCTCGCCTGATCAAACAGTGCGAGGGATTGCAGATGGTGGTGTTCGTTAGAGCCCTGATGAATGGGGCTGTCTCTTGATCTCGGTGCTGGCCAACCTGGTGCTAGTGCCCATGGATCCCGAAGCGCCGAAGGTTGAGCGCGTATTCGCGGATTTCCGCACCTGCCTGAATACCTTTGATACGTGGGCCGACAGCTTTTTAAGTGGTTCGGCACTTAGCGTGGAGCAGGTATTCAAGGTGGGAGAACAGGTCGCACTG